>CAMFES010000087.1 GCA_945949525.1 uncultured Veillonellaceae bacterium
CAAGTTTTCATTGAGCTTTGTATATTATCACTCATTAACACTAATTTGTCAACATCTAATGGAAAATATTACAGCTATTATCCTCCAGATGCACATCCGTAGCCTCGATTTGCACATCTGGCCGCATTTGACAAAAATGTACATTTAATAAATACCTTTGTCTATCATTTTCTAGTGTAACTCCCAGTTTTTATAGGGATTATGTATCAGGCTGGAATTATAGTATCTGACATCGCCGGAAACCTCCCTGCCTGCCCAGTCAGGCAGCACCAGCCTGTCCTCCTCGCTGGCCAGCTCCGCCTCGGCCACGGCCAGGCCTTCATTGTCACCGGCAAAAATATCAATCTCCCACTGCTGTCCCTGATAAAACTCGACATAGCGGGTCTTTTCCACCAGGGGCCGCAGGCACAGCTCATCCAAAAGCTGCACGGCATCCGCCGCCGGAATCTCATACTCCAGCTCCGTGCGGGAGATACCGTGATTCCTTCCCTTGACGGTCAGAAATCCCCTTTCCCCCTTCAGCCGCACCCTGACAGTGCGCTCCGGATCAAGGGAAAGATATCCCTGACGAATGACGACGCCTTCGCCGGAAGGCCTCCACAGGGCACGGTCAACCAAAAATTTGCGCTCTATCTCCTTTGCCATACCATGTCCCCCGCTTACTGCTCACCTATGATGCGTACCTCCGGAAACAGCTTGACGCCGTTTTTGGCATACACCCTGTCCTGTACCTCCTTGATCAGCTGAAGAACATCTGCTGCCGTGGCATTGCCGGAGTTGACAACAAAACCGGCGTGCTTGGTGGAAATCTGGGCACCGCCCACCTGCAGCCCCTTCAGTCCCGTTTCATCAATCAGTGTACCGGCAAAATACCCCTGTGGTCTCTTGAATGTGCTGCCGGCACTTGGCAGCTCCAGCGGCTGCTTGCTTTCACGGCGTTTGGTGAAGTCAGCCATCTTTGCCTGAATGTCATCCCTGTTTCCCGGCTGCAGCTCCATGACAATCTCACAGATTGCCTGTCCGTTATGCTGAAAAACGCTGTGACGATAGCCAAAATCCAGCTCATCCCGCTCATAGGTGGTAATGTTGCCATTGTGGGCCACAGTCTTCACCTGGCAGACAATATTCTTCATTTCCCCGTCATAGGCTCCTGCATTCATGAACACCGCACCGCCAAGGCTGCCCGGTATGCCACAGGCAAATTCCAGCCCGGTCAGGCCATTTTCCGCCGCAAACTGGGAAACATGCTTCAGGTACGCACCTGCTCCGGCAACAATCCTGTTTCCCTCGCAGCGCTTGTAGCTCATAGGTGCGTGAAACTTTATGACAGCTCCCCTGATGCCCTTGTCCAGCACCAGGACGTTGGAGCCGTTGCCCAATACAGTATGCGGAATATCATAGTCCCTCAGCAGCACAAATATCCTGGCCACCTGCTCCATGCTGGACGGGAACAGCAGATAGTCTGCCGGCCCTCCGATATTGAAGGTAGTATGCCTGCTCATCGGCTCATTTACAAAAAATTGCTCCTCGCCCAGCAGCTCCTTCGCTGCAGCGATAAAATCCTGATTTAATGACATGCCATCATTTCCTTATCTGTGTATTTTATGATTTTCCACGGCTGTACCGTTCCGAAATTCAAATCAAAATTCCAAGCCAAATCCAAGCCCGAATCAAAATGCAGATTCAAGCCTGAACTTAGCTTAAAATTCATGCTCATATCCTGAATTCACTCTATCTCGAATATTATACTAATAAATTGGCAGTTTGAAAAGCCTCTTTGTTGTTCTATTGTTTTTTTTAATGTATAATAGACCTGATATTTATAGTAATAATCGAGGAGCATTTTTATATGCGAAAATTAATTGCCTACTTTCTTTCATTTTTAACCATTATCTGCTGTTTTACGATTTTCTGCATCTTCCTGACGGAAAAAACGGATTTGCTGGGGCTGAAAAGCTACAGGATTACAGCCAGCTTTGAGCAGGTGGACGGCAATACTGTCATGTCCTGGAAGCGCTATCCTTACCCATGTCTTTATCAGGTGGAAACCTACTATAAGACCACAGGACTGGTGGAGGGGGAGCCTGATTTCATCAAGGTATCCTCGGAGCTTACCGTTCAGGATTCCTACGTTGTGCCGCCTACGGCCATTCCCGCCTACTACAAAATCACTGCCTACGGCATTTTCGGCAAGGTTTCCGGACAGGAAACCCTCATTCCCAACGCCAATTATCAGGAGCCTATACGCCCGGTGCCTATATTCAAATACACGTCGGAAAATCCGGCCAGCCTGAAGCCGTATCTTGTCTGGCACAGCATACCTGACGGGGTCATGTATGAGCTTGAGCTTCTCTCCGGGCCCCCTGACGAGGAAAATACGACCAGGCTTTCCACGGTCAACCATCTTTATGCCACCAGCCAGGTCTTCACCAACGGCCTGCAGATTGACCTGACCCCCTACAGGGAGCAGCCGCAGCTCTACTGGCGCGTCAGGGCCATGAATCTGCGCAGGGAGCCTGTCGGCGTTTTTTCCACCGCTGAGCCTGTCTGCATTGATGATAAACTGCCAGTACCTGACAAGCCCCTATTGAACAGCTTCGACAGGATGCCAAACTTCACCCAGCCCGTATATCCTGTATTTACGTGGATTCCCATGCTGGGTGCTGACCGGTATGAGGTGGAGCTTTTATCGGCTCCCCCTGCCGTAGAAAATAATACCGCTCCTTCCGACCGCAAAATATGGTCAAAGGTTGTTGACAGCTCCTTCAGCTGTTACGATGAAAACCCGCGGTGCTACGCCCGAAGGTATTACTGGCGGGTACGTGCCGTCGATGCCTCCGGCAATACTATTGGCAGATATTCCGATACGGACAGCTTTGAGGTGGAGCCGCACATCACCAGACCCGTGCTGGCCGCCCTGGGGGACAGCATTACCCACGGCGGCGGGGCTGTCTCCTTCTCACCGGCCAATCTGGAATACAGCTACACCACTTATATTGATATGCCCTGCATCAACATAGGCCACAGCGGCGATACCTCTGCCACCACGCTGGCACGCTTTGACAGCGACGTACTGCCAATCATGCCCCGCAATCTGCTGATTATGACAGGGTCCAACAGCCTGCGCTCCAGCGGCATTTCTGCCGATATGGTGATTGCCGACCTGACGCGGATTGCCGAAAAATGCCGCAAGAACGATATACGCCCCATCTTCCTGACCCTGCCGCCTATCAATCCTGACAACATCATGCTGGCCTTCCAGACGCCAACGGATGTCAACTGGCTCAGCAAGATGAAGGCCATAAATGCCTTTATCCGGCAGCAGCCCTACTACATTGACCTGGAGCCTTATTTTTATGATGCCAGCAAAACCATTCTGGCGCCGGAGTGGGCCAACGACGGCCTGCATACCGACATCCGGGGCAAGATGCTGATAGGTGAAATCATCAACATGCACAAGGATTTGCTTGTGCAATAGCTATCCACAGCTCCCATATATGACGGCACGGCAAAGGCCCGGCTTCCCAATAAGCCGGGCCTTTGCCATACAAAAATACAATATAAAATTACGCTATCAGCCGGAGAATCCGCATGCTTCCCCGAAGAGTAGGATACGCTTATCAGAAGTAAAAGTTTACCTTGCCGGTGGCCGTCCACATAGCCATAATCATTTCTCCCTATTTTCTGCAAATTCAGGCAAATCCCTGAGTTATCCACATTTGTCTTTTATTATACTACGTTCGCCCCCCGTACAAGACATTTTCGCTAAATGTCTTGTACGGGAGACATTTCTTATATAGTAAAAATGCGTTTTATTATAATGGCTTAATTTTGCTTTACATTTTCACAAATACGCTATAAAATGCGAAATATGGCAGTGTGAAAAATATTCACAAAATTAAGGAGGCTTTACAGGAGATTTAATAGAGGATTTGATAAAATTTCATCTGCATGTTTTAAGGGATTTTGATATAATGAAAGGGGAATACACTATGGTTTATGAGGATATGCCTGTCATCAAATCCTGGGAGGAGCTGGGATTTACCGATGACTACATGTTCAAGCTGGTTCTTAGCAAACACCCAAAGCTCATTATCAAGCTACTGGAGATTATCCTGCAAGTAAAGGTCAGGGAAATCAGATTCAAGGAAACTGAAAAACAAATCAAGAACTCATACGAGGGACACGGCATACGCTTTGACCTCTATGTAGAGGACGAGAATAATACCGTCTATGACATCGAGATGCAGACAGGCTACTACAGCTCTTTGCGGCTTGCCAAGCGCATGCGCTTCTATCAGGGAGCATTTGATGTGGATGACCTGGCGGCCGGGGCAGATTATATCTCCCTTAAAAAGAGCATTATCATCTTCCTCTGCCCCTTCAAATTTCTGGACGGCCAGCGGTGCATCTACACTTTCCAACACTACTGCCAGCAGGACAAATCCATCCTCCTGCCGGACGAAGCCACAAAAATTGTCATTTCCAGCCAGGGAAACATCACGCCGGATACACCCAAGGCACTGGTTCCCATACTCAACTATATGAACGGCAGGAAAGCCGACAGCAAGTTTACCAAAGAAATTGACGATGCCATCAAGATGGAAAAGAATATCGAAGCTGAAAGGATGAGCTATATGACATACGAAATGAAAATCCGAGAATTTAAGCAGGCCGGTTACCATCAAGGAAAACGTGAAGGAAAATTGGAGGGAGCTTTTGAAAGCACTTTGGCCAACATCAAAATGCTGATGAAAAATACTCACTGCTCGGCTGAAAAAGCACTCACTATTCTTGAAGTTGCCGTACCTGAGCGCAAGAAATATCTCGATATGTTGCAAACTATATGATACTCAGTCACACAAAGCAAAATCCTTATTTCCAGCCAGGGAAGCATCACGCCAGACACACCCAAGGCACTGGTTCCCATACTCAACTATATGAACGGCAGGAAAGCTGACAGCAAGTTTACCAAAGAAATTGACGATGCCATCAAGCTGGAAAAAAATATCGAAGCTGAAAGGATGAGCTATATGACATACGAAATGAAGATTCGCGAATTTAAGCAAGCTGGTTACCATCTGGGCATGCAGGATGGCGAACGTAAGGGAGCATTCGAAAGCACCTTGGCTAATATCAAAAATCTGATGCAAACTACACAGTGGTCTGCTGAAAAGGTAATGAACAGCATGAAAATCACAAAAACTGAACAGAAGAAATATCTCACCATGCTACAAAATTCATAGCACTATGCAAGCAAACAGCCCGGTTTCGCAAGAAATCGGGCTGTTCACATTGAACTGTGTATTTACCTATTTTTTATATTTATTTCAATATCACACTAAAAAAGAAGGCCTGATTTCACGCAAAATCAGACCTTCTGTCTTGTGCTATAATATTAAGTTGACCGTTGATAACTGCCACTCTGCCTTCTAAGGCTCTTCCCCATTTTCCTGCTCCGGCAGCTCCGCCTCCGCAAACAAATCCAGCTGCTCATGCTCCAGAATACTGCGGTCCGCCTCCGGCAGCTCCGGCAGGTCACTGATGTCATTCAGCCCGAAGCACTGCAAAAACGTATCTGTCGTGCCGTAGAGGATGGGCCGCCCGATGGTATCCTTGCGCCCCAGCTCCCGTATCAGCTCCATTTCCAGCAGCTTTGACATAATCTTTTCAATGCGCACGCCGCGGATATGCTCAATCTCCTGCTTGGTAATAGGCTGCTTGAAGGCCACTATGGAAAGGGTTTCCATAGCCGCAGGGGAAAGCCTCTTATCCCTCTCCTCACTGAGCCTTTCCACGTAGTGGAAATACTGCGCCCTGGTAACCAGCTGCCAGCCTCCAGCAACCTGCTGCAGCTGCAGCCCGCTGCCCCTTTCCTCCAGCTGCCTGCTGTAAGCCTCTGCCAGCTCCCGCACGTTATCTGCATCTATTCCCAAAATCTCCTTCAGGCTCTCCATTGACACAGGCTCACCACTGGCAAACAGCACAGCCTCAAAAGCCCCTGTCAGCTCATTCATGAACATCTTCCCCTTCACCTGCCCTCGCATTTTTCCCGTCAGTGCCGCAGCCATCCATCCTTATGGAAATGTAGATTTCCCCGAACTGCCCTTGCTGCTGTACAGTTATGCTATGCAGCTTGATTAGCTCCAGCATCGCCAGAAATGTAGTAATCAACTCCGCCCGGCTGTTTCCCTGAAAAGCCTCAACAAATCTCACCCTGCCGTTCATGCGGTACAAAATGGAAATCAGCTCCTCCATCTTGTCCTGCACGCTAAACTCCTCCGGCGCCACCAGCACCTGGGGAATCTTCAGCTCCCTGCGCACAGCCAGCACATTGGCAAAGGCCTCCAGCAGCTCATTCAGGGAGAGATTTTTCGGCGGCAGATGCCGCACAGGCAGCTCCATAGGCTCGCGGGCCAGAAACCGCTCCTGGGACCTCTGCAGTTCCCCCATGACACCGCTTACCTCCTTGAAACGGCGATACTCCAGTATGCGTTCAATCAGCTCCTGACGCGGGTCTGCCTCATCAGCCTCGTCCTTTTCCTTGGGAGGCTTCGGCAGCAGCATACGGGATTTTATCTGCAACAGGGTGGCCGCCATGATGATAAACTCACTGGCAATCTCAATATTGAAGCTGCGGAATTTGTCCAAATACTCAATATACTGCTCCGTCAGTGAGGCAATAGGTATATCGTAGATGTCTATTTTGTTTTTCTCAATAAGATGCATGAGAAGCTCCATGGGCCCCTCAAAGCATTCAAGCCTTATTGAATACTGCTCCATAAACGATTTCCCTTAAATCAGCCCTGATATTTTGCCGCCTGAGCCTGAATCAGCTCGGCATCCGCAAAATAATTAATCTTCATGGCATCCTTTACATCCTGCAGGGTAGCCTCTGCCACCTGACGCGCCCTGTCACTACCTGCCCTTAAGATGTCATAGACAGCGGCAATATCCTTCTCATATTCCTTGCGGCGGGCACGGATAGGCGCAAGCTCCGCCTGCATGATGCTGTTCAGGAAACGCTTAATCTTCACATCCCCCAGTCCGCCGCGGGTATAATGCTCCTTCAGCTCATCAAGATTCTTGTACTCAGGAAGATATTCGGCAAAATCCTCCTCCTTGCTGAAAGCATCCAGATAGGTAAACACCGTATTGCCCTCCAGATGACCAGGGTCGGAAACCTTGATATGGGTAGGGTCTGTGTACATATTCATAATCTTCTGCTGCACGGTCTTTTCATCATCAGAAAGATAGATGCAGTTGCCCAGGGACTTGCTCATCTTCGCCTTGCCGTCAGTGCCCGGCAGGCGGCGGCAGATATCGTTGTCCGGCAGCATGATATCCGGCTCCACCAGAGCCTCGCAGTTGTAAATCCTGTTGAAGCTGCGCACGATTTCCTTGGTCTGCTCCA
>CAMFES010000088.1 GCA_945949525.1 uncultured Veillonellaceae bacterium
GTGCTTAGCGACTTGCAAGCCGTCAGGCGCAGCAAGAGCTTAGCATCCGCTAGGCACAATGAGGAGCGCGAGCGTGTTTTCTATAGGTATTGCCCCTGCTCACCCCTTTTTTATGTCTGAACAGAGTCCACAAATTTACAAATTAAATCAATTTATATTGTCACCAAAGTATCGTACACCCACTACGACAAACTGAAATTTATCTTTTTACATACAATTTTCACCCAACTCTAGTAAAATAAGACTAGATAAGTGTGTGTGGAGGTTGATATTATGCATATTTTGCTGGCAGAGGATGATATGAAGCTGGGCAAGCTGATAAAGTACATGCTGGAGCAGAATGGCATTTCTACCGAGTGGGTTACTACTGGCGATATGGTGTATGATTATGCCATGTATGAGGATTATGATGTACTGGTGCTGGACTGGATGATGCCGAAGGTATCCGGTGTGGATGCGTGCAAAAAGCTCCGCAGCGAGGGCTATCAGAGGGCAATATTGCTGCTGACGGCCAGGGACTCCGTGGAGGACAGGGTTACGGGGCTGGATGCCGGGGCAGATGATTATCTGGTAAAGCCCTTTGAATTTGCCGAGCTGATGGCCCGCCTGCGCGCTCTGGGACGGCGCAGCAGCCAGAAGATTCAGCAGGATATGATGGAGCTGGGGGATTTTACCCTGGATCGTACATCCAAGGTGCTGAAGAAGGGGGAGCAGGTGATACAGCTTTCACCGCGGGAGTTCCAGATTTTTGATTTGCTGGTGCAGAATATGGGGATAGTTGTGCCCCGCGATATCATACTGGACCGGATATGGGGTCTGGAGTCGGAGGTCAGCTCCAACAACATTGATTCATACGTAAAGCTGCTGAGAAAGAAGCTGGAGTCGGCTGACGGGCAGATGATGATAAGCACGATTCGGGGTGTTGGCTATAAACTGGAAATTAAATAAGCATAAGCTGACCAATATCTTTTACAGAAGCCGCTGGCGTCTGACGGTGGCGTACACGACCCTGATGTTTTTGATTTTTGCGCTTATTATAGTCCTGAGCTACCGCGGTATGATATGGGCAGTAAGCTCGGAGCAGGCCAGGGAGCTGTCCAGCGCTGTGCAGGATGTGGCCTCCGGGGAGTCGCTGATGATGCAGACGCACTTTTTCCCGGATGACCTGGGCTACCGGGAGAGGATGTTTTTCTATGCCTATGATAATGCAGGCGAGCTGCGTCATTTTTCCAGGGCTCCTCAGAGAATCGAGGAGGATGTGCTGGCTATTATCAGGGATGGGCAGGTTCCCTTTACAGATGTGGCCGTCTTTGAACAGAATGGCGATCCTGACAAGGTTATCATGATGACGGCGGCCTATGTGAAGATAAACGGGCAGAATGTGGGTGTCGTCTATCTGGGCAAGGACATTAATGCCTTGTACAAGGGCCTGACCAAATTTTCTTATTTTCTGGGGCTGGTTTCCTTCGTTGCTCTGGTGCTGGCCGCCATGGCGGGGTATTACATTGCCGGCTGTGTCATGGCACCGATGCAGGCGGCCTATGAAAGGCAGAAGCAGTTTACGGCGGATGCCTCCCATGAGCTGCGCACGCCTCTTAGCGTGGTTATGGCCTCGGCGGACCTTCTCAGCAATGACCCGGCTGTGCAGTCACCGTTTTTGCGGCAGGTTATTGACGATGTAAAGGACGAGGTCAAGAAGATGAGCAAGCTGGTGGGGGATTTGCTTATTATTGCCCGCAGTGACAACAACGTGGAAAAGCTGAACATGCAGGAGTTTGATTTGTCTGCCTCCATGCAGCAGGTGCTGAGGAATATGCAGCCTATGGCTGATAAAAAGAACATCACCCTGGTGGGCAATATTGCTGAATCCATCCTGTGGGTGGGAGATGAGCAGAAAATCAATCAGCTGATTATGATTCTGGTGGACAATGCCGTAAAGTACACGCAGGATTATGGCACGGTTACGGTGACGGCTGAAGCGCCGAAAAGCAAGCGGCTGCGGTTCAGCGTGGCCGACAACGGCATCGGACTGGCGAAGGAAGACAAGGAAAAGATATTTGGCAGGTTCTATCGCGTTGATAAGGCCCGCTCCCGGCAGATGGGCGGCAACGGGCTGGGGCTGGCCATTGCCAAGGATATTGTGGATGAACATCACGGCTATATCTACGTGGAAAGCGAGCTGGGCAAGGGCACTACCTTTACTGTAGAACTGGCCCTGCCAAAGAAGCTGTAAAATAATTAGTCAAAAAGACAAAAAGTGATTGACTTTTTGTCTTTTTGTTTTATAATAGACGTAGAAAGTCAAAAAGACAAATGTTATTGTCAGATTGTTGTCAGCTGATTTTCTGGTGTTGTACAGAAGGCTGTAAGCAAGTTGTATGGCATGTACCCTAAGAAAACCTTTGTCGCGCCTCGTTACTTCATTCATCAGAACGAAGTGATAGATGAATGTTAGTAACGCGAGGCACGACTAAGAGCGAGAGCGTGTTTTCGTGGGTATTGCCATACAACCGGTATACGTTCTGCTATACAACTGGCATAAATTCAGCAGGTACAGTAATGTAACGAGTGGAAAGGTGGAGAATAAGGTATGGAACAGGAAAAATATACTCAGAGAGTTTTGAATACATTGCAGCGGGCACAGCAGAATGCGGCACTGCATTATCATCAGGAAATCACCAGCCTGCATGTGCTTTTGGCACTGGTGCAGGAGCCGGAGGGGCTGCTGGAAACGATTTTCCAGGAGGCGGGAGCTGATTTGGGCATGCTTCAGCAGCGTCTTGAGCAGCAGCTGAGAAAAATCCCCAGCGTCAAGGGCCAGGACAGGCTCACCATGAGCGTGGAGCTGGGCCGTGTCATGGCCAAGTCCGAGCAGCTGGCCAAATCCATGAATGACGAGTACATCAGCACCGAGCATCTTCTGCTGGCTATTGCCGAGGATGGCGGTGAGGAGGTGCGCGGCATCTGCCGTGATTTCGGCCTGAGCAAGTCCGGTATCATGGCTTCTATCAAGAAGAACCGCAAGCAGAATGTGAACTCAACCAACCCGGAGGACGGTTACAAGGCGCTGGAGAAGTTTGGCAGGGATTTGACCCAGGTGGCGCGTCAGGGCAAGCTGGACCCTGTTATCGGCAGGGATGACGAAATCCGCAGAACCATTGAGATTTTGTCCCGCCGCACCAAGAACAACCCGGTGCTGATCGGCGAGCCGGGCGTGGGCAAGACCGCAATTGTAGAGGGGCTGGCACGGCGTATTGTGGCAGGAGATGTGCCGGAATCCCTGAAGAATAAAACATTGTTCTCGCTGGATATGGGTGCGCTGGTGGCCGGTGCCAAGTACCGGGGCGAGTTTGAGGAAAGGCTGAAGTCCGTACTCAATGAGGTGGTCAAGTCTGATGGGCAGATTCTGCTGTTTATTGATGAGGTGCATACCGTAGTGGGGGCCGGTGCCACTGATGGCGCCATGGATGCAGGGAACCTGCTGAAGCCGATGATGGCAAGGGGCGAGCTGCGCTGCATCGGCGCTACCACCCTGAACGAGTACAGAAAATACATTGAGAAGGACAGCGCCCTTGAGCGCCGCTTCCAGCCTGTAATGGTAGGGGAGCCTTCCGTTGAGGATACCATCTCCATCCTGCGCGGCCTGAAGGAGCGCTACGAGGTGCATCACGGCGTCCGCATCCGGGATGCGGCACTGGTGTCGGCGGCTGTGCTGTCTGACCGCTATATATCCGACAGGTTCCTGCCGGATAAGGCCATTGACCTGGTGGACGAGGCTGCGGCCAAGCTCCGCACGGAGATTGAGTCAATGCCGGGCCCGCTGGATGAGGTGCGCCGCAAGATACTTCAGCTGGAGATTGAGGAGCAGGCCCTGCAGAAGGAAAACGATGCGGCAGGGCAGGAAAAGCTGGCAGGCATCCAGAAGGAAAAGGAGGAGCTGCAGAAGCATCAGCAGGAGCTGCAGAAGCAGTGGGAGGCTGAAAAGCAGTCCATCCTCCGCGTCCGGGGCATCAAAAAGGAAATGGACGCCGTCCGCAGCCAGATGGAAAGCGCGGAGCGTGATTATGACCTGAATAAGCTGTCGGAGCTGAAGTACGGCAGGCTGCCGGAGCTGCAGAAAAAGCTGGCGGCAGAGGAAGCCGCCATTGCGGAAAAATCTGCGGACAACCAGCTCTTGAAGGAGGAGGTTGGCGAGGAGGATATCGCCAGGGTAATCAGCCGCTGGACAGGTATCCCTGTTGCCAAGATGCTCACCGGCGAGCGCGAAAAGCTCCTGCATCTGGAGGACGTGCTGCATGAGCGGGTGGTAGGACAGGATGAGGCTGTCAGGGTTGTCAGTGAGGCCATCCTCCGCGCCCGGGCAGGCATCAAGGCCCCGGAGCGGCCGATTGGCTCCTTTATCTTCCTGGGTCCTACCGGCGTGGGCAAGACGGAGCTTGCCAAGACGCTGGCGGAGGCTCTTTTCGATGATGAGCGCAGCATGATTCGCATAGATATGAGCGAGTACATGGAGAAGCATTCCGTGGCGCGGCTGATTGGTGCGCCTCCGGGCTATGTGGGCTATGATGAGGGCGGTCAGCTTACCGAGGCGGTGCGCCGCCGTCCCTACAGCGTAATCCTGCTGGATGAGATTGAGAAGGCCCATCGTGATGTGTTCAATGTGCTGCTGCAGATTCTGGATGACGGCAGGCTCACCGACGGCAAGGGCCGGGTGGTGAACTTCAAGAACACCGTCATCATCATGACCTCCAACCTGGGCTCTCATGAGATTCTCAGCAAGGATTACAGCGAGGCGGAGAACACGGTCAGGGAGATATTGAAGGACTACTTCCGCCCTGAGTTCCTGAACCGCGTGGATGATATCGTGGTGTTCAGGGGACTGGCCAAGGAGCAGGTAAAGAATATTGCCTCCCTGCTTTTGAGCCAGCTGAACGAGCGGCTTGAAAAGCAGATTAAGCTGCACCTTGTCTGGGATGATGCGGCGCTGCAGCTTCTGGCCGACCAGGGCTTTGATGCCGACTTTGGCGCACGTCCTCTGCGCCGCCTGCTGAGCCATACCGTGGAAACGGAGCTTAGCAAATCCATCATCCGGGGCGATGTCAGCGAGGGCGATACAGTAGCCATGAGCGTGGAAGGCGGAAAACTGCATTTTGCAAAGAAATAATCAGGGTACTTGAATTTTGTGTGAATATTTGCTATACTTTTAATCACGCAAATGAATATGCTAAATGCTTTGATGGGGAGTAGTAGTATCAGTGAGCCTTTCAGAGAGCTGCCGGAGGGTGTGAGGCAGCGGGCAGGCTGGTGTGAACTGGCCCCGGAGCAGCCCGTTGAAATGCTGTTGGATGTTCAGGCAGCATGGTAGGCGGTGCCGGGAACTGGCCGTTACAGCAGGAGGATATGCATGTATCCGTAATGAGTGCGCACAGGCTTTGTGCGAAGATGAGTGGTACCACGGAGTTTTTGGGCTTCGTCTCTGTTACAGGAGACGGAGCCTTTTTATATGCCCGGTCTCCGAAGAAGTTGTATTGGGTTCGCCTGCGGCAGTGATTTGCGGCAGGGGGCAGGTAAAAAAAGGAGAGATTTGTAATGGAAAATGTAAAGAAGTATCATGAAGGCTATTTTATGCCGCCTACCATAGATTTGAGCTGGGCCTACAAGCAGCATCCGGACAAGGCGCCTACCTGGTGTTCCGTGGATTTGCGGGATGGCAATCAGGCCCTGATTATCCCTATGAGCCTGGATGAGAAGATTGAGTTCTTCAAGATGCTGGTGCAGGTGGGCTTCAAGGAGATTGAGGTAGGCTTCCCGGCTGCTTCGGAGACTGAGTACATGTTCCTGCGCCGTCTGGTGGAGGAAAACCTGATTCCTGATGATGTTACGGTGCAGGTTCTCACCCAGGCTCGTGAGCATATCATCAAGAAGACCTTTGAGGCCCTGGACGGCGTGAAGAATGCTATCGTGCATGTGTACAACTCCACCTCCCTGGCTCAGCGCCAGCAGGTGTTCAGGAAGAACAAAGAGGAAATCAAGCAGATTGCCATCGATGGTGCAAAGCTGTTGAAAAAGCTTACGGAGGAGGCCGGGGCAAACTATCGGTTTGAGTATTCCCCGGAGAGCTTTACCGGCACGGAGCCTGAATATGCTCTTGAGGTGTGCAACGCGGTGCTGGATGTATGGCAGCCGACCCCTGACCGCAAGGCCATCATCAACATCCCTGTAACTGTGGAGATGTCCATGCCGCATATTTACGCTATGCAGGTGGCATATATTTCCAACAACCTGAAATATCGTGATGCGGTGGAGCTGTCCCTGCATCCGCACAATGACCGGGGCTGCGGCGTGGCTGATTCCGAGCTGGGCATCCTGGCAGGTGCCGACCGCATCGAGGGTACTCTTTTCGGCAACGGTGAGCGTACCGGCAACGCGGATATTGTAACCATTGCCATGAATATGTATGTGCTGGGCGTTGATCCGGGTCTGGATTTCAGCAATCTGCCTGACCTGGTTGACCTTTATGAAAAAGTTACCCGCATGCGCGTCCATGAGCGCCAGCCTTATGCCGGTGCATTGGTGTTTGCGGCCTTCTCCGGCTCTCATCAGGATGCTATTGCCAAGGGTATGAAGTGGCGTGAGGAGCAGGACCCTGACCACTGGACAGTGCCGTATCTGCCTATTGACCCTCATGATGTGGGCCGCGAATATGAGGCTGACGTCATCCGCATCAACAGCCAGTCCGGCAAGGGTGGCGTGGCATATATCATGGAGCAGAAATACGGCATTTCCATGCCAAAGAAAATGCGTGAGGATTTCGGCTACTGCGTAAAGGGCGTGTCCGACCACAAGCACAAGGAACTTCTGGGAGATGAAATCTATCAGATATTCCAGGACCAGTATGTAAATGTAACAGAGCCGTACAAGCTGATTGATTTCAGCCTGAAAAAAGAGGTGGATGGCACCCGCACCGGCTATGTGGAGCTGGAAATCAACGGCAAGCCGACCGTGTTCAAGGCAAAGGGCAACGGCCGCCTGGATGCCATCAGCAACGCCATTCAGGAAAATACCGATGTGCGCTATAGCAACCTCATTTACAGTGAGCATGCCCTGGAAATCGGTTCTACCTCCCGTGCCATGGCCTATATCGGCGTAACTGCCCCGGATGGGACGATTACCTGGGGCGCAGGTATGGATACGGATGTTATGTCCGCTTCGGTTATGGCATTGTTCAGCGCTATTAATCGCATGAAGGGATAAAATTTCAGTTTGTCGTCGTGAAGGTATGAGGCTTTTGGAACATTAACGGATGAA
>CAMFES010000089.1 GCA_945949525.1 uncultured Veillonellaceae bacterium
AAAGGTTTTCTATGGGTACTGTCCTCACTCATCCCTTTCTTGTCTGAACAGATATGTAGCTATTGGCAGATAATGCGATGGGCGGAGAAGGCGGTGTCAATGCAGGGCACTGAGACGCGCCTCGGTGCGCGGCGGGTGATATGCCAGTGGCATATCACCCAGTACAAGACAACTGCTATGCGTTGTCTTGTGCTGCGACTACGCGAGCCATAGGCGAAGCGTGAGTTTAGCATCCGCTAGGCGTGGATAGTAGCGCGAGCGTGCCTGCATTGACATTGCCTCTCCGACCATTGGAATATTGGCTAATGTGTTTCTGATAGTTCCCCTGATCTATGTAAACGTTAACACAAAAACAGGTTGACAATAAGAAACTGGACTACTAAAATGTAAACTAACGATAAAATTTAAGTTTACGAGGGAGTTTTAACCATGACTACTGAACATAATACTGCCGATAGCATCAATATTATGGCACTGGCAGATGAGATTATTGCCGGGCGGCGCATTACCCGCCAGGATGATTTGAGCATTTTCCTGACCTGCGATTTGCAGGGGCTTTGCCAGGGAGCAGATAAAATCCGTGCCGCCTGCGTAGGTGACCATGTTGATTTGTGCGCCATCATCAACGGACGTAGCGGCAAATGCCCTGAAAACTGCAAGTTCTGCGCCCAGTCAGCCCACAACCACACTGACTGCCAGCCACACCCGTTCCTTTCCACAGAAGAATTTGTGGAGGCGGCAAAAATGAATGAAAGGGAGGGCGTTCACCGCTTTTCCATCGTAACGGCAGGGCGCTCCCTGTCCGGCGAGGAGTTCGATGCCGCCATTGAGGCATACAAAGCCATGGGCCGTGAATGCAATATAGAGCTGTGTGCCTCCATGGGCTTTCTGAATGCGGAGCAGCTCCACCGCCTCCATGAAGCAGGGGTGACCAGCTATCACCACAACATCGAAACCTCCAGGCGGAATTTCCCCAACATCTGCACCACCCACACCTATGACATGAAGATTGAAACCCTGAAGCTGGTGAAGGCAGAGGGCATGTGCGCCTGCTCCGGCGGCATCATCGGCATGGGAGAAACCTGGGAGGATCGCCTGGATATGGCAGTCAGCCTGGCAGAGCTGGAAATAGACTCCATTCCCCTCAACGCCCTGATGCCAATCCCTGGCACGCCTCTTGAGCATCTTCCGTCCCTCAGCGAAGCAGATATTCTCCGCACGGTGGCCTTCTTCCGCTACATCAACCCGGAGGCAAATATCCGCCTGGGTGCCGGCAGGGCGCTTCTGACCAATGATGGCGAAACCGCATTCAGGGCCGGTGCCTCCGCCACCATCACCGGCAATATGCTGACCACCGTTGCCTGCGCCACCATTCGCAGTGACCGCAGCATGCTGCAGGATATGGGCAGAGATGTAACGCCCCCTTATCAGGCAAATGATGCTGAGGTTCAGGAGCAGGAGGCGGCAAAGGCATGAGCAAGGCCATTTTCATTACAGGTACAGGTACAGATATTGGCAAGACCTACATTACAGGCCTTATTGTAAAAAAGCTGGCCGAAAGCGGCACATCTGCCGCCTATTACAAGGCCGCCATGAGCGGCAATGACCGCCGTGCCGACGGCAGCCTCATCCCGGGGGATGCCCTTTTTGTCAAAAACACAGCAGGCATCTCCCAGTCCCTTGAATCCATGTGCCCCTACATCTATGAAAATGCCTATTCCCCACATCTGGCCTCAAGAATCGAGGGCAATCCTGTGAAGCTGTCTGTGGTAAAAGATGGCTTTAAAAGATTAACTTCCAACTACGATTTCATCACCATGGAGGGCAGTGGCGGCATCCTCTGCCCTATCTGCTTTGACGAGGCCAGAATCCAGCTGGAGGACGTTATCAAAGAGCTAAGCCTTGCCAGCCTGATAATTGCCGATGCAGGCCTGGGTACCATCAACAGCGTGGTGCTGACTGCCGAATACATGCAGGCTCATCATCTGCCTGTGAAGGGCGTCATCTTCAACAACTACCATCCCGGCAATATCATGGAGGATGACAATATCAGCATGTGCCAGTACATGACCGGTTTGCCGACGCTGGCCAAGGTTTCCCAGGGAGATACTGACCTGCACATAGATGTTGATGTACTGAAAAATCTTTACGATGAGGTGAAATAAATGATTTGGTATCCATACCAGCAGATGAAAAGCATGAAGGAGCCCTACAAAATCCAGGATGCGGAGGGTGTCTATCTCTATACCAAGGACCAGAAGCTGGTTGACTCCGTAAGCTCCTGGTGGTGCATGATTCACGGCTACAAGCATCCGGAGCTGACAGCCGCCATCAAGGAGCAGGCTGACAAATTCTGCCATGTGATGCTGGGAGGGCTTACCCATGAGCCGGTGCAGAAGCTGTCTGCCAAGCTGCAGGAATTCCTTCCCGGCGACCTTGATTACTGCTTTTTTTCCGACTCCGGCAGTGTAGCCGTAGAGGTTTCCCTGAAAATGGCACTCCAATACCATGTCAATAAAGGCAACAAGCGTCCCCTTGTACTTGCCTTGAACAGTGCCTACCACGGTGATACCTTCAAGGCCATGGAGGTAGGCGATGACGAGGATTACCACTTTGCCTTTGAGCAGAAGGACGGCGTTGACCAGAAGGCCGGCTGCATCCATATCCCTACCACCATCCCTGCCTTGGAGGAAGCCTTTGCCAGATACCACGACCAGCTGAACAGCTTCATCGTGGAGCCGCTTTTGCAGGGCGCAGGCGGCATGCAGATGTATGATATCTCCTTCCTGCAGCGGGCACGGGAGCTGTGCAGCCAGTACGATGTGCTGCTGATATTTGACGAGGTGGCCACAGGCTTCGGGCGCACCGGCAACCGCTTCGTAGCCGACCTGGTACTGCCTGACATTCTGGTGCTGGGCAAGGCGCTTACCGGTGGCTATATCGGCCATGCGGCAACCGTTGCCAACCACAAGGTCTACGACGCCTTTTACAGTGATGATGACCGCAAGGCTCTCATGCACGGCCCTACCTTCATGGGCAACGCCCTGGCCTGTGCCGTGGCCCTGAAGGGCATCGAAATCTTTCAGCGGGAGGATTATATGGCAAAAATCAAGCGCATTGAGGCCATCTCCCGCCGTGAGCTTGCCGGTTTTACCGACGAGCGCATCAGGGAAGTCCGCATCATGGGTGGCTGTGCCTGCATCGAGGTAAAAAATCCTGACACTCTCATGGGCTACCAGCAGTTTGCCTACGACCGTGGCGTATTCTCCCGCCCGTTCCTCAGCTATATGTACTCCATGGTGCCATACATCATCGAGGAGGAACAGCTGGTGAAAATCTTTGACACCATGAAGGCATGGTTCAAGGAACATTAAAAACAAAATGAAGAGGGACTGCCCGCCAGTGGTCAGTCCCTCTTTTATTTGTCTTTGATTAAAACCGGCTTAAACCGGCACTTCAATCTCCTTGGACAGATTCTCGCCGTTTGTTTCAATTACCCTCTTGTACCAGTAATAAGACTTCTTCGGCTTCCTGTCCAGGGTGCCCTCACCCTTATTGTTCTTGTCAACATAGATAAAGCCATAGCGCTTCTCCATCTCGCCGGTACCGGCAGATACCAGGTCAATAGGCCCCCACGGGCAGTAGCCAATCAGGGTTACGCCGTCCAGCTCCACGGCCTTCTTCATCTCGGAGATATGGTTGGCAAAATACTCAATCCTGGCATCATCGTGAATCATGCCGTCAGCCTCTGCCGTTTCGTGCAGACCGATGCCGTTCTCCACGATCATCAGCGGCAGCTCATACCGCTCCTGCAGGAGATTCAGAGCATAGCGCAGTCCCACAGGGTCAATCTGCCAGCCCCAGTCATTGGCCTTGACGAAAGGATTCTTTTTCTCCCGTCCCAGGTGGCGTACATTGGACTCATCGTACTCCGTAGTAAAGGTCATATAATAGGAGAACGCAATATAGTCAACCTTGCCCTCATGAATAATCTTCAGGTCATCGGGCTCCATCCTGATATCCGTGTCGAAACGCTCCCATTCCTTCAGAATATAGCTCGGATAATGCCCTCGGCACTGCACATCCGCAAACACATAAGTCCTGTCCATCTCCTTCAGGGCCGCAATCTGATCTTGGGGAGCCGCCGAAGCCGGATAGGTCGGACAGAAAGCGATCATGCAGCCAATCTGGAAGTCAGGATTGATTTTGTGTCCCTCAATCACAGCCTTGGCAGAAGCCACAAACTCATAGTGGGCCGCCTGATACATCACCTGATATCTGTCCTCCCCCTCCTTGTACAAAAGGCCGGAGTTGGTAAAGGTCAAAAACGAGCTCTCGGTATTGCGCTGGTTGTTGATTTCGTTGAAGGTCATCCAATACTTGACCTTGTCCTTGTAACGCTCAAAGCACACCGTGGCAAAGCGCACAAAGAACTCAATCATCCTGCGGTTTCTCCAGCCGCCGTACTCATTGGCCAGATGCAGGGGAATCTCAAAATGGGACAGGGTTACCACCGGCTCCATGCCGTATTTCCTCATCTCATCAAAGAGGTCATCATAGAACTGCAGACCCTCCTCATTTGGCTCCAGCTCATCGCCATTAGGAAAAATCCGCGTCCAGGCGATGCTGGTGCGGAAGCACTTGAAACCCATGCCCGCCAAAAGGGCAATATCCTCCTTGTAGCGATGATAAAAATCAATGGCCTCATGGTTCGGATAATTCTCCCCCTCGATAATGCCATCCGTAATGCCGCGCTCCACCCCCGGCGCACCTACGGTCATCACATCGGCAACGCTGGGGCCCTTGCCGCCCACATTCCAGGCGCCCTCCAGCTGATGGGCAGCCACCGCGCCGCCCCACAAAAAACCTTTTGGTAAAGCCATAATAAATCCTCCCATTTAATGATTATTACAATTATATCATAATTAATCGGGCTAAAACAGCTTTTATTTGCCCAGCTTTTCCATTTCCCTGTACACATCAATCAGCTCCAGGGCAATCAGCTTGAAGCCCTCGGCACTCATCAGCTGGTCCTCTGCATGGATAATCAAGAGACAGGCAACCTTGTCACCCTCTGCCTCCTTGCCCAGCATTTCCAGATGGGCATCATGGCCCTGGGCAAAGGATTCATCGCCCTTGGCAATCAGCTTTTCAGCTTCCTCATAATTGTGAGCCTTTGCCGCATGAATCGCCTCAATGTAGCAGCTCCTTGCCGTACCTACTGCGGCAATAATCTGAAACGCACCCATCTCAATATCTTCGTTCATAACAACAGCCTCATTTGCCATAATTAAGCAGCCTCCTTCTCTTCCTCAACCATATTATTATCCATCTTCTTTACAAATGGGAGATAAATTGCCGTAGCCAGCACCAGATTGATTACCTGAATAACAGCACCCTGCCAGCCGTCCAGCAGCAGGCCTGCAATCACCGGCGGCGTAGTCCAAGGCACCTGGATAGCACCCATCGGAGAAAGGAAGCCTACCATCATGGCACCATAGGTAACCCAGAAAGCAACCACCGGCACAAGAATGAACGGCACCAGCATAAACGGATTGAACACAATCGGCAGACCAAAGATGACAGGCTCATTGATGTTGAAAATAGCCGGCATAGTAGCCATCTTGGTCAGTGAGCCAAGCTGCTCGGATTTTGCTACGATGTAGGAAGCAATCAGAAGACCCATGGTCAGGCCGCAGCCGCCGGACTTTACAAATACATCAGTAACCTGAATGGTCATCAGCTTGGCAGCAGGATTGCCTATCAGTGCCTGGCCTGCATCCAAAAGTGCCTGGTTATCAAGGGAGTTGGCAATCAGCATCGGGTTTACCACGCCACCTACCACATTCGGGCCATGAATACCTGCCCAGAAAAGAACGCTCTGCAGACCTACGATAATAGTACCACCGGCAATAGTATCAGACAGGCTCTGCAGCGGCACCTGAATCATGCTGAACATCAGCTCAGGAGCAGATGTGTTTCCGGCAAAATGGCATACACCCCAGACAAAGGAAGCCAGTGTAAAGATGAAGAAACCAGGAGTCAATGCCTCAAAAGCCCTCACAACGCCCTCTGGTACGGACTCAGGCATCTTGATGCCGATGTGGTTCTTGACGCAGTAGCAGTAGATGCGGCTGGTGACATAGGCCACAATCAAGGCAGTGATGATGCCGTTGGAGCCAACCCAGTTCTTAGGGATGATGTTGCCCACAATCTGGCCATCCTCCAGCACCAGCTCCGGCGGCATGATGATGATAAACGCCGACATGGCCAGACCGGCGGCGGTAATGCCATCCAGACCTTCATTTGCTACATATTTATAAGTATTGCATACAACGATAATCAATGCCAGTGCGCTGAAGGTGCCGCCGCTGACAGCAAACAGCGGAGCTGCCCAATCCTTGCCAAACATGCCGCTCATGAACTCTTCCCAGCCCGGAATCGGCAGACAGGCAATCAGCAGAAACAGTGAACCGCAGATAGTAAACGGCGTAGTCATGATGAAGCCATCCTTGATGGCCACGATTGCCTTTATCTGGGCAAACCGGTTCATGACCTCCAGAAACTTATTAAACATCGCATCCTTGTTCATTTTTTATACCCCTCTTCTTTTCCTAAGTTCCTATATTCTCTTCGCGAATTCGTTCCCCTCAAGGTAATTTCAGTATAGCAGATACCTGAATGCCATTACAATGGTATGAAATAGCTTGAGAACAATGTTTCATATTGATAAATATTCTGTCTGCAACACTGTGCCATTGTATTGTTTATACCACATTTCAGGCACCTTATTTTTGTTTGGACTTCTTAGGCACTGAATAATCGGCAAACCGGAAAAAAAGAGGGCTGCAGCAGCTGCCACAGCCCGTACATATATATATAGGGAAATTTGATAAACCGTTATAAAATTACAGACCCATCATCTTCTTGGCCAGAGCCAGCACGCCCTTACCATCCAGACGGCCATACATGCGCATCTCAATAGCATCAACAGGCTTGCCAGGCAGCTGCTCCTTTACCTTGCCCA
>CAMFES010000090.1 GCA_945949525.1 uncultured Veillonellaceae bacterium
GCGCCTACAACTGTTACTTTCATTTAACAATTCCTCCTTTTATTGTGACAGGCCGCCCCTGACAGCCTGACTCTTTAACTAATGATATTATAACAAATATTAATGGTTTTGTATAGCAAAATTTCCTGCAAATTTGTTGTACATATATTTCCTGCAATTTATTGTACATATATTATGGTTGTTTAATTCTTACAAATTTGATAGAATTAAAGAAAGAATATGTTATTGAATCGGTTCAAAGGAGACCTGTCTTATGAAAAAATTATTTTTGTCCTTCCTTTGTCTGTTGTTGGCAGCGATGCTAAATGGCTGCGGCAATGAGGAGATTGCCGCGGAAAACAGCCCGCTGGTAAAAACAAAAACCATCTCCCTGGGAGCAGGCGTCAGCGAGGGAAACTATCCCGGCGCCGTCAAGGGACGCTATGAAACTCCCATGTCCTTTCAGGTGGGCGGCCGCATCCTGCAGCGGTTTGTGCAGGCGGGCGACCGTGTGCATGCCGGTGATGTACTCATGACCATAGACAGCCGCGATGTAGTTCAGCAGGCAACCCAGGGGGAGGCACAGGTGGCCGCCGCCAAGGCACAGCTGAGCCTGGCTCGTTCCAACCTGAATCGCTACAAGGCCCTCTACGAACAGGAGGCTGTATCCGCCAGCGTACTGGAGCAGTACCAGACCTCCTGCGATGCCGCAGAGGCTGCCTACAATCAGGCGGTTGCCATCGCCAAGCAGGGCAAAAACGCCGTAGGCTATTCAAAGCTGATTGCCGCCACTGATGGCGTTATTTCCTCCGTTACGGCCGAGGTGGGCCAGGTGGTGGCCGCCGGTCAGCAGGTAATCAGCCTGGTTCAGTCCGACGAGCTTGAGGTGGAGGTCAACCTGCCGGAAAACCGCATCGGTGATGCTTCCCTTGGGCAGAAGGTGGATGTGTCCTTCTGGTCCCTGAACAATCAGACCGTCACCGGCATAATCCGCGAAATCTCACCTATGGCAGACACTGTGGCCAGAACCTATCGCATCCGTATTGCCCTGCCCCGGCCGCCAAAGGGACTGATGCTGGGCATGACCGCCTCTGCCAAAATCATCGGCAGCAGCACATCTGACAAACAGCTGCCTGCTACCAACGCCGGTGACTTTGTTGTTCTGCCTATGGCTGCCATTTACCAGACCGGCGACCAGCCGTGTGTCTGGGTTGTGGATGCCAACGCCATGACCCTGTCCCTCAAGGCCGTGCAGGTGGAGGATTTTGACAAAAACCAGCTGAAGGTGCGAGGCCTTGACAACGGGGATATCGTCGTAACAGCCGGTGTCCACAAGCTGCACGAGGGTGCCAAGGTGCGCCTGGCTGAGGATGACAATGATAACGGCACTGACAGCGGCAAGAGCATGTAAAAAATACGATAACGAGGACGATAAATGAGAAATCTAACGGAAATTTCCCTAAAAAACAAATCACTAATCTGGTATTTTATCATCGTTGCCGCTATCGGCGGGATTTTCTTCTACTCCCGGCTGGGACGCATGGAGGACCCAAACTTTACCATAAACGAAATGATTGTCAGCGCCGCCTGGCCGGGAGCCTCCGCCACGCAGATGGAGGAGCAGGTCACCGACAAGCTGGAATCCAAATTCCGCGACCTGCCCGGCGTCAAGCAGGTGGACAGCACCACCAGGGCAGGCACCACCTATGTATACGTAACACTCCGCGATGATGTGGACCGTGCCTCCATACGGGATACCTGGCGCGATGTCCGCAATTTTGGCAGGGATCTGGAGCGGGAGCTGCCTGCGGGGGTCTACGGCCCATATTACAACGACCGCTTTGACGATGTATTCGGCTCCATCTACGCCCTGACCGGCGACGGCTACTCCATGGAGGAAATGCGCCAGCAGGCGGAGCGCATCAGGCGGCGGCTCGCCACCATCGACAAGGTTCAGAAGGTTCAGCTGCTGGGCGTGCAGACGGAAAAGGTCTACGTGGAAATCGAGAGTGCAAGGCTGGCCGAGCTGGGCATCAGCCCGGAGGTGCTGGCAGATGCACTGAAGACCCAGAATGAAATGACCCCCTCCGGCATGATTGAAACCAGCAGTGACAACGTATACCTGCGCTACAGCGGCAGCTTTGACGATATCGAGGCCATCAGGCGCACCCCTGTCAGCGCCAGGGGCAAAACCTTTTTCCTGGGGGATATTGCCACAGTGGAGCGCCGCTATGCCGACCCGGCTGATACGGCCATGTACTACAACGGCCAGCCTGCCATCGGCATTGCCGTATCCATGGAAACCGGCGGCAACATCATAACCCTGGGCGACGAGCTGAAAAAACACATGGATGCCATTCAGTCAGAAATGACCGCCGGTCTGGAGATTCATCAGGTTTCCGACCAGCCGGCGGTGGTGACGGAATCCATTGACGACTTTATCAGCACGCTGCGGGAGGCCGTAATCATCGTGCTGGCAGTCAGCTTCATGAGCCTGGGACTGCGCACCGGCATGGTGGTGGCAGGCTGTATTCCCCTGGTACTGGCGGCTGTTTTCTGCGGCATGTACATCTTCGGCATTGATCTGCACAAGGTTTCCCTGGGGGCATTGATTATCTCCCTGGGCCTTCTGGTGGATGATGCCATCATTGCCGTGGAGCAGATGAGCGTTCAGCTGGAACGGGGGCATGAGAGATTTGAGGCCGCCTGCTATGCCTTCCGGGCCACCGCCAAGCCCATGCTGACCGGCACGCTGATTACCTGTGCCGGCTTTATCCCTGTCAGCTTTTCCGACGGCATGGCCGCCGAGTTCTGCGGCTCCCTGTTTCCTGTCATCGGCATGGCGCTGGTCATTTCCTGGGTGGTGTCCGTCATGGTGGCCCCGCTATTTGGCTTTTATCTCATCAAACCCTCCCAGTCCGGCGACACAGCAGAACACGACCCGTACCAGAGCAGGTTCTATGTGCTGTTCCGCAGGGTTCTATGCTGGTTCCTTGAACATAGAAAAACCGTCCTCATCTCGACAGTTGCCCTGTTTGCTGTATCCATCGGACTGATGGGACTGGTCAAGGAAGAATTTTTCCCTCCGTCCGTGCGCCCGGAAATCCTCATAAAGCTGGAGCTGCCGGAGGGAGCCTCCAAGAAGGCCTCCGCTGATACAGCCAGCCGTTTTGCAACCTTTCTGGAGGAACATGCTGATGAAATCGAAAACTACACCTACTATGTAGGCGAGGGCTGTCCTCGCTTTGTGCTGACAATTGACCCGGAGCTGCCTGCTGACAATCTGTCCCAGTTTGTGGTGGTAGCCAAGGAGCCCAAAAATCGCGATGCCCTCATGAAGAAAATCCGCGAACAGCTGACAGATGCCTTCCCGGAGGTGCGAAGCAAGATTTCCGTTATCCAGACAGGCCCTCCGGCTGATTATCCTGTAATGCTGGGCGTTTCCGGCTACGACAAGGAAAAGGTGCGGCAAATCGCCACCCAGGTGGCTGACAGGCTGACAGAGGACGCCAACAACTACGATGTCAATCTGGACTGGAACGAAAAAACCAAGATACTGCATCTTGACTTTGACCAGGCCAAGCTCAGGGAGCTGGGGCTATCCCCCCAGGCAGTGGCACAGATGGTCTATACGGAGCTTAGCGGCGCTTCCGCCGCCCAGTTCTACGCCGGTGACAGAACCATCAGCGTGGATTTGCGGCTGAAGGACATCGACAGAAGCGACCTTTCCCGCGTAAAGGAACTGCCTGTGTATTCAGCAGGTGGCTATGTGCCATTGGAGCAGCTGGCCAAAATCTCCTTCCAGGCAGAAGACGGCCTAATAAAGCGTGAGAACCTGCTGCCTACCATCACAGTGCAGGCCAATATCCGGGAGGGCACGGCCAACGATGCCACAGTCAAGGCATTTGAAGCCATCAGTGACATAAGGGACAAGCTCCCCTTTGGCTACAGCATCAAGATGAAGGGTGCCCAGTCCGACAGTAATGATTCCATGAAATACCTGCTGGTTCCTGTACCTGCCATGGTATTTATTATCATGACACTACTGATGTTCCAGCTTAGAAGCGGCAAGGACATGCTGCTGACACTGCTGACGGCGCCCCTGGGTATTATCGGCGTGGTCTTCGGCATGCTGCTTTTCGATCAGGCCATGGGATTTGTGGCCATTTTGGGCGTGCTGGCTCTCAGCGGCATGATTATCCGCAACTCCGTTATCCTGATTGACCAGATTCAGAAGCATCTGGCCGACGGTGAAGCCCCCTGGGATGCCATCATAGATTCGGCTGTTCTGCGCTTCCGGCCTATTATGCTGACGGCCGCTGCCGCCATACTGGGCATGCTCCCCCTGATGACCAGCACCTTCTGGGGTCCTATGGCCGTGGTAATCGCCAGCGGGCTTCTGGTGGCCACCGTGCTGACGTTGCTGGTACTGCCGGTTATGTATGCGGCGGCCTACGGCATAAACAGATAAAACTGCATTGGCACAAACAGACAAATATAGATGATGTATAAGATACAATAAGATATAAAATCGCAAAAAAATTCCCTACCCCGGCAGTCCGCGGATAGGGAATTTTTTGTGTTTTGTTCAATATGTTTTGTTCAATCAGAACTCAATCGCTCAATGCTCACTGCTCGGAGAACTGATCCTTGCCTACGCCGCACAGCGGGCAGACAAAGTCATCCGGCAAATCAGCAAAGGCAGTGCCAGCCTCAATGCCATGCTCGGCATCACCGGCAGCCTCATCGTAAACCCAGCCACATACATCGCAAACCCAAGTCTTCATAATAAACCCTCCTAAATGCTATAATACACGGCTGCCCGGCCACAAGCCCCGCACCTCAAATTTAACTGCTCCCTTCCGTAAGGCGGAAAGCAGCAAAAGAAAAAATCGCAAGGCATGGCACAACACGGCAGCCAACGCTACACATGGTTATATTCGACAGCTTTTCCGAATATCCTCTAAAAATTTCAACGGCGTATTCATATTTTTTTCAAATCCCGTTCCCAGCAGGATTCCCGGCCTGTTGGCCCCATGAAAATCAGTGCCGCCCGTTGGCAGCATGTTGTACTTCTCAATCATGGACCTGGCAAAAGCCCTGTCATCATCAGTATAATTCGGATAATACTGCTCCATGCCGGTAAGACCGAAGCCTGTCAGCTCCCTGATGGAAGCCTCCTGCTCCGCCCGCGACTGCCCCTTCAGGCCAATCAGCTTGTGAAAGTGCGCCAGGGATGTCACGCCACCCGCCGCACGGATTACCGGCAGGGCCTCCTCCGCAGGAATATCCCCTGCCACGCCAACCTCCTTGACAGCCGGGTTCAGGTAGTTGTCCCATATATACTGGATACCGTCAAAAATGTTCAAATCCACGATGGTACGCATGATGGCATACCGATCCAGATGTACGGAGGCATGCCGCCTGACCATCTCCATGTCAATCTCAATGCCCCTGCGGCGAAGCACATCCACCACATCGGTCATTGATTCTTCTTTAATATAACGCAAACGGCTGTAAAGTTTCTGAAATTCCTCATTTTCAGGATTAAAGCCAAGGCATACAACATGAATTTTGCGCCCCTTGTACGCCATGGTCATCTCCATGCCGTTGATAAAGCCTACACCCATCCTGTCAGCCTCTGCCGCCGCCTCTGCATTGCCGGCGATGGAATCATGGTCTGTCAGGGCAAAGGCCTCCACCCCGGTTTCCCGTGCCAGCCGCGCCAATCCGGCCGGACTGTAGCTTCCATCAGAAACCGTGGAATGCACATGCAAATCTATCAAAAATATCACATCCTCCGTTTATAATATCATAAATATCACACAGGGACATTATACTACTATTAGTCCCAAAGTTCCACAAAATGCTGCAAATCCCCAAAAGAAAACTGCCGCAGTCCACTTGCGGCAGCTCTCTGACAATATAAATTTAAAATTTGTACCAGCTATTATCCCTGTCCTTCTCCACGCGCTTTGCCAGCACCTCTGACTGCTGCAGAAGGCAGCGCAGCATCTCCATATTTTCGTTTATCTCAGAAGAATTATCATCATCACCTTCCTGGCTCTTCAGCGCCATCAGCTTGTCAACTATTGTCTTCAGCTGGGCTGACAGCTGCTTATCTCCGCCGCTGACGCCATCACGCCCCAGAAGATAATCCAGGCTCACATCATAAAAATCTGCAAAATCTATCAAAGCCCCCAGCTCTGGCATTCTTTTGCCATGCTCAATCATGGAAATGGCCGCCGATGTATAATTTCTGTTGTACTTTTCATTGTACAGCTTTCTGAACTCTTCCTGATTGAGTCCCTTCCGAATCCGCAAATTCCTAAATTGCGTCATGCTCTACCTCCTCTCCTAACTTACAAAAATTAACCATGTAGAAGATTAGCTGCGTATTATCTCCAGCAGTTCATTTGTCTTTTTCATCAAAACCCTTCTATCGGATTTTGCCTCCACATTCAGCCTTATCACCGGCTCCGTGTTGGATCTGCGGATGTTAAACCGCCAGTCGGCATGCTCTATGGTCAGCCCGTCCGTACGGTCAATGCTGCCACCCGCCCCGTAGGCCGCCTCTACCCTTTGAATAAGCTCCTCCGCCTGCTCACTGCTTTCCACCCTGGTGTTTATCTCGCCGGAGCATGGATACTGCCGCAGGCGCTCGTTCACCAGCTGGGAGGCCCGCAGCCCCCGCACCGACAGAAGCTCGGCCACCAGGAGCCACGGTATCATGCCGCTGTCGCAGTAGGCAAAATCCCTGAAGTAGTGGTGGGAACTCATCTCACCGCCGTACACCGCATCCACCTGGCGCATCTTTTCCTTGATAAAGGAATGCCCCGACCGGCACATCACGGCCTCGCCGCCGTTCTGCCTGCAGATGTCCTGAGTGTTCCAGTACACGCGGGCATCGTGGATAATCCTTGCACCGGTATGCTTACGCAAGAATGCCTCTGCCAGAAGCCCTACCATGTAGTAGCCCTCAATCATCATACCTTCCTCATCAAAGATGAAGCAGCGGTCAAAATCGCCGTCCCAGGCTATGCCCA
>CAMFES010000091.1 GCA_945949525.1 uncultured Veillonellaceae bacterium
AGTCCCTGGGCAAGTCCGTTGACCGTGAGGGCAACGAGGTGTTCTACGGCAGAACTCCTATCGTAGCCGTGGGCACCACCGATATGCACGCCCAGACCCAGCAGCATCAGGAGGGCAAGCTGAACAAGGTGGTTCAGTTTATCCGTGTTGAGAACTGGGATGAGGACTATGTAATCCCTAACGTGTTCCCGGAGGCTCAGAAGCTGGCTGATATCTCCGGCGTGAAGATGAGCCAGGCACTGGAGGTTGCCCGCCAGTCCAATGCACAGGCGCTGGCCTCCAACAACCGCTTTAACGCCCTGTTCTCCCTGCCGAAGCTGGATGCCTACAATCTGGGACAGCTCCTGTACATGCTGGCCCTGTCCGTTGCCTACGAGGGCGAGCTGGCTGATGTGGATGCCTTCAATCAGCCGGGCGTAGAGGCCTACAAGCGCATTATGGGCCCAAGCCTGCAGGAGGTAAAGGCAAAGGGCTGATGGCCTGACTGCCGAGGTAAATATTTTTAGGTGCATTGCCGCCCCTCCGTCGGGGAGATTCCCTGACGGAGGGGCGTTTTTGCGTCAGGGCTGTGTCAGGGGGGCTGACGGCGGGGTGATTTTGTGGGGCATGTTTTTTGACGGAGGGCATTTTTGCGTAGGGACAGGCTGTGTCATTTTAGTGTGTACAGAATTTCGTGAAATGACAATATAGTTCGTGAATTGCAGGGACCAATGGACAGAAAAGGTTGTATAATAATCTGGAGCAGAAAATAGTGCAATTTTCTCATAATTTTTGTATAATGAGTAGTAAGTAATAAGAGGAAATTAAAAAAAGAAAAAACGACAACATTTTTTCGCTTTAAGAGAAGATTTTGAGAGAAAATAATAATGGCGAGGGGGACGCACTATGGAGAAGGGATGGCTGCAGAAGCAGATTTGGATCATTATTGCCCTGGTGGCCTGCGTCTGCATTTTTGCGCTGGCGCATTACGATTCAGTGCTGGATACGGAGCAGGTGGATGTGGACAAGCGGCTGTATCATGTGGGCGTAATGCTGGACAGCAGCATTATGGACAGGGGGTGGAATCAGGCTCATTACAAGGGTTTTCTGGCGGCCACCAGGGAGCTGGGGGTACAGATTCACTACAAGGATTATGTGAAGGATGACCAGGTGGAGCAGGCCGGTGAGGAGCTGATTAAGGAGGGCTGCCGGGAGATTTTCGGCACCAGCTTCGGCTTTGGCGATGGCTTGAAGGCTCTGGCGGCCAAGCATCCTGATATTTATTTCTTCCATGGCTCAGGCCTTGAAATCAGGGAGAATATGTCCACCTACTTTGGCAGGATGTATCAGGCACGCTACCTGAGCGGCGTGGTGGCGGGGCTGTATTCCAAGTCCGGCCATGTGGGCTATGTGGCGGCCATTCCTATTGTGGAGGTAATCCGGGGCATCAACGCCTTTACCCTGGGGGTGCGCAGCGTAAATCCCGAGGCGGTGGTGCATGTGCGCTGGTCAGGCACCTGGGATGACAGCGAGAAGGAAAAGGACGTGACCAACAGGCTGCTGGATGAGTTTCCTATCGATGTGATTACCTATCATCAGAACAGCGATACTGTTTCCTTTGTGGCTGACAAGCGAGGGGTGCGCAGTATCGGTTATCACTACAACAACATGATGGAGCATCCGGGCACTATGCTGACAGCGGCGGTGTGGGACTGGAAAAGGCTGTACGTGAAGCTGATCAAGGACTGCATCGACGGCCGGTTCCACAGCCGTCAATATTACCTGGGCATGGATGACCAGGTGGTGGGGATTGCCCCAGTGTGCGAGGGTATACTGAATGAGCAGCAGCTGAAGGTGGTGCAGAATGCCCAGCAGAGGCTGGCTGACGGGGGCTGGGATGTTTTTTACGGGCCGGTTTACGACCAGAGCGGCGTACTTAGGATACGGCAGGGGGAAAACCTTTCGGACAGGGGCCTTCTGCACGATATGAACTGGCTGGTGCAGGGGACAGAGGGAAAGATAGGTGATGGCAATGACTAAAAAGAGCAAAAGGCGGATGATTGCCATACAGAGAATCCTGCTGGCGGGTATTTTGCTGTTTTCCGTTTCCCTCAGCGTCATCTTGATGTTCCGGGACAGGTTGTCCCTTTTACTGGTGGAGAATGTGCAGACGGAGCTGTCTGATATTACCCGTCAGAACAGCATGTATGTGGATGGCAAGATTACGGGGATTTTTTCCAGCATGGATTATGTGGCCAGGGATTTGGTCTGGAACAGCGAGGGGATGGCCCGGAAGGTGCATTATCTGACGGAGGTAAACAACTTTACCCGGGTAGGTGCCGTGGATATATACGGCCACGGTCTGGAGGGGCCGGATATCAGGCTGAAGGACTTTCCGGGCATCAAGGCCTCTATTCAGGGTGAGAAAAAGGCTGTGTACACCCCCAGGACGTCCTTTGACAACTTGAATGCCATGGTTTTTTCCGTGCCTATCCAGCGGTCGGGGCTGGTGGTTGGCAGTGTCTATGGCATTCTGGACATGCAGGCACTGAAGACCATGTTCAACTTCAGCGCCTTTGATGGCGATGATGAGAGCTTTATTATTGACTCCGAGGGCAGGATGTTCGTGCAGGCTAGGAGGTGGGAGCTGGCCAGGTATATGAGCAGCTATCTGGCAGGCTGGCAGGAGCCTGATGCTGCTCCGGAGCTGGTGCGGCTGTATACCAAGGTGAGGCAGAACCAGTACGGCGTGGAGCGCATTACCCTGCCGACCGGGACCCAGTATTATCTGGCCTGCCGCCCGCTGTCATCGGTAAGCGATGTGTATGTGCTGGATGTGCTGCCCACTTATATTGTGCAGGAGCGCATCAGAGGCATCTTGAACTCAGTGATGCTAATTCTGGGCATCATGCTGCTTCTGCTTTTGGGAGGCTACGGCTACTCCGAGTGGCGGCAGATGAAGTCCCAGGAGAAGATATACGACCTGGCCTATATGGATGGCCTGACGGGACTGGGGAATCTGGAGAAGTACAAGCTGGATATGCTGGAGCTGGTGCATAAAAATCTGCTGAAGGACCTGGCTGTAATCGTGGTGAATATCCGGGGCATGAAGGCGATTAATGACTTTATGGGCTACAAGTACGGAAACGAGGTCATGCAGGCTGTGGCAGATCAGCTGAAGGCTTCCTGCCGCCAGGAGGAAAGCTGTTACCGCAGCAACAGCGATATGTTCTTGCTGGTGTGGCGGGGAGCTGACCTCAGAGAACTGGAGAGCAGGCTGTATAAGGCTCTTGATGGTGTTACGGAACTTTTTGCCGGGCGGGATGGCCGCAAGCTGTACCTGACGGCAGGGGTGTATATTGTCCGTGAGGAGGATTTCCTCAGCCAGGAGGAGGCCAAGAAGCGGAAAATCGCTGCGGTGGTGGAAGGCAATCTGAACATCAATGCCATGCCTATGGAGTATGGCGGCAAGGGTCTTTCTGTGGATGAGAACTGGCCTATGGATGTGGCCGGCAATGCCCGCCTGGCCGGAAAGCAGGCAGTGCAGCAAAATGGCAACGCTGTCAGCTTCTTTGATGAGAAGGTTGTCCGGAAGATGAAGCAGGAGAAGGAGCTGGAGGATGGCTTCCAGGCGGCCATGGACAATGATGAGTTTGTGGTGTATTTTCAGCCGAAGTTTGACATCAGGGGCAACCGGCCTGTGCTGAGCGGGGCGGAGGCGCTGGTGCGCTGGATAAGTCCGGAGCATGGCTTTTTGCCGCCGTATATCTTTATTCCTCTCTTTGAGCGGGACGGCAATCTGGAAATCCTTGACCGCCATGTGTTTGAGCTGGTGTGCCGCCAGCTGTCCAGGTGGCGGCAGGAGGGGCATCAGCTGGTGCCGGTGTCCGTCAATGTGTCCAGGCGCAATATCGCACAGGGGAGCCGCTTTGTGGAAGAGATTGAGCAGGTTATGGCCCGGTACGGTGTGGACAAGGAGCTTATTGAGCTGGAGGTGCTGGAAAATGATGCCTCCGTGGATGAGGAAACGCTTATCAGCTTCCTGCGGGCTATCAAGTCCAGGGGGTTCAGGATTGCCATGGATGATTTTGGCAGCGGGTATTCCTCCCTGGGGCTGCTGTACGGTATGCCGATTGACTGCCTGAAGCTGGACAAGAGCCTGTTTGACGGCTGGCAGGAGGGTATGCCTGACAGTGATACCAGCCTGGTGCGCCACATTATCCAGGTGGCTCATGAAACGAGCCGCGTGGTGGTGGCAGAGGGCATTGAGCAGAAGTATCAGGTGGAGCTTCTCAGGCAGTTCCAGTGCGATTATGTGCAGGGATATTATTTCAGCAAGCCGATACCGCCGGAGGATTTCGTGGAGTTTATGGTGAAGGAAAGAATGTAGGTATGTGAGCATGTGAGCATGTGAGCATGTGGGATGCCGCCGGTTTTGTTTTGTACGTTATATCTGGATGCTTTCAGGGACAGGCTGCGCCTGTCCCTGCCTGTATTTCTGGGGGGTCTGGCGGCCCTGCAGCTGGTGCAGGCGGTGGTGATAGAGCATGTGGCGGGCTCATGGCCTATGACAGGCTGGAGGGGGAATTTTGCCCGCTGCATGTTTTTGAGGAGCTTTTGCGGCAGGATTGCTTTTTGAAGGTGAATCGTAGTACAATTATAAACATGAATTATGTTGAGAAGGTTGAGGATAACGCCTTTGTTATGAAGGGCGGCATGAGGGTTGCCATGAAAAGCAGGGACAGCAGGGCAATTCGCGATACTTATTTTGAATGGATGTTTAGCAATATCTGATTGTTTGTATACATGGCTGTTGATTTGGTTGAAGGGGTACAGGAATACAGGAAGGAATCGGCATGATGGGGGAGCTGGACAATTTGGAGGAGTTCACGGAGCTGGACAGGGGCAGTGTGGAAAAGCAGCGAAAGCTGATACGGGCGCTGGCCATGCCCTACGAAACAGTGTATGGGGTCAGCATGGATACAGGGCTGTGTATCTGCTACCGCATGAGTGAATCCATGAACGAGTTTTATGACAATATTGATATCGAAAGCGACTATGAGGACAATATACGCATGTATGTGGGCAAGGATGTGCTGGATGAGGATAAATGCCTCTTTGATGACATTTGCTCCATACGGCAGGTGAAGAGGATTTTCTTTAGGAAGCAGATACACTATGTCAACTACCGGGTACTGCGCGATGGCAGAATCAGGTATCTGCAGTGCCTGCTGGCCAAGCCTGACAATGAGGAAAATGAGTTTGTGCTGGCCTTTAAGGATATCAACGAGGAAAAGAAGCTGGAGATTGCCCAGCAACAGCGGATAGAGGAGGCTGTGGAGGAGGCGCGGCAGGCCAACAGGGCTAAGACGGTGTTCCTGTCCAATATGTCCCATGATATCCGCACGCCGATGAATGGAATTATCGGCATGACGGCTATTGCGGCCAGTCATGTGGATGACAGGGAGCGGGTGTTGGACAGCCTGAAAAAGATAAGTATGGCCAGCAAGCACCTTTTGAACCTCATAAATGAGGTTCTGGATATGAGCAAGATTGAGTCCGGCAAGGTGGAGCTGAAGGAGGAGCCGTTCAATCTGGCGGAGCTGGTGGACAGCCTGGTGTCCATGATGAATCCACAGATAGAGGCTCATCAGCACAGGCTGGAGCTTTGTATCGGGGAGATGGCCCACAAGCATGTGCTGGGTGATAGCCTGCGCCTGCAGCAGGTGTTTACCAACCTGATGGGCAACAGCGTCAAATACACGCCGGATGGAGGCGTTCTCTCCCTTTCTGTGTCGGAAAAGGAATGTGACCGGGAGGATACCGGCTGCTATGAGTTCGTGTTCGGGGACAATGGCATGGGCATGAGCCAGGAGTATGTGAAGCGCATTTTTGAGCCTTTCAGCCGGGCGGAGGATGACCGGGTGGACAAGATTCAGGGGACGGGCCTGGGGATGTCCATCACCCACAGCCTGGTGCAGATGATGGATGGAGATATCCAGGTGGAGAGCGAGCTGGGCAAGGGCTCCCGGTTTACGGTGACGGTGCATCTGAAGCTGCAGGAGGAAAGCGCGGCGGAGGATGGCAGCGGTGATTTTGGCGGGGCTGAAGCAGGGGATACCCTGGAGGCAATTGAGAGCCTGGATTTCAGTGGCCGTCGTGCCCTGCTGGCGGAGGATAACGACCTGAACAGGGAGATTGCTGTGGCGATACTGGAAACCACCGGGCTGGTGGTGGAGGAGGCCGTGGACGGCAAGGAGGCGGTGCAGCAGGTATCCCAGCATGAGGATGGGTATTATGATATCATCTTCATGGATGTGCGGATGCCGCGTATGAACGGCTATGAGGCTACCTGCGCCATCAGGGCGTTGGAGCTGCCGTACTGCAAGACGGTGCCGATTGTGGCCATGACGGCTGATGCCTTTGCGGAGGATGTGAGGGCGGCCAGGGAAGCCGGGATGAATGAGCATGTGTCCAAGCCGCTGAATTTCAAGGTTTTGGGCAGGGCTATGAAGAAGTTACTTAAATAAATTTCAGTTTGTCGTCGTGAAGGTACGAGGCTTTTGGAACATTAACGTATAAGTTTTGTTAGTTTGTGGATTCTGTTCAGACTAAAAATGGGCTGAGCGGGACAGCTACCCATAGAAAACACGCTCTCGCTCCTAGTTGTACCTA
>CAMFES010000092.1 GCA_945949525.1 uncultured Veillonellaceae bacterium
GCAGGGGGTTGAGCCTTTCGTAACCCTGCATCACTTCGATACGCCGCTGCCGTTCTTCAACAACGGCCACTGGCTGAACCGTGACCTGATTGATTACTTTGTGGATTATGCCAAAATCTGCTTTGAGAATTTTGGCGACAGGGTAATGAAGTGGGCGACCTTCAACGAGCCTTGGTCCATTCCGCAGAATGGCTACATCGCAGGCAACTTCCCGCCTCACAAGCAGTTCGACATGCCGTCCGCCATTCAGATGATGCACATCATGATGGTGGCACATGCCAAGGCCGTAAATCTCTACAAGTCCATGAACCTGCCGGGGCAAATCGGCATTGTCCACACCCTGGAGGGCAAGGTGGCCATGACCGACAAGCCGGAGGACATTCACGCCAGGGATTTGGATGACGCTATGGCCAACCGCTTCATGCTGGATGCCTGCTTCCACGGCGGCTACGATGACGAAACCATGGCACTCATCAACGAGATTCTGGAAAAGAACGGCGGCAAGCTGGTAACCTATCCTGAGGATTTTGCGGAATTCAAAAAGGCTGCGGAGCAGATTGACTTTTTGGGCATGAACTACTACTCCAGCCACTTCCTGCAGGCTCATGACGGTGAGAGCATGATTTACAACAACTCCACCGGCGAGAAGGGAACCTCGGTATTTGCCCTGAAGGGCGTAGGCGCAAGGGTTTGCAATCCTGAAGTTCCTACCACCGATTGGGACTGGCCGATTTATCCTGTAGGCATGTACAACCAGCTGAAGCGCATCGCCAGGGATTATCCGAACTACAAGACCATCTACATCTCCGAGAACGGCATGGGCTACAAGGATGATTTCATCGATGGCAAGATTGACGATACCCCGCGTATCGAGTATGTAACCCAGCATCTGGAGTACATCCTGAAGGCCGTGGCCGAAGGTGTCAATGTAAAGGGCTACTACATCTGGTCCCTGATGGACGTGCTGTCCTGGTCCAACGGCTACAACAAGCGCTATGGCCTGTTCTACGTTGACTACAACGATCAGAAGCGCTATCCGAAAAAGAGCGCCTACTGGTACAAGCTCATGACAGAGCGCAAGGAGATTGTGCCGATTGAGGACGTGGAATACTGATTGGCTGATATCAATTGCCGATTGGTGATTGGTGAATGCTGATTGCGATTCCTGCCTCGTGAGATAGTCAGATTTCCTGCTGCCGGGGATGGCAGCAGGGATGAGAATTTATAAATCATAAGTATGTAAAATCTGTAAAAGAAGGAAGCGAAAATCATGGAAACAATTATTGCAGCGGTTGATAGAATGAAGCCTTTCTTTGAAAAGGTTTCCAACAACCCTTACCTCAGAGCAATCCGCGACGGCTTCGTAAGCTGCCTGCCGGTAATCCTCTTCTCCTCACTGTTCATCCTGGTGGCATGTATCCCGGAAATCTGGGACTTCAAGTGGGATGACTATATCAGCGGTCTTTTGTGGCAGGCATACGGCTACTCCATGGGTATCCTGTCCCTCCTGATGGTAGCAACCATCGCCAAGAGCCTCACTGACAACTTCAACCACAAGCTGCCAAAGCTCCGTCAGATTAACCCTGTATCCGTAATGATCGTGTCCATCATCTGTTTCCTGCTCCTCTCCATCGAGGGCGTGGACAAGGGCATTGCTACCGAGTTCATGGGCACCAAGGGCCTGCTTTCCGCCTTCGTGGTAGCCTTCACCGTGCCAAACATCTACAAGTTCTTTGTAGGCCGCGGCGTTACCATCAAGCTGCCGGAGGAGGTTCCTCACTACATCGCTCAGACCTACGCTGACCTGATTCCGCTGGCTGTATCCATTACCTTCTTCTGGGTATTCAGCTTCGTGTTCAAGGATGTAACCGGCATGCTCTTCGGCAACTGGATTCTTGAGCTGTTCAAGCCGCTGTTCCAGGCCGCTGACGGCTACATCGGCATCGCTCTTATCTATGGCGCTATGGCAATGTTCTGGTTCGTAGGTATCCATGGTCCTTCCATCGTTGAGCCTGCTGTAACCGCTATCTACATCGCCAACATCGAGCTGAACCTGCAGGTTGTACAGGCTGGTGGCCATGCAACTGCAATCCTGACCCATCCTACATCTTACTTCGTAGCTACCCTGGGCGGTACCGGTGCTACCCTCATGTTCTGCGCAATGTGCGCCTTTATCGCAAAGTCCAAGCAGCTCCGTACCGTGGGCCGCAGCTCCATTATTCCTGTACTGTTCGCAGTAAATGAGCCTATTATCTTCGGCGCTCCTATCGTACTGAACCCTGTACTGTTCGTACCTTTTATTCTGGCTCCTATCGCCAACGTATGGCTGTTCAAGTTCTTCGTAGATGTGCTGGGCATGAACGCCTTCTCCTACATCCTGCCTTGGACCACTCCGGGTACCATCGGCTTGATTGTATCCACCGGCTTTGCAAAGCTGTCCTTTATCCTGGCTCCATTGCTGCTGGTTGTTGACACTGTTATCTACTATCCGTTCTTCCGTGCCTATGACAAGCAGCTGGTAGAGCGCGAGGCCCGCGTAGCTGCCGGTGAGGCTGATGATGAGGGCGATGTTATTGAGATGGCTCCTGCTGCCAAGGCTGAGCCAAAGGTTGAGGCAAAGCCTGTAGAGGTGGCTGCACCAAAGACCGAGAAGAAGGTTCTGGTACTCTGTGCCTCCGGCGCTACCAGCTCCATGCTGGCCAAGGCTATTGTCAAGGGCGCCAAGGCTGCCAATGCTCCTGTTGATTCCATCGCTATGGCCTATGGACAGCACAAGGACTGCATTACCGACTATGATTTGATTGTACTTGCTCCGCAGATGGCTTCCATGTTTGATGAGCTGAAGCATGACTGCGATGAGAAGGGTGTTCCGGCCGCTACCTGCTCCGGCAAGGAGTATGTAGGCCTGACCCGTGACCCTGCCGGTGCCCTGAAGTTCGCACTGGAGAATATTAAATAAGTTATCCCTGTCCGGTGCGGCGTGATGACGCGAATGCTTGACTTCATGTGATGTAATAAATGGCTAATGGCTGATTGTTAATGATTGATTGTTGATTGTTAATAGTTAATGGTTTTGTGAGCTTCGCGTCAAACACCTCCCAGTATATCCGCCGCACTGTACTTCAAGGGCCACGGAATGAGATAAATTTCATATCTTGCTTCGTGGCCCTTAATTTATATGAAAATCTAGCATGATAATGGCGTCAGCAGCATGCCTGTTGATGGTACCGCTGCTGACGCCTGGTTCGTGCTGTTTCGTATAGCAGCATGGCTGGCGCAATATATGATGTTTTATAGATGAGTAGGGGGCTAATGTGATGATTGAGATTATGAATACCTTGAAGGCTGGTTTTGTAAAATACTTTGGCGAGCAGAAGACTACGGCGTTTTTTTCGCCGGGGCGCGTCAACCTGATTGGGGAGCATACCGACTATAACGGCGGACATGTTTTCCCGTGTGCTATTTCCCTGGGCACCTACGCGCTGGTGGCACCGCGTCAGGATATGAAGACCAGGGCGATTTCCCTGAACTATGAAAAGGACGGCATCAAGGAATTTCCAATGGAGAACCTGTCCTATGATGAATCTATCGGCTGGGCAAACTATATTGCCGGTGTGGTAAAGGTTTTTGAGGATGCGGGCATGAAGGCAACCTGCGGCTTTGATATTGCCCTCTATGGCAACCTGCCGAGCGGTGCGGGCCTGTCCTCCTCGGCCTCCCTAGAGGTGCTGATGGGGGTTATCCTGAAGGAATTCTGCGGCTTTGATATAGAGATGATTGAGATTGTGAAGCTGGGGCAGAAAGCGGAGAATCAGTTTGTAGGCGTCAACTGCGGCATCATGGATCAGTTTGCCGTGGGCATGGGCAAGAAGGACTGCGCTATCCTCCTGGACTGCAATACCCTGAGATACCGCTACAGCAAGCTGGATCTCCGGGATGCCTGCATCGTGATTACCAATACCAACAAGCCTCACAGCCTGAATGACTCCGAGTACAACCTGCGCCGTCAGCAGTGCGAGCATGCCCTGAAGCAGCTGCAGCAGCGGCTGGATGTTACATCCCTGGGGGATCTGGCCAACCCGGAGTTTGACTTCAACGCGGAGCTGGTAACTGATGAGGTGGAGAGAAAGCGTGCCCATCATGCGGTGTATGAAAACCGCCGCACCCTGACGGCTGTGGAGGCTCTGGAGCTAAATGACATCCAGCTGTTTGGCGAGCTGATGCGCGCTTCCCATGAATCCCTGCGGGATGACTACGAGGTTACCTGCAAGGAGCTGGATACCTTGGCGGAGCTGGCCTGGCAGCAGCCGGGGGTAATCGGCTCCCGCATGACAGGCGGCGGCTTTGGCGGCTCTACGGTTTCCATCGTCAAGACAGATGCCCTGGAGGAGTTCAAGGCCGTGGTAGGCAGGAAGTACACGGAGATTATCGGCTATGCACCGAGCTTCTATGTGGCTGATATTGCCGACGGCACCAGAAAGCTGTCCGAGGATGAATGCAAGCTTTGATACAGCTGCAAGCTATGCTGAATTGTATATTCAATTGCATGTTTAATTGTATGCTGAATTGATAAAATTATATGCTAAATTGTATGCTGAATTGATTGAAACGAGGGTAAAGAGATGAATCACGAGATTAACAGGCTGCTGAATTTTGCGCGGCAGCAGGGACTTATCAAGGAGGCGGATGTGGTTTACTCTGCCAACCTGCTTCTGTCAGCCCTGCAGCTGGATGAATTTGTGCCGGAGCAGGTGGATGAGCGCCTGACCGTGCCGGATGAGATTCTGGGCAGGATGCTGGACTATGCGGCAGAGCAGGGGATTATTGAGGATACGGCAAACCAGAGGGATCTTTTTGATACTGCCCTGATGAACTGCGTTATGCCGAGGCCGTCGGAGGTGGTTGCCTCCTTCAAGCTGGACTATGCGGTTTCGCCGGAGCTGGCAACGGAAAACTACTACAGGATGAGCATCGCCTCCAACTATATCAGGAAGGCGCGGATTGACAAGAACGTAGTGTGGAAAACCGCCACGGAGTACGGCGACCTGGATATTACCATCAATCTGTCCAAGCCGGAGAAGGACCCGAGGGATATTGCCAAGGCCAAGCTGGTGAAGTCCTCCAGCTACCCGAAGTGTCTTTTGTGCCGTGAGAACGAGGGCTTTGCCGGGCATGCCAATCACCCTGCCCGCCAGACCCATCGCCTGATTCCGCTGGATTTTGGCGGCCAGGAGTGGTTTTTGCAGTATTCTCCTTATACCTACTACAATGAGCATTGCATCATTCTGAACGGGCAGCATGTGCCTATGAAGATTTCCCGCGCTACCTTTGAGAACCTGACGGAATTTGCGACGATTTTCCCACATTATTTTGCCGGTTCCAACGCGGATTTGCCTATAGTGGGCGGCTCCATCCTGTCACATGACCACTATCAGGGGGGGCATTATACCTTTGCTATGGCAAAGGCGCCTGTGGAAAAGGAGTATGAGTTTGCCGGGTTCCCGGAGGTGCAGGCGGGCAGGGTAAAATGGCCTATGAGCGCCCTGCGGCTGACCTCGGAGAACCGCCAGCAGCTGATTGATTTGGCGGAGCATGTTCTGAATAAGTGGCGTGAGTACAGCGATGAGTCGGTAGGAGTGCTTGCTTATTCAGGTGAGGAGCCTCACAATACCATCACGCCTATCTGCCGCCGTCAGGGCAGTGCCTACCAGCTGGATCTGGTGCTGCGCAACAACCGCACCGATGAAGAAAATCCCCTGGGCATCTTCCATCCTCATGCCAACGTGCATCACATCAAGAAGGAAAATATCGGCCTGATTGAGGTGATGGGGCTGGCTGTGCTGCCGCCGCGGCTGAAGGAGAACATGGCGAAAATCAAGGACGCCCTGCTGTCCGGCAGGGAATCCATCGCCGACGATACGCAGCTGGCCGTCCATGCTGACTGGTATCAGGAGGTTCGGGCAGCCCATCCGGAGCTGGATGAGGAAAATGCAGGGCAGATTATCAGGGATGAAATCGGCAAGGTGTTTATGCAGGTATTGACGGATGCAGGCGTGTTCAAGCGTGATGCAGAGGGCATGGCTGCCTTTGACAGATTTATAGAGGAGTGCAGGTGAGATTATGTCTATATTGGTATGCGGCGGAGCCGGTTACATCGGCTCCCATACAGTTCATCAGCTGGTGGAAAAGGGCGAGGATGTAGTTATCGTGGATAACTTGCAGACAGGCCATCTGGGTGCAGTGAACCCAAAGGCGAAGTTCTACAAGGGGGATATCCGTGAGGCGGCAGTTCTCGACCGGATTTTTACGGAGAATAAGATTGACGCGGTGGTGCATTTTGCGGCAAATTCCCTGGTAGGGGAGTCCATGACCAACCCGCTGAAGTATTTCAACAACAATGTGTACGGCATGCAGGTGTTGCTGGAGGCCATGGTGCGCCACGGCATCGACAAGATTGTTTTTTCCTCCACGGCGGCAACCTACGGGGAGCCGGAGCGCGTTCCTATCATGGAGGATGACCGCACGGAGCCTACCAACCCTTATGGCCAGTCCAAGCTCATCATGGAGAAGATGATGAAGTGGGTGAGCCTGGCCAACGGCATCCGCTATGTGTCCCTGCGCTACTTCAACGCAGCCGGGGCCATCG
>CAMFES010000093.1 GCA_945949525.1 uncultured Veillonellaceae bacterium
TTGTCCAGTGGCAACATGAAGTATCCGAAGGAGGATGCGATGCGTGTTGCCCTGACCGTGATTAGCGAGTACGTTATTCAGCATGATTTGCTGGTGTATCTGGTGGTTTACGACAGTGCTTCCTTTGAGCTGAGCAAAAAGCTTTTTGCCCAGGTGCGCAATCATATTGATGAAGAGTATATCGCCAGAAATCCTGAGAAGCATCTTGATGAAAATGATTACATCACTCATGATGATATGTGGTCATGGCAATATGAAAACAGTGCAGAACGTGATCATCCCGATGATGAATACTGGGAGCGGGTTATGGCCAAAAGGCTGGCGGCACCCAGAGAGGATTTTCAGCAGATGCTGCTGCGGCTGATTGATGTTCATGGCGTGAAGCCAGCGGATGCTTATGGTAACGCCGGTATTGACAGACGGGAGTTTTCCCGCGTGATGAATTATGAGCAAAGGCCTGACCGCCAGTTTGTTGCCAAATTCATTTTGTATTTTGGTATGGGGCTTGATGAGGCAGAGGCGTTTCTGGCAAAGGCCGGACTGGGTATGTCGGACGCTGATGATTTTGATATTATTTTGCGGGTTTTCATAGAAAACCGCATTTCTGAAATATATACTTTTCAGGATGCGCTGGCACAGCGGGGAATTAAGCTGAAGGTGAAATATCGTGAATGTAAACCGCGGAAGAAAAAAGCCGATGTATAATTCATGATATATACTATATGATATATGCTATAGGATTGATGAAGCGGTTTGTGTGAAGGGAGCGGGTCGGTATGAGCAGGTCAATGAGGATGGATGAGCGTCGCAGGACAGCTATGGAAACCATGCAGGTTATTGAGCAGGGTTTCTATGAAAATGAGGCTGGCAGGCAGGAGCTGCCTGAGTGTGATTATGGGGAGGTAATCTGCGTTGCTCCGGAAGAGGCGGAGGAAATACGTCAGGTAGCAGAGCGAAATATTCCTGAAAATCACAGGCCGTTAATGCTGGTGACAGATGCGGACAGCTTTACTGTGGCGCAAAACCTGGACAATTGCCTGGTGATGAATTTTGCCAATGCCTATAATCCTGGAGGCGGTTTTTTGGAGGGATATAATGCCCAGGAGGAGTGCCTGTGCCGGGAAAGTACCCTGTACAAGTCCATTGGCAGTGCAAAGGCCGCGGCGATGTATAAACACAACAAGCGCCTGCATAGTTCGACGGAGTCTGATTATATGCTCATATCTCCTTATGTATGCGTATTCCGTGATGTGGAGGATAATTTTCTGACGGAACCCTTTATGACCTCGGTGGTGACAATTCCTGCCCTGAATCTGCGGCGTCAGGCAAGGGATATTCCTATGGATGAGGTTGACCGCATCATGAAGCATCGCATTGAGTGCATGGTGGCGGTGGCTGCCAGGTATGGCTATCGGGAGCTGGTTCTGGGGGCATGGGGCTGCGGCGCCTTTGGGCATGATCCTTACAGAGTTGCGGGGTATTTTCGTGAGGTGCTGATAGATAAGGGGTACAGAGGATTTTTTGATGCTATCATTTTCGGTATTATGGATGATGAGCGGACAAATAATTTTCCGGCCTTCATTCAGTCTTTGGGCGCTTATGCAGATATTTGTGATTTGAAGAGAGTTGAAGCTATACCTGATCAGGTCGGTGGTATTGATATGGCTGGCATGTGTGATAATGAATATGGCGAAGAGAGTGCTGCTGACATCGACAACAGCCCTGTTGATGTTGAAGATGATGTCCCGCAGCAGTTCCAGTCGGATTTTCCTTATATACAGTACAATTTTTCTCCGCGAAATATTGGCAAGGAAAATATCGGTTATGCCCATGGTGTAACTATTGATGGCATTCCTTATATGGCAGAGAAGTGGGATTTGGCCGGCAAGGTTGATGTCTGCTTTTATTTGCCGGTGCTGGAGGATTTGATAGACGGCATGAATGAGGAGGACTTGGCGAAATGTGAGGAACTGGAGGAAAATGCCACCCGCTATGAGGTAAAGGGCGGCCAGATGCTTTGCATAGGCATGGTGGATAATTGCGTAGAAAATGAAATCCGGGTTCTGGAAGCGTATTTTGATTATTTGAAGGCTGTGGGGCTTCTACAGTTTACTACACAGGTATGTGCGGCATATTATCTGCTGCTGACAGATGTTAATGGCAATGATGTGCTGGCCTTGACGGTTACAATGGAGGAGGACGGCAATGTGCTGGCGGTGACGCCTCTTCGGTGGATTCCTTTTGATAATGGCTATGGCAATCCGGGAAATAAGGAGCAAAAGGCTCCAAAAGAGAATGGGGCGAAACGGGGGAAACAGGGGCCGGAGAGGAAAGGGCCTGCTCTGCGGCTGGTTAAGAAATAGTTATTTGCAGCAAGGTGGCTTTCTTTAGCAGGGGAAAGGATGGTTTTCGATGGGCGGTATAAAATCAAAGGTAGATTTGCACATGCACAGCAGTGCTTCTGACGGACGGGAAAGGGCAGATGAATTGTTGGCAAAGGTAGAGGCGGCGGGCATAGAATGCTTTGCTCTTACTGACCATGATACGATAGCAGGCGTGCTGGATATAGAAAAGCTGCTTGCAAAACGGCAGAATAGCGAAAATCCCATACAGTTTATACGAGGCATAGAGTTTTCCTGTATCACGGCACTGGGAAAATGCCACATTCTGGGGTATGGCTATGATTATCAGAATGAGGATTTTCGGGCAGTGCTGACAAAAGGGGAAAAACTCCGGCGGGAAAAGCTGGAGAAACGGCTGGATTTTTTGCGGCAGGAATATGGCATTGTCTTTGAAGCGCAGGAGGTTGAAGCCATGCGGGGCATGGGCAGCGTGGGCAAGCCTCATCTGGCAGAGCTGATGGTGAAAATGGGCGTGGCAGCCTCTGCATCGGAAGCTATCAGAAATTATATCAATTATTGTCCTACATTTGATAGCCGCCTGCCTGCCGAGGAAGCAATCAGGGCTGTTCGTAGTGCTGGCGGTATTGCAGTCTGGGCGCATCCTTATGGTGGCGTAGGCGAGCCTGCGCTGACGGAAAAGGAGCTTGTCAGCCAGCTGGAGCTGTTGCGGTCATTTGGGTTGCAGGGATTGGAGTGCTATTACTCGCGTTACAATATGGAGCAGGTAGGCAGGCTGGTGGTTTATGCTCAAAGGTATAAGCTGTGCATATCCGGTGGCAGTGATTATCATGGGCGAAAGAATTTCCCGGAGCTTGGACAGCTGAATGCAGAGGGAATTGCAATTGACAGGGATAAAATGTCTGTAATGTAAATACTCCCCCGCTCGGAGTGGCATATCCGAGTGGGGGAGTATTTTGTTTGGTTATGTAGTCGCCTATATTAAACATACGGCAAAATAATTGCTAATTGTATTACCATTTGTTATAATTTAAGTATGAACGAGGTTACAAATCTGGATACTTATACTTTTGAGTGGGATGATGAAAAAGCAAAAAAACTTGGCAGAGGATATACCGGGATATTAAGCAGGCTGTTGGATATGGCACTGAGCAATCCGGATATGGTGAAGAAATGCCTATGATTGCCAGTGACATGATAATACTATAAGCTTATAAGCTCGCATCACAGTTTTTGACTGTGGTGCGTTTTTTATTCGCCATATTTGGCATGTGGTTGCCAGGAGTGTCAGCTTGATTTTTTGGGTTCAATCTGGCACCGAAGCAGAAAAAAATGTTGGCATAAATCCACCAAAAACACAACAATAACTCATGCAACATATGAAACAAATATAATCAAGACTTACTCAAAATATCATCAACATGAAAATTCATGTAATTTCCATGAAACAAAAATGTAACAAAAGCCAGAAGTTGCACAACAAAAGGATGAAAAGTTGCATAACTTCTGGCTATATTTTCAGGTAAAATTCATATATTATGAGTAACTTTGAACATATTTTACACAAAATTTCACCGTTTTGGCACAAAAAAAGGCTGCTGTCGGGCATATCCCCCATAGGGGGCAATACGCCTGACAGCAGCCTTTCAGCTTGCGGAAGCAGATTATTCCCGTGTTTATTCCTTTGGTGCCTGGCAGCTGCTTCTCTCTACCAGGTGGTGCGGAACGATAATCTTCGTGGCGGTCATATAAGGATGCTCAATCAGGTTGATGAGCTGGCTGGCCGCCTCAACCCCCAGCTGGCGGGAGTTCACATCAATGGTGGTCAGCGGCGGGTTGGCCAGCTTCACCATGATGGAGTTGTTGAAGGTGATGATGGACAGGTCCTCCGGCAGCTTCAGTCCCATTTCATGGCACAGCTGCAGCGTTGCCAGAGCCACTGTATCATCCACAATAATCAGGGCTGTAGGGCGGTGGTCGCTTCTCAGCAGCTGGGCGATGGAGGAGTCTTCCTCCAGCGGCATGGAGATGCCGTACAGGAGATAGTCATCCGGTACTTCCAGCCCGTTCTGCATCATGGACAGCCGGAAGCCTGCATGGCGCTCGTAGGCAAATATCTGGGAGATGTTGTCACAGATGAAGGCGATGCGCTTGTGGCCCAGGGAAATCAGGTAGTTGGCGGCTTCCTGGCCTGCTACCAGATTGTCGTTATCTACGTATATAGTGTCGTTCACATAGGCGCTGGCCTTGCCGATGACCACGAAGGGGATTTCCTTCTCGTGCATGTAGGAAATCAGCGGATCGTCCAGTGCGGAGTAGAGGAAAACAAAGCCCTGCACCTTCTGCTGCGCCGTCAGCTTCTTGACGTATTCCAGCATCTGCTCATAGGTTTCACCGGAAACTACAATAGTGGAGTAGTTCTGCTCCATAGCCTCCTGGCTGATGCCGCGGATAGAGCGGGTGACAAAGGGATTGTCGTAGCCCTTCTGCGCCTGGGGGCGCATGATGATGCCGATGGTCTGGGGCTTTCTGTCGCTGCCTTTGCCCCCGGCGGTTCCTGTTTCCATGTCTGTTGCATTGGGATTCGGAGTGGCCACCTGATAGCCCAGGGTGGCGATTGCCTGCCATACCTTCTCTCTGGTTTCTGCACTGATGGCCGGGTTGTTGTTGCAGGTTCTGGATACCGTTGCCGGGGATACGCCTGCCAGCGCGGCCACATCGCGGATTGTTACTGCCATAAATAGGCTCCTTTCATATATAAATAAATCAGTAAAGAGTGAAATTCAAGCTGATTGTACTATATAGGTATGAAATGAAATTTTGTCCATTTCCTTTCATATACAATGTATCACATTTCAAAAAAAATTTCAAGTTTCTTGAAAAAAGTGTTGCATTATTTGCAGAAATATGGTTTAATATAGCTACAGGGTTTCAGAAACAAGAAACACTTCGTGGAGGAAGCGTTTCGAAAGACGCTGAAGATTCCCTAGTTAAGAGAAGGAGTAGATATTATGGCAAAGTCGATTTTGACGGCGGTATATTCACCGCTGAGCGGCAAAGTGGTTCCGTTGGCAGATGTGCCGGATCCAGTCTTTTCCGGCAAAATCCTCGGTGATGGCGTAGCCATCATCCCAAGCGATGGCCGCATCTGCAGTCCTGTGGATGGTACATTGACTACCATTGCAGAGTCAGGTCACGCATTCGGCTTCCAGACAGAGGACGGGGTTGAGCTTCTCGTTCATGTGGGTCTGGAAACAGTAAGCCTTAAAGGTGTTCCTTTTACTATAGAAGTAGAAGCAGGCACCAAGGTAAAGGCCGGTGACCCAATAGCTCGTGTGGATCTTGATTACCTCAAGGAACACAATATTGAGTCCGTAACACCTGTTATTTTCTGTGGAGGCCCAGAGGGCGTTCTGAAAAACACTGCAATCGGTGAAACAGTTACACCGGGCAAGCAGCCTGTTTATCAGATTGAGTGCCGCACAGAGGAGGCCCCGGAGCCTGCCAAGGCAGCAGCTCCGAAGAAGGCTGAAGCAAAGCCTCAGCCTGTGGCTAAGCAAGAGGAGAAAAAGGAGAATAAGGAATCAATGATTAACTTTGATTTACTGCAGAACCTTGGTAAAGTTCTGCTGACAGTAGTAGCGGTAATGCCTGCCGCCGGTTTGGCATTATCCATCGGTAAGGTGTTCCAGCTCTGGTGCGGCGATATCAGCGCCATGATGACACTGGGACAGGTTCTTGAGAATATGGGCTGGGCAATCATCGCCAACCTTCACATCTTGTTCGCTATCGCAATCGGTGGTTCCTGGGCAAAGGAGCGTGCCGGCGGTGCATTCGCAGCTATTATCGCATTCTGCCTGATTACCCGCATCACCGGTTCTATCTTCGGTGTTTCTGGTGACATGATTGGCAGTCCTGACGCAGTTGTTTATTCCCTGTTTGGTCAGGAGCTTCTGGTAAAGGATTATTTCGTTAGCACTCTGGGCGCACCTGCCCTGAACATGGGTGTATTCGTAGGTATTATCTCCGGTTTCGTAGGCGCTATTGCTTACAACAAGTATTACAACTTCCGTAATCTTCCTGATGTACTGGCATTCTTCAATGGTAAGCGTTTCGTTCC
>CAMFES010000094.1 GCA_945949525.1 uncultured Veillonellaceae bacterium
TTATGCGGGAGCTGTTCCCGGATAATACCTATTCCTGCGAGTCCGGGGGCAATCCCAAGGCAATCCCGAATCTCACATATAAGCAGTTTATTGAGTTCCACAGGAAGTATTATTCTCCTGCCAACAGCTATATTTATCTGTACGGCGATATGGATATTGAGGCTCAGCTGGAGTTTATTGACAGCGAGTATCTCAGCCATTTTGATGTTGTGGAGGTGGATTCTGCCATTCCGCTGCAGGCTGCATTTGACCAGGTAAAACATATCGAGGGTGAGTATCCTATCGGGGAGGAGGAGCCGGAGGACAGCAGAACCTTCCTGAGCTATAATCTGGTGATGGCACAGGCTGGCGACCATGAGCTGATTAATGCCATCGGGCTTTTGGAGCAGGCTCTCTTGAAGACACCGGCGGCACCTCTCAGAAAGGCACTGATTGATGCAGGCCTGGGGATGGATGTGTCCTCTCATTTTGAGACAAATGTGCTGCAGCCGTATCTTTCCATTACGGTAAACGGTGCGGAGGCTGACAGGGCAGAAAAGTTCCAGCAGGTTATCCATGATACGCTGGCGAAGCTGGTGGAAAATGGTATTGACAGGACTATCCTGGAGGCCGCCCTCAATCTCATGGAGTTCCAGCTGAGGGAGGCTGATTTCGGTTCCTATCCGAAGGGGCTGATTTATAACATCATGCTGATGACCAACTGGCTCTATGACAAGGACCCGTTGGAAAAGCTCCGCTATGAGGCAGATTTGCAGGATTTGCGCAGCAAGCTGGGCACTGACTACTACGAGCAGCTTTTGCAGAAGTATTTCCTGGAAAATAAATTTGCTGTGTCCGTGGTGATGAAGCCTGACAGGGAGCTGGCGGCCAAGCAGGATGCTGAGTTGGCAGCGGAGCTGGCGGCAAAGAAGGCTGCCATGTCCGAGGCGGAAATTCAGGCAGTGATTGAGAATACTGCCCGTTTGAAGCTGCGCCAGCAGACGCCGGATTCCCCGGAGGCATTGGCAACCATTCCGCTGCTGAAGATTGAGGATATCAACCCGGAGCCGAAGCATATTCCGTTGGAGGAGCGGCAGATAGAGGGCGTGAAGGTGCTGTATACCCCGGCTGAAACCAATGGCATTGTCTATCTGAACCTGTATTTCCAGGCAGATGTGATACCTCAGGAGCTGGTGCCTTATGCCTACCTGTTCTCGGATATCATCGGGCTGGTGGATACGGAGAGCAGCAGCTATGAGGATATGACCAACAGGGTAAATATGCACACCGGCGGCATCACCTTCAGTCTGGAAAATATGACACTGGACGGGGTGGCAGATTCCCTGCAGCCGATTTTCAGGGTGTCAGCCAAGGCATTTATGCGGAAGCTGCCGGAGCTGGCGGAGATTATCGGCGAGCTTTTGAATGAAACGCAATTTGATGATAAGAAACGCATCTTGGAGCTTTTGCAGCAGAACCGCTCCGAGTTTGAGCTGGAAATGCTGCAATCCCCTGTGCAGGTGGCACTGGCAAGGCTCAATTCCTTTATTTCCAAGGCTGGTGCATATAATGAGCAGGGGGAGCTGTCCTCTTATCCTCTCCTGAAAAACCTTACGGATGAGTTTGAGGCCAATGCAGATGACTTCTGCGGCAAGCTGGCTCAGGTTATGAGCCTGCTGTTCAGCACAAAGCGACTGACCGTAGGTGTGACTGTGCAGGAGGGGGATTATGCCGCCTTTGCTGACGGCATGAAGCCGCTATTGCTGAAGCTTCAGGAAAATACCGAGGCTGACAGGGCGGAAGCTGTTACCTATACATTCCAGCCAGCCCCGCAGCAGGAAGGCCTGCTGTCCTCCAGCCAGGTGCAGTATGTGGCCAAGGGAGCCAACCTGTACAGGCTGGGCTATGAGCTGACCGGTTCCTACCGGGTGCTGGAAATGCTCTTGAAGTATGAATATTTCTGGATAAAAATCCGGGTGCAGGGTGGTGCCTATGGTGCCATGACCCGTTTCAACAGCGATGGAGATATGATGTTTGTGTCCTATCGTGACCCGAATCTGGCGGAGACTGTAGAGGTATTTGACGGCACGGCTGAGTTCATCAGGAATTTTGAGGCTTCGGACAGGGAGATGGTGAAGTACATCATCGGTGCCATCAGCGGCATTGATACGCCGTTGACACCGCGGCTTCTGGGTACTACGGCGCAGCGCATGTATTTCCGTGGCATTACCCAGGAGTCCCGTCAGAAGCGCAGGACGGAGCTTTTGCAGACCACTGTTGAGAATATCCGCGCCCTGGCTCCTGCTATTGACGCCTGCATGCAGGAGAACAATCTCTGCGTGTTCGGTAATGGAGCTGTCATCAGGGAAAATGAAGAGCTGTTCGGCAAGCTGACCAATGTGCTGGAGTGAGCCGCAGTTTGATGTCATACCTGTTGTCAGGCAGGGCGGCAGAGTGCTGTCGGCTGACACGGCATGATGGTGCAATTTGTCTTGACTTTCAGCAGGTAGCATGTAATAATAAAAGGAACATATTTCGACGGGAGGGTTTCTTTTGAAGGAGACAATTTTCAAGGGTGCAGGCGTAGCGATTATTACGCCTTTTACTGAGGATGGCATAAATTTTGATGAGCTGGGACGGATTATTGAGGACCAGATTGCAGGTGGCACCGATGCGATTATTATCACTGGCACCACCGGCGAGTCGGCAACCATGACTGACGATGAGCATAAGGCTGCTATCAAGTACGCCGTGGAGAAGGTTGCCGGCAGGATTCCTGTCATCGCAGGTACCGGCTCCAACGAAACTGCCTATGCAGTGCAGCTTTCCCGGTATGCGGAGGAGGTAGGTGCTGATGCCCTGCTGGTGGTTACTCCGTACTATAACAAGTGTACCCAGAAGGGCTTGGTAAAGCATTTTACCACTATTGCTGATGCAGTGAATATTCCGCTGATTTTGTACAACGTACCATCCCGCACCGGTGTGAATATTCAGGTGTCCACCTTTGCAGAGCTGGCAAAGCATCCGCGCATTGTGGCAGTGAAGGAAGCCAGCGGTGATCTTAGTGCCGTGGCAAAGATTCGTCATGCCTGCGGCGATGAGTTGGCTGTGTACTCCGGCAATGATGACCAGATTGTGCCAATTCTTTCCCTGGGGGGAAGCGGCGTTATTTCCGTGCTGTCCAATGTGGCACCGCAGATGACTCATGACATCTGCCAGCTGTATTTTGATGGCAATGTAAAGGAAGCCGCTGCTTTGCAGATTGGTGCCATTGACCTGATCAGTGCGCTGTTCTGCGAGGTAAATCCGATTCCTGTTAAGGTGGCCATGCGGATGCTGGGCTATGCCGCAGGTCCTCTGCGCCTGCCTCTGACCGAGATGGAGCCGGAGCATGAGGCACAGCTGCGTGCAGCACTGGCTAATCATGGGCTGATTAAGTAATCACAGGTGCAGATTATTTTGTAAATATTGTTTTGGCAAGGGAGCTATCATGCAGTTTTTAACTGTGTGACAGCTCCTTTTTTGGTATAATATTATCAGGCATATATGTGGTTCGTTCGAGGGCTGTAAAATAAAAGAGAATATAAAAGAGAATAAAAGATGATTACAACAAAAAATATTGTTAAAAGAAAACGATGATAGTGAAGGAGGACGGTTATGCGAGGGGTGTTTGATATTGTGGGGCCGGTGATGATAGGCCCTTCCAGCTCCCATACGGCAGGTGCGGCAAGGCTGGGGCTGATGGCTGGCAAGATACTGGGGGAACGGGTGGTGAAGGCGGAGATACTGCTGCATGGCTCCTTTGCACAGACCTACAGGGGGCATGGCACGGATAAGGCACTGCTGGGGGGCATTATGGGCTTTGAGCCGGAGGATGAGCGTCTGAGGGATGCGCTGGAGATTGCCCGTGACAAGGGGATAGAGTATTCCTTCAGCCCTGTTGATATACCGGAGGCGCATCCCAATACGGCAGTGCTGATGTTGACCGGGGAAAAGGGGCGGACTGTGCGGGTGGAGGGAGCCTCCATCGGCGGCGGCAACATCCGCATTTCCCAGATTGGCGATTTTGAGGTGCATCTGACAGGCAAGTATCCTGCCCTGGTGGTGGTGCATCGTGACAGGCCGGGAGTGGTCAACAAGATTACTACGATTATTGCCAGGTATGGCATCAATATTGCCTACATGAAGCTGTCACGGAAGAACCGGGGGCAGGAGGCCATGATGATTCTGGAAACGGATGATGAGCTGACCGGCGAGATGATAGAGGATTGCAGCGCGGTGCCGGAGATTATCAAGGCATTTGCCATACCGTCCATCAGGGGAAGGGAGTAACAGACATCTATGATTAGCTTTAATTCGATTGCGGAGCTGGTGGAGTTGGCACAGAAGGCAAATTGCCCTATCAGCCAGATTGTCATCCAGTGGGAAATGGAAAATAACTTTGTAGCGGAGGAAAAGCAGCGCGCCATGATGCTGAAAAACTGGCAGGTTATGGAGGAATCCTTGAAACGGGGGTTGAAGAATTATGAGAAGTCTGTCAGCGGGCTGACCGGCGGTGATGCGGTGAAGCTCTATGCCTACCGTCAGCAGGGGTATACAGGGGAGGCGGTGCTGTCTGCCGCTGCCAGTGCTGTGGGTGTCAGCGAGGTAAACGCGGTGATGGGCAGGATTGTGGCCTGTCCTACGGCGGGCTCCTGCGGCATCGTGCCTGCTGCCATCTATGCTGCAGCAGAAAAGAATGGCAACAATATCGATGAGATTGTGGATGCCCTCTTTACGGCGTCAGGCATCGGCATGGTGGTGGAGGCCAATGCCTCTATTGCCGGTGCATACGGCGGCTGTCAGGCGGAGTGCGGCACGGCTGCCGGGATGGCGGCAGGTGCGCTGGTGCAGCTGGCAGGGGGGGCGCCTGAGATAGTGGGCAATGCTGTGGCACTGGCTATCAAAAACCTGCTGGGGCTGGCCTGTGACCCTGTGGCAGGGCTGGTGGAGGTGCCCTGCGTGAAGCGCAACGGCTTTATTGCGGTGCATGCCATGGTGGCGGCGGATATGGCTATGGCAGGGGTGCAATCCGTAATTCCGGTGGATGATGTCATTGATGCCATGAACCGCATCGGTCGCTCCATGCCAAGCTCCATCAAGGAAACCGCCGAGGGGGGGCTTGCCACCACCAAAACAGGACTGCGGCTGACCAAGGAAATTTTTGGCAAATAATTTTTATGTATGGGGGCTGAGTTTGAATATTATAATATAATTTTAATGGACTTTTTTCCGGTTTTGTAATAAAGTATATAGGTAATTGAAATATTACGAATCAGGGAGGATTTTCTAATGAAGAAATGTTTACAGCTTTTGTTGATGCTCTGCGTGCTTATGGTTGGCACCCAGTCTGCTTTTGCGGGTGGGCTGCTGGGCGGCACCGGTGTCAGCGAGGACAGGGTTTATGACCAGGATGGCATGCTGAAAATCAAGACGCTGGCCATTGCGGCACCGATTTACAATGGGCCGAAGACCGAAGGGGAGCCGGAGGTCGAGGATTTGCCGGAGATTTTGATGGAGGGTACGCTGGCTGATAAAAAGGGCGTGTTGAATTATGTTTCCTATCGCGATGTCTGCCAGAATATCAAGGTAGCCAAGCATGTGGATATTCTGCGCCTTGACAGGCGTAAGGCCTTTGGTGAGTACAAGGAAGCCATCGGCAAGTATGCAGATGCCTATGTGGTGGTAACTGTTTCCAACGGCACCACCGCCAATGACGGCACCCGCCTGAATGTTTTCTTTGATGTGTACGATGCCAACACCAGCAAGGTCATCTATGCCTACAGGAAGCTGGCCCCGAAGTCCGCTACCCGTGATACCCTGCTCTATACCGAGATTGCCAAGGATTTCTACACTGATTTCATCAAGGCACAGGAAAAGGTAGAAGAGGATAAGGAAAAGGAAGCCAAGGCAATCCTGAAGCTGGAAAGGGATGCTGCCAAGAAGGCTGCCAAGGAAGCCGCCAAAAATAAGTAATTGGGTTTGTGTGGATGATTGAATCCGCATAAGTGCTACAAATCGCAGATGTAGTTTGATGCAGAAAAAAAACTGCTGTGGACGCGTGTCAGTGCATTGCGGCTACAGCAGTTTTTTTAGTGCGCTATTTTAGTGTGTTATTTCAGTGTTTTGATATTTAGTGTGCCAGGTAGATAGGCTTGATTTTGGCGTCCTCGGCTACGTTTTCCCGGAGAAAACCTGCTGTTACCATGGCATCTAGGACTATGAACTGGCGCTTTTTGGCCAGCATGAAGTCAACGTAGGGTGAATAGAGTGACGGTGCATTGGGGATGCCTGCCAGCATGGCGGCCTCTGGCAGTGCCAGCATGGCGGGCTCCTTGCCGAAATATCCCTCTGCCGCCTGTCCGATGCCGTAGTAGCCGGAGCCGAAATAGATGGAGTTCAGGTAAAGCTCAAGGATTTCTTCCTTGGAATAGTTCAGCTCCATATCCAT
>CAMFES010000095.1 GCA_945949525.1 uncultured Veillonellaceae bacterium
AGGCAAAGCTGGGCATTATCCCTGGCTACATCTACAAGAAGGGCCATGTAGGCGTAATTTCCCGCTCCGGTACCCTGACCTATGAGGCTTCCTTCCAGCTGTCCCAGGCTGGTCTTGGTCAGACCACTGCTGTAGGTATCGGCGGCGACCCTGTAAAGGGTACCGACTTCATCGATGCCCTGAAGCTCTTCAAGGACGATGATGACACCCTGGCTCTCATCATGATCGGTGAGATCGGCGGTACTGCTGAGGAGGATGCTGCAAAGTGGATTGCTGAGAACATGCCGAACAAGCCGGTTGTAGGCTTCATCGCAGGTACTCAGGCGCCTCCGGGCAAGCGCATGGGCCATGCCGGTGCCATCATTGCCGGTGGCAAGGGCACTGCTGCTGACAAGATTAAGGCTCTGAATGCTGTTGGCATTCCTGTAGCTGAGAATGTAGCACAGATTGGCGAAACCATGGTTAAGCTCCTGAAGGAGAAGGGTATTTACGACAAGTGCCATACCTGCTGATTTGTACAGCAAATAGTATATCGTGCGTAAAATGCGGGATGCTGCGAAAGCGGCATCCCTTTTTTAGTGCGCCTTTTCAGGGAGCCGGGCAGTGCATGAAACAAAAAGAGAAAAATTGCTTATTGTATTTTATGTGATTTTGTTATATATTTATTTAGGAAAAGATAATTTTATCTTGTTTAATTTTTGTCTTATTTAGGAAGGATGTTGAAGACATTGTTTGGCATGTCTATGGATATAGGTATAGATTTGGGCACAGCGAATGTGCTGATTTACATCAAGGGCAAGGGAGTTGTGCTGAAGGAGCCGTCGGTAGTGGCAGTGAACAGGGACACCAATACCATTTTGGCGGTGGGCGAGGAGGCGCGTCAGATGATTGGCCGCACTCCCGGCAACATTGTGGCCATCCGCCCGATGCGTGACGGTGTAATCGCTGATTTTGACATTACGGAAACCATGCTGCGTCATTTCATTGAGAAGGTAACGGGACACAGCTTTATGATACGTCCGCGGATTATGGTCTGCATACCTTCCTGCATCACCATGGTGGAGGAGCGGGCTATTCAGGAGGCGGCCGAGCAGGCGGGAGCCAGAAAGACCTATACCATAGAGGAGCCGCTGGCGGCGGCCATGGGGGCAGGCCTGGATATTTCCGAGCCTTATGGCTCCATGGTGGTGGATATTGGCGGCGGCACCACCGATATTGCCGTTATCAGTCTGGGGGGCATCGTCCTCAGTGATAGTCTGCGGGTTGCCGGGGACAGGTTTGATGACGCCATCATTGATTATGTCAAGAAAGAGTTTAACCTGATGATTGGCGAGCGCACCGCTGAGAACATCAAGATGGAGGTGGGCGCTGCCTTCGCCGATGCGCGCAAGGGCAGGATGAATATCCGGGGCAGGGATTTGCTGACAGGTCTGCCGAAGAATATCGAGATTACTACGGAGCAGATTAGCGAGGCACTGAATCCGTCCGTGACCCAGATTGTGGAACGGGTCAAAAGCGTGCTGGAAAAGTGCCCGCCGGAGCTTGCCTCCGATATTATGGATCATGGCATTATCCTCACCGGCGGCGGAGCTATGCTCTATGGACTGGATGAGCTGATACGCCGTGAAACGAAGATTTCCACCAGCCTGGCCGAGGACCCGTTGAGCTGTGTGGCGCTGGGTACGGGCAAGGCACTGGAAAATATTGATAAGCTGGAAACAAAGCGTTCCATGTCCTTCTGGAAGTAATATTTTGCTTTGCAGGCGGCAGTAAGAGGGGGATGAGATACTATGTGGCGTGGATTGTATACGGCTGCTACAGGTATGATAACTGAAACAAAGCGTACAGATACGATTGCTAACAATCTGGCAAATGCCAATACCACCGGGTTCAAGAGGGATGATGCGGTGACCTCGGACTTTGAGCCGATGCTTATCAGGCGCATCAACGATAAGAGCGGCCCGAAGGATATTACCGAGTTTAAGGGTTTTTCCCTGGGGAAAAAGGCGCCGGTGGTGGGCGAGCTGGGGCTTGGCTCCCAGGTGGCGGATATTGCCACCGACCATAGCCAGGGCTCCCTGCAGTCCACAGGCAATCAGCTGGATTTTGCCGTGGAAGGCGAGGGGTATTTCAGGGTTGCCACCCCGCGGGGGGAACGCTATACCAGGGATGGCAATTTCTATCGCGATGCCAGAAGCCATCTGGTGACGGTAAACGGCAACGACGTGCTGGATGATGCAGGACGGCCGATTATTATACCGGAGGAGTCGGGGACGTTTTTGGTATCCCCGGAGGGAAGCATCACGGCCAATGGCGTACAGGTGGCCAGGCTGGGACTGGTGTCCTTTCCAGGGGGCGATGCGTCAATGATCAAGGAGGGCAACAGCCTGTATCGGCCTGCCGACCCGGCACAGAGGCCGCAGCAGGCGACAGGCTCCATACAGCAGGGGGCCCTGGAGCGCTCCAACACGGAGATCGTGTCCGAGATGGTCAATCTCATAGCCAATTATCGCGCCTATGAGGCCAATTCCAAGGCTGTTGTCACCCAGGATTCCATGCTGGACAAATCAGTGAATGAGGTAGGCAGGAACAGTTAAGGGTGCTTGCTGAAATGACGATAGTTATGTTATGAATGTTTTTTGTTTTAGAAAAAGGGGATAATTGATATGATGCGTTCCTTGTGGTCTGCTGCTTCCGGCATGAAGGGCCAGCAGAAGCAGATGGATGTAGTTGCCCATAATCTGGCGAATGTAAATACCTACGGTGCGAAGGCTCAGCGGGCCGAGTTCCAGGATCTTTTGTATCAGACATTGCGGGAAGGCGGCGCTGAGAGCGGTGACGGAACTATGTACCCGACGCCGATGCAGATTGGTCTTGGCACCCGTCTGAGTGCTACCAACAGGATTTTTACCCAGGGCAATCTGCAGACTACCGACAATGTAACAGATGTGGCCATTCAGGGTGAGGGCTTTTTCCAGATTGAGATGCCTGATGGAACTACGGCGTACACCAGGGATGGCTCCTTCAAGATTGACGGCAACGGCAATCTCGTTACCAGTGACGGCTATAGATTGATACCGAACATTACCTTTGATGCCAATACGAAGCATGACAGCATTACCATTGGCTCCAATGGCACGGTAAGCGCTATTCAGGGCGGTGCTACGGCTCCGACGGAGATAGCGACCATCGGCCTGGTGCGGTTCCTGAATCCTTCCGGTCTTACCTCCATAGGCAAGAATCTCTATACGGAGTCTGCCGCCTCCGGGGAGCCACAGGAGGGCGAGCCTGGCGTGGACGGCATGGGTACTCTTGTGCAGTCCTGCCTGGAGATGTCCAGCATTCAGATTGTAGATGAAATGGTCAACATGATTGTTTCCCAGCGTGCCTATGAGTCCAACTCCAAGGCTATCACCACCTCTGACAGCATGCTGGAAATCGCCAATGGCCTGAAGCGTTAATGCCATGAGCAGGCTGTGCAGATTTCTGGGCATGGTATGCCTGCTGTGGTGGCTTGCGCCCGCCTTTTCCGGGGTGGCCGGTGTGCCTGCCGGGGAGGAGGCCTTTCTGCCTGCAGCGGAGGCGGCCGTTTCGGTGAAGCCGACGCCGCAGCTGCCCCAGGCCATTGTGCGTGAAAACTTTATTCAGCAGGCAGTCAAATGTATAGATGAAATAATGGCGGACAACGGAGAAACCAGGCGTTACACCGTTGAGCCGGTGAACGTGCCGTCGGGGCTCAGGCTGCCCTGGGGGAAGATTACATATAGAAGCTATGCTCCCAACGGCATCCGCAAGGGCCTGAACACGGCTATTTCTGTGGAGGTGCTGGTAGATGGCGAGCATTATGCCCGCATGAACTGCATCATGAAGGTGCGGGTCTTTGGCAGGGTAGTCACAGCGGCCAGGCGCATTCAGCACGAGGTTCCCCTGCAGGCGGAGGATTTGCGCCTGGAGGAAAAAGAGGACAAGGGGCAGGTTTACGCCATGTATACTGACCCCCAGGAGCTGATAGGCAAGGTGCTTTCCTCAAATGTGGGAGAGGGGACCATCCTTCACAGCGGGCTGATACGGGAGCCTATTCTCATCCGCCCTTTTGCGGTGGTAAATATCTGCACCGTCTTTAACGGCGTGGAAATCAAGGTGCCCGGCACGGCGCTGGAGCGGGGGCGCAGAGGCGGCTATATTGCCGTCAGGAACGATTCCTCCGGCCGCAAGGTCAGGGCGAAGGTCATTGATGAAAATAATGTCATGGTCGTGCAATAAGCTGAGTGATATGTCGGCTGTGCTGCGGTACGCTGCTGGTGAAATGGCGGTATGGCGGCGGGCGGGGCAGTTTTGCGTCATCAGAGGTGATAACAGATGAAAAGAAAAACTTTTTTCGATAAGGTGATGGATAGGAAGGCCTGGGGCTGCCTGATTATGGCGGCAGTATTTGCTTTTGCCCAGGCAGGAATTGTGCCTGGACATGCCGCTGCAGAAAGCCTCTGGGGGCGGCACAGCATCTTTGCGGATCGCAAGGCTTCCCAGGTGGGGGATATTCTTACCATCGTAATAAACGAATCCTCCAACACATCCCAGTCTCTTTCCAACTCCAATTCCAAGGAGGGAAAGAATAACCTGGCTGCCGGTACCGGCGTGTTCGGTTTTTTGGTGGCGGCAACGGCCTCCGGCTCTGACAGCTTCAAGGCCAACGGCAGTGCCAAGAACACCAATACAGCCAGCGGCAACGTGACTGTTACCGTGGTGGAGGTACGTGACAACGGCAACATGGTGGTGGAGGGCACCCAGTCCATCTGGAACAACAAAAATGAGCATAAGATTACGGTGCGGGGCGTGGTAAGGCCGGATGATATATCCTACAACAACACCATCCTCTCCAACAAGGTGGCGGATGCTACCCTGAGATTTGATGGCAAGGGCCCTCTGAACGCCAAGCAGCGTCAGGGTATTCTCACCCAGATTTTCAATATTTTGTTCTAAAGCTAAGGAGAATTATATGAAAAAGCTATTTCGCATAATTAGCCTGATAACCTGTCTGTGCCTGTTGGCTTCGGGCAGCGCTTTGGCGGCCGGTTATTCATCAGCCCGGCTGAAGGATGTTGCCAAGGTGCAGGGAGTGCGCGCCAACCAGCTGATGGGATACGGGCTGGTTGTGGGGCTGAATGGCACCGGCGATTCCGACAAGATGAAGCAGACAATTCAGTCCATCGGCAACATGATGAAGGATTTCGGTGTGGTCATCGACACCAGCGGCATGAAGCCGAAGAATGTGGCCGCCGTTATCGTAACGGCAACCCTGCCGCCCTTTGTGCGGGAGGGTGACACCATTGATATAACGGTATCCTCCATGGGCGATGCCAAGAGCATTCAGGGGGGCACCCTGCTGCAGACGCCGCTGAAGGCAGGCAATGGCAACATTTATGCTGTTGCTATGGGTGCGGTATCCACCGGCGGCTTTACGGCCGGCAGGGGCGGCAACAATGCCCAGAAGAATTTTCCGACTGTAGGCACCACGCCAAACGGCGCCATCGTGGAGCGTTCCGTTGAGGATGACATGCTGGCTCCCAACGGGGTACTGTCCTGGTCGCTGAACAAGGCGGACTTTACCACGGCCAGCAGGATTGCCCAGGCCATCAATGCTCAGTATGGGGGCATTGCCAAGGCGGCAAATCCGGGACGTGTTGATGTGACCGTGCCTGCCTACTACCGCAGCAACATCGTGGGCTTTATCTCCAGCCTGGAGGAGCTTACCGTGATGCCTGACAATCTGGCCAAGGTTGTGGTCAACGAGCGCACCGGCACCATCGTCATGGGCGGTGATGTTTCCGTGGATACGGTGGCCATCACTCAGGGCGGAATTACAGTCAAGATTGGCAAGGACTACGATGTTATTCAGCCGCCGCCATTCTCACACGGCAATACGGTTATCCTGCCTGATGAGAATGTGGATGTGCAGGAGCAGACTGCCAGCTCCATCGTTCTGCCGGCCACCTCGAATATCAATGATATCGTAGGGGCGCTGAACTCCGTGGGGGCAACGCCGCGGGATATTATTTCCATTCTGCAGGCGATAAAGGCGGCAGGTGCGTTGCATGCTGATTTGGAGCTGATTTAAGTTTTGGTGCGGAGCAGGGTGAATTGATATGCAAATCGACAATATTAGTGCAAACTCCATACTGGCCCGGCAACAGGCACAGGACCTGCAGGGCAACAAGGACGTGGAAAAGGCCAGGGGCTTTGCCGACGAGCTGAAGGCGGCGCAGAAGAATACCCTGGATGACCCTGAGTACCAGCAAAAGCTGAAGGATGCCTGCAAGGGCTTTGAGTCCATGTTCATCCAGCTGATGTGGAAGGAAATGCGCA
>CAMFES010000096.1 GCA_945949525.1 uncultured Veillonellaceae bacterium
AGGACGTTAGCCTCCGGAGCTGAAAGCGTGGGTTCGACTCCCGCCGAGCGCACCAGCTTTGTTCATATTTACAGCAGTCTTGCAGGCTGCTGTTTTTTTATTGTTATTTCATAAAATTTATTATAAAATAGCAGAAAAGGGACAGGTGGCCTTTTTATTTTATATTATAATGCATATAATATATCTGCAATCAATTGGAAATAAGAAGGATTAGACGCGTGTAATTGATTTTTCTGGTTTTGCAGGGATGATAATATGATAAGCAATGAATATTTAGACAGGGTGTGGCCTTTTTTACGGGAAACTGACCCGGAGAGGCGGAAGAAATTTTATATTTATTTTCAAAATGCTCCGTTATGGCTGATAGACTGCGTATCCGTGGAACGAATAAAAAAGGGGACAATCTTCCTTCGGGAGGGGGATCCGGTGGATACCATGTATTTTATAGCCAAGGGTGTAATTAAGGGGACAGATGTGAGGATTTATGGCATGTCCTTTGATTACATGATTTCCGTCGGGGTGTACGCGTATGGCGGCATGGAGCTTTTGATGGGGCTGGAACGGTATCAGACCTCGCTGCAGGCGCTTACAGACTGCATTGTACTGAAAATACCGACACCGCAGTTTGCCAAATGGCTGAACTCGGATATCAGTGCTTTGGCGCAGGAAGCGCGGCTGATGGGGGAGTACCTGCTGGAGCAGACCTACAAGGTCCGGGCATTTCTGTTTTTGCAGGGAGCGGACAGGCTTGCCATGCTGCTGAAAACGTTGTATGAGCTGGATGCGCCTGACGGCGTCCTGCGTCTGGACAACAATCGTCAGGAGCTGTCTGATTTTACCGGACTGAGTGTAAAGACCATAACCAGGGCGGTGCAGAAGCTCCGCCGTGACGGCCTGGTCAGGAAGGAAGGCCGCGTGCTGGTGGTGAACGAGGAGCAGTATCTGCGCATAAAGGAAAATCTGTCGCAGGTGCTTTCCGAGGAATAGGAGATACCGGCAGGAGCGGCCGGACCTGGAATCAAGAAAATATTGCTTCGTATATTGTGCTGAAAATTGATTGTATTGGTTGTATCGTTTAAGTCCCGGGAGCTGCCGTGTCAGGGCACAGGGGCGCATGTCATAGGTGATATGGTTTAAGAGGAAGTTTTGAAAAGGAGATTTTATTATGCAGAATTATTCAGGTGAAGCAGGCTTGCAGTATCATTTGCAGATTCGTCCGGGGGATGTGGGCAGATACGTTATTCTGCCGGGGGACCCGAAGCGCAGCGCCAAGATTGCCCAGCATTTTGAGGATGCCAGGCTGGTGGCTGACAACAGGGAGTATGTGACATATACAGGATATCTGAACGGGGAAAAGGTCAGCGTTACTTCCACCGGCATAGGCGGGCCTTCCGCCTCCATTGCCATGGAGGAGCTGGTAAAGTGCGGTGCAGATACATTTCTGCGGGTAGGAACCTGCGGCGGCATCGATCTGGCTGTCAAGGGCGGCGATATTGTGGTGGCAACCGGCGCCGTACGAATGGAGGGCACCAGCAAGGAGTATGCCCCGATTGAGTTTCCGGCCGTTGCGGATCTGGATATTGCCAATGCCATGATTGCGGCATGCAGGAAGCTGAAGCTGAATTATCACAAGGGTGTTGTGCAGTGCAAGGATGCGTTCTATGGACAGCATGATCCGGAAATCATGCCGGTGAGCTATGAGCTTTTGAATAAGTGGGAAGCCTGGAAGCGGCTGGGCTGCAAGGCTTCGGAAATGGAATCCGCCGCCCTGTTCGTGGTGGCCAGCCATTTGAAGGTGCGCTGCGGCTCTGATTTTCTGGTGGTGGGCAATCAGGAGAGGGATGCTCTGGGGATGGAGAACCCGATTGTGCATGATACTGAATCAGCTATCAGGGTGGCTGTGGAAGCCATAAAGCTTCTGATTGCTGCGGACAAGGAAAACGCTGCCAGGGGCTGATCGGAGGGATTTTTCATGCAGCTTGCAATGAATTTGCTTGGAATTGTGGTAGTTATCGGCCTGTGCTGGCTGTTATCATGGCACAGAAGGGCCGTCAACTGGCGGCTGGTAGGCAAGGCGCTTTTGATTCAGTTTTTGCTGGCGATTTTTATCATCAAGGTGCCTGTGGGGCAGCAGGTTATTTCCGTGCTGTCCGATGGAGTGACTGCCGTGGTGAACAGCGGCAAGGACGGCGTGGCCTTCGTTTTTGGTGATTTGGCGGACAGCTCCGGACATTTTATTTTTCTTGTTCACGTCCTGGCCAATATTATTTTTGTATCAGGTCTGGTGGAGCTGCTGTACTACCTGGGAGTCATCGGACTGGTAGTAAAAAATATGGGCAGGGTTGTCAGGAAGCTGATTGGTTCCACGGCGGCGGAGAGCTTTGTGGCTACTGCCAATATGTTTTTGGGACAGACCAGCAGTCCTGTTTTGATAAGCAGATACATAGGAAGGATGACAGAGAGTGAGATAATGGTTATACTGGTATCAGGCATGGGCAGCATGGATGTGTCCGTGCTTACCGGCTATGTATCCATGGGGATTCCGATGGAATATTTGCTCATGGCAAGCATGCTGGTGCCGGTAGGCAGTATCCTCATCTCAAAGATTATTTTGCCGGAGGTGGAGGCGGCCGAGGCGATTGAGGATCTGACCATTGATGGAAAGGGCAATAATAGCAACGCCATAGAGGCTGTTATTAACGGAGCATCCATCGGCGTGACCATCGTTATGGGCATTGCGTCTTCCCTGATTGCCATCATAGGCATGGTGGCGCTGATAAATATGATTCTGGGCTTTGCAGGGCTGAGCCTGGAGGTTATCTTCGGTTATGTATTTTCTCCTTTTGGCTACCTTATGGGCTTTGATGGTGCCGCTGCACTGCGGGAAGGCACCCTTTTGGGACAGAAGATTGCTCTCAACGAATTTGTGGCCTTTAACAGCTTGGGCTCGTTTATTGATACTCTTGATGCGAGGACTGCCATGATGGCATCCATATCGCTGGCTGGTTTTGCCAACGTTGGCAGCATGGCAATCTGTGTGGGCGGCGTAGGCGCCCTGTGCCCGGAGAAGAAGGGCATACTCTCCCGCCTGGTGCTGCGGGCAATGATCGGCGGCATGCTGCTGAGCGTCCTGAGTGCCATGCTGTGCGGCATAGTGGCACTGTTCTGATGTCCTGCGTATCTCCGGTAGGTCTGGATGTGTGATTTGATATTTAAAGAAGGTGCTGGAATATGAAAAAGTATAAGCGTATTTTTACTGTTGTGCTGGATTCTGTCGGCATAGGTGCCGCAAATGATGCTGCTGCCTTTGGTGATGAAGGGGCGGATACGCTGGGACATATTGCGGACAGGGTGGAAGGGCTGAAAATTCCCAATCTTCAAAGGCTGGGGCTTGCCAATCTGCGGAATTTGCACGGGGTACCGGCTGCCCCGGAGCCGGAGGGGTATTTTGCCTGCCTGCGGGAAGCCAGCAATGGCAAGGATACCATGACAGGTCATTGGGAGATGATGGGACTGCATATTACCACGCCTTTCAAGACCTTTACGGAAACTGGGTTTCCAAAGGAGCTGATTGATGAGCTGTCAAGGCGCACCGGCCGCGTGATTATCGGCAACAAGAGTGCCAGCGGCACAGCTATCCTGGATGAGCTGGGGGAAGAGGAAATCGCCACAGGACACATGATTGTGTACACATCGGCAGATTCTGTCCTGCAGATATGCGGCAACGAGGAAACCTTTGGCCTGGATGAGCTGTACCGCTGCTGTGAGATTGCCAGGGAGCTGACCCTGCGGGATGAGTGGAAGGTGGGACGGGTAATTGCCCGGCCTTATGTGGGGCGGAAAAAGGGCGAATTCAAGCGTACCAGCAACCGGCATGATTACGCCCTAAAGCCTTATGGACGCACTGTGCTGAACGTGCTGAAGGAGGCCGGGTATGATGTGATTTCCGTGGGGAAAATTGCGGATATATTTGACGGCGAGGGCATTACGGAGGCAAATAAATCAAAAAGCTCCGTGCATGGCATGGAGCAGACGATTGAGCTGGCCGGGCGGGATTTTACCGGCTTGTGCTTTGTCAATCTGGTGGATTTTGATGCTTTGTGGGGACATCGCCGCAACGTGCAGGGATATGCCGAGGAGCTGGAGCGGTTCGACGTGAAGCTGGGACAGCTTTTGCCACTTCTGCGTCAGGATGATCTTTTGATTCTGACTGCTGACCACGGCAATGACCCTACCTACAGGGGAACGGACCATACCAGGGAAAATGTGCCGTTTTTGGCCTATTCTCCATCCCTGCAGGGGCATGGCAGGCTGCCGGATAGCGATACATTTGCCGTCATAGGGGCGACTATCGCTGATAATTTCGGGGTGGATATGCCGGAGGGGACTATCGGCGCATCCCTTTTGGACAAGCTGGTATAACCCATATAGGCATTGTATAACCGAAGAGTGTAGTGAGGAATGAATAATGGCTGTCTGCGCACAGGTCTGTAGGCCTGTGCGCAGATATGCAGACTGAAATGAGGTTGGCTGATGGATAAGAAGGATATTTTAGCAAGGGTTGATCATACGCTGCTGGCAACCACAGCAGGCTGGAAGGATATACGCCAGGTTTTGGATGATGCTATGAAGTATGGTGCGGCATCGGCGTGTATTCCGGCGGCCTATGTAAGGCAGGCGGCAGAGTATGTGAATGGCAGGCTGCCTATCTGCACGGTGATTGGTTTTCCCAATGGCTACAGCACAGCGGCGGTAAAGACCTTTGAGGCGGCCAGTGCGGTTCAGGATGGTGCAGATGAAATAGACATGGTGCTGAACATTGGCTTTTTGAAGGAGCATCGTGACGCAGAGGTACAAGAAGAAATTATGATGGTGCATGAGTCCTGCCGGGGCAAGCTGGTCAAGGTCATAATCGAAACCTGTCTTTTGACAGAAGAGGAAAAAATCCGTGCCTGTGAGCTGGTGACCAAGGCGGGGGCGGAGTATATCAAGACCTCTACAGGCTTTTCCACCGGCGGCGCCACCTTTGAGGATGTGGCCCTGCTGCGCAGGCATGTGGGGGCCAATGTCAAGGTCAAGGCTGCCGGAGGCATAGCATCCTTTGCTGATGCCGAAAGGTTTATTGAGCTGGGAGCGGACAGGCTGGGAACCAGCCGCCTGGTAAAGCTGATGAAGCAGAATAAGGAAGGCTAAAAGGGGTTAAATAAGAGTTGAAGAAGTATAAGTATCGTTGATAACGGGGGGAAGCTGATATGACCAATGAAGAGCTTTTACAGGAGGCAAAAAAGGCCAGGCTGCACGCCTATACGCCTTATTCTCATTTTCAGGTGGGAGCGGCACTTCTGACCAGGGAGGGCAGGCTTTATCACGGCTGCAACATAGAAAATGCCGCTTACGGCCCTACCAACTGTGCAGAACGTACAGCTTTTTTCAAGGCTGTTTATGAAGGGGAAAGAAATTTTACCAGGATTGCTATTGCTGGTGCGCCGGAGGGGAAGGAAGCCGACGCTGCCTGTGCTCCTTGCGGTGTCTGCCGTCAGGTGATGATGGAATTCTGCAATGCTGACGAGTTTAAAATTGTTCTGGCAGATGGCCGGGGCGGTGTGCAGGAATTCAGCCTGAAGGAGCTTTTGCCCTATGGTTTTGGCCCGGATAACCTGAATTAATATGCTTTAGGTATTGAGCCTTTTTACACTACAAAAGGGGATGACAACAACTGTCATCCCCTTTTGCAATGTAATGGGATATATGTGGAAATTTTAAGGGAAGCAAATTTATTACTTGCCGAAGTAACGCTTCAGCAGGCCGGCAAAGCCCTTGCAATGACGAGCCTCATCCTTGCACATTTCATGTACGGTGTCATGGATAGCATCCAGGTTCAGCTGCTTAGCCTTTACAGCCAGCTTCTTCTTGCCCTCGGTAGCACCGAACTCTGCGTCCTTGCGCATGGAAAGGTTCTTCTCAGTGCTGTCGGTGAGAACCTCGCCCAGAAGCTCTGCAAACTTGGCAGCATGCTCAGCCTCTTCAAAAGCATAACGCTTGAAGGCCTCGGCAACCTCAGGATAACCCTCGCGGTCAGCTACGCGGCTCATGGCCAGATACATACCAACCTCAGAGCATTCGCCGTTGAAGTTCTCGCGAAGACCCTCGATGATCTCCGGGTCAACACCCTGGGCTACGCCCAGACGATGCTCATCTGCCAGCTGCATCTCGCCTTCCATCTCCTTGAACTTATCAGCGCCAGCCTTACAGATAGGGCACTTCTCAGGAGCAGCATCGCCCTCATGAACATAACCGCAAATGGTGCATAC
>CAMFES010000097.1 GCA_945949525.1 uncultured Veillonellaceae bacterium
TATATATCATCATATACGAGTAAAAAGTGTCAACAATTATGATACAGCATCAGAAAGCTTCTGGGGCACTTTGAAACAAGAATGGCTAAACGAAAAACATTTTCGTACCCGTGCCGAGGCTAAGTCTGCAGTTTTCGAATATATTTGGATTTTTTATAACCGCCAACGTATACATTCCAGCAACAATTACAAAACGCCGGAAGAATATTACGCAGCTAGGGAAAATCTCAAAAAAGTCGCAGCGTAAGTTCATCCAAAATCCGTAAAATAGTGAAAAATAAAGCTATTTTAAGAATAAGTTAGAAATCTTTCATTTTAGGTGTCTAATCGCCGGGGGAAAGGTCACTTTTCCGGATTGGTATCAGTTTAGACGGTCATTCAATTTCACTAACTTATTTTATTTAAGTCTTATTTTGCATTTTACTAAACATTTTAATTTAAGTCAAGTGGTTTTAAGAAAAACAATTAACTTTTTTTGTTTAGTTTTTCTTGCTATCCTCATTATCACATGTTATACTCTACTTAAACAGAAATGTTTATCAACTAATAAAAGACAGATAAATGGCAACATATATTTCAATTGAAGGAGGCAATACCTATGGCAATCGGACAACGAATCAAATTCTTCCGCAACAGAAAGGGACTGACGCAAAAGCAGCTCGGAGAAATGCTCGGTTTTCTCGGAAAGACTTCCGATGTACGTATGGCGCAGTATGAATCAGAAGCCAGGATACCAAAACATGACCTTGTCAAAGAAATGGCGGGTATCTTTGATGTCAGCACTCATGCACTTACCGTACCGGATATAGACACATACGTCGGACTCATGCACACCCTTTTTACATTGGAAGATATGTATGGTCTGAAAATCAGTGAGGTTGACGGAGAACTCTGTCTGTGTCTGGATAAGTCCATATCTGCTCCTGGTTCGCAACTTGATACCACGCTTCATGCTTGGCAAAAACAATCTGCCATGTTGGAAAATGGTGAAATCACCAAAGAGCAGTATGACGAATGGCGGTATAAGTATCCGGAACTTGATACTCTCCAATATAAAATGAATCAACGCAAAAAACAGTAAGTAATCACATGACATATATGGAAAGGAGTCGCACCATGCCTAATATTGAAACATATTATTTAGTAGATTTTGAAAATGTAAATGACGCCGGACTAGCCTGCTCAAATCAGTTAGGAAACCATGATCATATTCACATTTTTTCCACAAAAAACGCTCCAAAAATCAGCATCGAAAGTCTATCAACCTTTAATTCTGTTGATTTTTCTTCGTATAACATTCCTGTCGGAAAACAATCATTAGATATGCATCTCATCGCCTATTTGGGCTACCTGGTTGGAAAAAACAGTTCCAAAAAATGTAGATACATAATTGTCAGTAAAGATAGTGATTATGACAACATCATTTCTTTTTTCAAGGAATTCAGCTCCGCAGAAATTATACGTCAATGTAATATTGATTCAGCACCGAATAAAACTACACCAACATCTGCTAAAACAAAGCCAGTAACGTGTAAAAATGCAGTCCCATCTTCAAAAACACAACTTAACACGGAAATCCAACGCAGCATCAGCAACTCTGGATATGATAAAACAGTCAGCAATACGGTTGCTTCCATTGTTTCTAAACATTATGGTAGCGAACGTTTTTCGAATAATGTTCATAATGAGCTAAGGACAACCTATACAAATTACATTGAAATATATAACATTATCAAACCAATAATAAAGAAATATGTTAGCGATACACTCCCCCAAGCTTCTTCCACACCCCAACTTAATTCTGAGATTCAGAAAACCTTAAGCAAAGCTTCTTTTGACAACAAAATTATTACTCATGTTGCGTCTCTTATCTGTAAACACCACAATGACGCAAATAAAAAACAAGTCATATACAGAATGTTAGTTTCTGAATACGGTGCAGAAACCGGGCTAAATATTTATAACCACGTCAAAAAAATCATATAACAAAAAACCTTACCGATATTCAGTTTTCAATCCTGAAAATCAGTAAGGTTTTATTATGTTCTTAAAGTAATTTATTCTTTGAATAATGAAAAAGTGTTGCCAAATCGTTGCCAATACTTAAACCTATTTGTTTGGAAGTTGCATAAATACTGGGTTCTTTTGGTACTTTTCCTTACTCAAACTCAATCGTCGCAGGTGGTTTGCTTGTGCAATCATACATTACACGGTTTACGCCCTTAACTTCATTTACAATACGGTTGGTTACCTTGTGCAGCACTTCCCATGGGAGCTGGGCACTCTCGGCAGTCATGAAGTCACTGGTCATGACGGCACGCAGGGCAATAGCATAGTCATAGGTACGGAAATCGCCCATAACGCCTACGGAGCGCATATTGGTAAGGGCAGCGAAATACTGTCCCAGATTCTTGTCCACACCAGCGGCGGCCACTTCCTCACGGTAGATGGCATCAGCCTCCTGCACGATTTTTACCTTTTCGGCCGTTACCTCACCAATAATGCGGATGCCCAGGCCAGGGCCAGGGAACGGCTGGCGATTTACCAGATAATCAGGAATGCCCAGCTCGCGGCCGGCCTTCCTCACCTCGTCCTTGAACAAAAGGCGCAAAGGCTCCACAATCTCCTTGAAATCCACATAATCAGGCAGGCCGCCTACATTGTGGTGGGATTTGATTACCGCAGACTTGCCAAGGCCGCTTTCGATAACATCCGGATAGATTGTGCCCTGCACCAAAAAGTCCACAGCACCAATCTTCTTGGCTTCCTCCTCAAATACCCGGATGAATTCCTCGCCGATAATCTTGCGCTTCTGCTCCGGCTCGGTTACACCCTTGAGCTTTTCATAGAAACGCTCCTGCACATTGACGCGGATGAAATTCAAATCGTACGGGCCATCCGGACCGAATACTGCTTCAACCTGATCCCCCTCATCCTTGCGCAAAAGGCCGTGGTCAACGAACACGCAGGTCAGCTGCTTGCCGATAGCCTTGGACATGAGTACAGCTGCCACAGAGGAATCCACGCCGCCGGACAGGGCGCAGAGCGCCTTGCCATTGCCGATTTTTTCCTTCAGCTGCTGAATAGTTGTTTCCACAAAGGAGTCCATGCGCCAGTCACCAGCGCACTGGCAGACATTGTAAACAAAGTTGCTGAGCATCTTTGTGCCCTCTACAGTGTGCAGCACCTCCGGGTGGAACTGCACGGCATACAACCCCTCCGCCTCGTTCTCCATGGCCGCTACAGGACACACAGGGGTATCAGCCGTGATAGTGAAGCCCTCCGGTGCCTTGGAGATATAATCTGTGTGGCTCATCCAGCAGACGGTATTTGCAGATACGCCCTCAAACAGCTTGGAACCAGCGGCCTTGATGCTTACATCGGTCTTGCCATACTCACTGACAGGAGCAGTTTCTACCTTGCCCCCCAGCAGATGTGCCATCAGCTGAGAACCATAGCAGATACCCAGCACAGGCACACCCAGCTTGAATACCTCGGTGCTGATGGTCGCAGAATCAGATGTATAAACACTGTTCGGGCCACCAGTGAAAATAATGCCCTTCAAATTTTTCATAGCCTTGATTTTCTCAAGGCTCAAGGTATTGGGATGTACCTCGCAATACACATTGCACTCACGTACACGGCGGGCAATCAGCTGGTTGTACTGGCCACCAAAGTCCAGGACAATAATCATTTCATTTGTCACTATTTACGCTCCTCCTCAATCCACACAAATCACTCACGGGTTGCCTGCTTGCACAAATCACCCACAGTTATCTACCTGCACAAATCCTGTCAGGCAGTGTTTCCCTGCTCACCCAGGAAACAGCACAAGCAAAGCCTGAAACACCAACCCATTATATCACATATCCTCATCCCATTCCAGCCGCAAATCCTCCACGGCGTTGCGCGCCGTATCGTAAGCAAAGCCCTTCATGCAAAGGTGCTGGAACATCTTCCGTGGCTCTGCACCTGCCTTGAATCTGCGCCGCAGTACCTTAACAGCCGCGGCATACTCACGCTCATCGATGTCATCGGGAACGCACTCCCTTATCATGTCGCGCTCATACCCCTGCTGCTGCAGCTTTGCCACAATCTGCCGCACGCTATAGCTGCTGTCATTGTAAAGAAACTCAAAGCGCCTGTGACAGCCCTCCTCCTCCTGAATAAACCTTTTGGACTGCAGCCACTGGATAGTTTCCCCTATCTCATCCTCTCCATATCCCTTCCGGGAAAGCTTTTCTGACAATCTTCGTATGCTCTGGTCACTGCGGGCCAGAAACTCCACCGCCTTTGCCCGGCAGGAAGGCTGTGCCCCGGCAGTAAGCTTTGAAGGCTTACTCATCGGAAGCCTTGCCCTTCTTAGCAGGAGCAGTCAGCCTCTGAATAACATCCGCATCCTTCAGCATCTCATACAGCTTCGTTTCAATCTCCTCCATCAGCTCAGGCTGATTGCGAAGAATCTCCTTGACCGTATCCTTGCCCTGTCCCAAACGATTGCCGTTGTAGGAATACCAGGAGCCGCTCTTGTTGAGGATATCCAAGTCGGCAGCGATGTCAATCACACTGCTTTCCTTGGAAACTCCCTCGCCGTACATAATATCAAACTCGGCTACCTTGAATGGCGGAGCCACTTTATTCTTGACCACCTTGACCTTAGTGCGGTTGCCCAGAATAGTCGTCCCCTGCTTCACAACATCAAACTTTCTCACATCCAGGCGCACGGAGGAATAGAACTTCAGGGCACGGCCACCTGTAGTTGTTTCCGGGTTGCCATACATGGTTCCTACCTTCTCGCGAATCTGATTTATAAAGATGGCGGTGGTCTGGGACTTGCTGATGATACCGGTCAGCTTGCGCATGGCCTGGCTCATGAGCCGCGCCAGAAGGCCAACATGGGCATCACCCATATCCCCCTCAATCTCCGCACGAGGCACCAAAGCAGCTACAGAGTCCACCACGATAATATCTATGGCGCCGCTCCGCACCAGCGCCTCCACAATCTCCAGCGCCTGCTCACCGGTATCCGGCTGAGATATCAGCAGGTTGTCAATATCCACCCCCAGATTCTTGGCATAGACAGGGTCCAGTGCATGCTCCGCATCTATGAAGGCTGCCACGCCGCCCTGCCGCTGTGCCTCGGCAATCATGTGCAGGGTAACGGTGGTCTTACCAGAAGATTCCGGCCCATATATCTCTATGATACGCCCCCTCGGAATGCCGCCTACGCCCAGCGCGATATCCAACGGCAGAATTCCCGTAGAGATGACCTCCACATTCATATTGGCCGCTGCATCGCCAAGACGCATAATAGCTCCCTTGCCATAATCCTTCTCAATCTGCTTCATGGCATTTTTTAAAGATTCTTCTTTTTCCTGATCCATATTTCAATTCTCCTTATCGACAGCAAATTTCTGTATCTATTATAACAAACAAGGGTTTTTTACGCAATAGAAAAATAGAATATTTTTCACTTTTTGTTCTGTATTAAATTATAATTATAAATAAATATTAATATTAATATGCGCAGGCATAAAAAGACAGGGCAGACACACGCCGCCCTGTCAAAATGATGCTCGCAATATTAACCTGGGAATTACATGTAATCCGTAGAGGTCTTTTTCTTCTCCGTTTTTCTGATGCCAAGAGTTTTGGAAATATACTCTGTCATGACATAGAAAGCAGGAATAATAAAGATAGCCAGACCGGTAGCAAAGAGCATGCCGCCTACTACCGCCACGCCCATGCCATTACGGGCCGCCGCACCGGCACCTGTTGCCATAGCCAGCGGCAGGCAGCCGATGATGAAGGCAAAGGAGGTCATGAGAATAGGACGCAAGCGCAGTCCTGCCGCCTCAATAGCCGCCTTCAGCGGATTCATGCCGGCATCTACACGAATCTTGGCAAACTCTACAATCAGTATGGCGTTTTTGGCTGCCAGACCGATAATCATGATAACACCAATCTGCATGTACACGCTGTTCTGCAGTCCGGCATTCGGCGTACCGTCCAGAGCCTGTACGATGGACAGGAAATACTCGGAGAACAACGCGCCAAAGATACCTACAGGCACAGACAGCAGCACTGCAAACGGTACGCTCCAGCTCTCATAGAGGGCGGCAAGGCAGAGGAATACAAACA
>CAMFES010000098.1 GCA_945949525.1 uncultured Veillonellaceae bacterium
ATTTATCTGTATATAAACAGCCCGGGCGGCGTTGTGACTGCCGGTATGGCTATTTATGATACCATGCAGTACATCAAGCCTGATGTGGCTACTATCTGCATTGGCCAGGCGGCCAGCATGGGTTCCCTGCTTCTGACTGCCGGTGCCAAGGGCAAGCGTTTTGCCCTGCCAAATGCCAGGATTATGATTCATCAGCCTTTGGGCGGTGCCCGTGGCCAGTCTACCGATGTCCAGATTCAGGCGAAGGAGCTTTTGCGTACACGTCAGATGCTGAACGAGATTCTCGCTGAGCGCACTGGCAGGAGCATGGAGCAGATTGAGGCTGATACCGAGCGTGATAATTTTATGAGTGCGGCTGATGCTGTTGAGTACGGCCTGATAGACAAGGTTATCACCAGGGCAAAGGACAGCGAGGAATCTCAGGACTAAGGGGGTGGCGGCATGAGCTTCGATGACAATGATGAAAAGCTGGTCTGCTCTTTTTGTGGAAAGCCACAGGACATGGTGCGCAAGCTGGTGGCAGGTCCCGGTGTTTATATTTGTGACGAGTGTATTGAGCTGTGCAACGAGATTGTTGATGAAGAGGTACGGGAGCAGGACGATGATGAGGTTCGTGGCCTGCCGAAGCCGAAGGAGATAAAAAGCATTCTTGACCAGTATGTAATTGGCCAGGAGGAAGCCAAAAAATCGTTGGCCGTTGCAGTATACAATCATTATAAAAGAATCAATGCTGACAGCCATAGGCTGAAGAAGGATGTGGAGCTTCAGAAATCCAACATCCTGATGCTGGGACCTACAGGCAGTGGCAAGACGCTTCTGGCGCAGACGTTGGCAAGGATTCTGAATGTTCCCTTTGCAGTGGCGGATGCTACCACGCTGACAGAGGCCGGTTACGTAGGCGAGGATGTAGAGAATATCCTCCTGAAGCTGATTCAGGCTGCCGACTTTGATATTGAGAAGGCGGAGCGGGGCATCGTCTACATTGACGAGATTGACAAGATTGCCAGAAAGGGCGAAAATGTTTCCATTACCCGTGATGTTTCCGGCGAGGGCGTGCAGCAGGCACTGCTGAAGATTTTGGAGGGGACAGTGGCTTCCGTGCCGCCTCAGGGCGGGCGCAAGCATCCTCATCAGGAGCTTTTGCAGATTGATACCACCAATATCCTGTTTATCTGCGGCGGAGCCTTTGCCGGTATTGATAAGATTATCAACAAGCGCATCGGCAAGAAGAGCATGGGCTTTGGTGCGGAGATTACCTCAAAGCAGCAGATGGATGTGGGGGAGCTTTTGAAGAAGCTGGCACCGGATGACCTGATGAAAAGCGGCCTGATTCCGGAGTTTATCGGTCGTCTGCCGGTGGTTGTCACCCTGGAGCCTTTGGCAGAAGCGGATTTGGTGGAGATTCTCACCAAGCCGAAAAATGCGCTGGTGAAGCAGTATCAGCACCTTTTGGAGCTGGACGGCGTAAAGCTGGCCTTTGATGAGGAGGCGCTGCGCAGCATTGCCAAGGAAGCCCTGAAGCGCAAGACAGGTGCCCGCGGCCTTCGCTCCATCATTGAGGAAATCATGAAGAATGTCATGTACGAGATTCCGTCTATAGACGGGGTTACTGACTGTCTTGTGACCAAGGATGTTGTGCTGGAAAAGAAGGATCCCGTGCTTTCCTATGGACAGCGCAAGCGGGAGGCATCAGCCTGATTGGCCTTGAGCTGATGGTGCCGGATTGCGGTCTTTGGCTGATGGCTTCGGGCCGTATGACGGGATAATTTGAGAAGAATGGATAGGCGTTGCCTCTGGGTAACGCCTATGTTTATATAGATTTTTTTGCGGAGGTGAATTTTTATGGAGGAAGATGTAGTTGTTTTACCTGTGCTTCCCCTGCGGGGCATGATGGTTTTTCCCTATATGATGGTTCATCTGGATGCTGGAAGGGAGCAGTCAATCACCGCTCTGGAAAAGGCGATGCTGGATGAGGAAAAGCATATTTTTTTGGTGGCGCAGCGGGATCCTGACGTGGAGGACCCTCAGCCGTCGGATTTATACAGTGTGGGCACGGTAGCGGAAATAAAGCATTTGATGAAGCTGCCTGACGGTGGAATCCGCGTGCTGGTGGAGGGCCTGTACCGCGGCCAGATGGTCAATGTCACCGAGGCGGAGAATGAGTATATTGAGGCCGGTATCCGGGAATATCGTGATAAGATTGACAAGTCCATAGAGATGGAGGCGCTGGTTCGCGTCGTAGTCCATGAGTTTGAGCAGTGGGTCAAAAGCAGCAAGAAGATTCCTGCGGATGCCATGGTATCCGTGTCCATCATAGATGATGCCGGGCGTCTGGCAGATATGATTGCCGGTCATATCAACCTGAAGCTGGAGGACAGGCAGGCTATTCTGGAGCGCATTGATGTGAAGGACAGGCTGGAGTGCCTCTATGGCTATCTGAAGCGGGAGAAGGACATTCTGGATATCGAGCGCAAGATTGGTAGCCGGGTGCGCCGCCAGATTGAGAAGGTGCAGAAGGAATATTATCTCCGGGAAAAGGTCAAGGCAATCCACAACGAGCTGGGTGACCAGAACGGCATTCAGGGCGATATCGAGGATTATCGCCAGCGGCTGAAGCAGGGCACCTTCCCTGATGAGGTGGTCAGGACAGTTGAAAAGGAGCTGAAGCGCCTGGAGAGAACCCAGGGCATGTCCCAGGAAGCGGCTGTTATTGGTACGTATATCGAAAATCTGCTGTCCATGCCATGGGAGGTCATGTCCAAGGATATCAACGATATCAAGGCGGCTGCTGCAGTGCTGGATCGCGACCACTATGGACTGGAAAAGGTCAAGGAGCGCATTCTGGAGTTTCTGGCGGTGCGCCAGCTGACCAATGGGCAGAACGCCCCTATCCTCTGTCTGGTAGGGCCGCCGGGTGTGGGCAAGACCTCCCTGGCAGGCTCTGTTGCAAAGGCACTGGGGCGGAAGTTTGTCCGTGCTTCCCTGGGTGGCGTGCGGGATGAGGCCGAGATACGGGGCCATCGCCGTACCTACGTGGGGGCTATGCCGGGACGGATTCTGGAGGCGTTGAAGAAGGCCGGTACCAGAAATCCTGTGTTCCTGCTGGACGAGGTGGACAAGATGGGCTCCGACTACAAGGGTGACCCTACCTCTGCTCTTTTGGAGGTATTGGACCCGGCCCAGAACAACACCTTCAGCGACCACTATATTGAGCTGCCCTTCAATCTTTCAGATGTGCTGTGGATTGTGACGGCCAATGACCTGGGGGCAATCCCACGGCCACTGCTGGACCGCATGGAGGTCATTACCCTGTCCAGCTATACGGAGCAGGAAAAGCTGGAGATTGCCAAGCAGTATCTGCTGCCGCGCCAGCGGACGAAGAACGGCCTCTCCGGCAAGGAAATCAGGCTGGGGGCAGGCGTCCTGCAGCGCATGATTAACGAGTACACCAGAGAGTCCGGGGTACGTGAGCTGGAGCGGGTCATCGGCCATCTCTGCCGCAAGGTGGCAAGAAAAATCGTGGAGGGGGATACGGAGTCCGTATATGTTACCACGAAAAATCTGGTGGATATTCTCGGCAAGGTCAAGTACCCTCATACCAAGGCAAAGCGCAAGCCGGAAATCGGTCTGTGTACCGGCATGGCCTGGACCCAGGTAGGCGGCGATATACTGCCTACCGAGGTGAACATTTTCCCGGGCACCGGCAAGCTGATTCTCACCGGCAAGCTGGGGGATGTGATGAAGGAGTCCGCTCAGGCTGCTCTGTCCTACATCCGCAGCCGTCAGGACAAGTTCAAGCTGGCAGATGGCTTCTACGAGAAAAACGATATCCATGTGCATTTTCCGGAGGGAGCTGTGCCGAAGGACGGCCCTTCTGCCGGTATCACCATGGCTACAGCTATGGTATCAGGCCTCACAGGGCGCAAGGTGAGAAGCGATGTGGCCATGACCGGTGAGATTACCATCCGCGGCAATGTGCTGCCTATTGGCGGACTGAAGGAAAAGGTGCTTGCTGCCTATCGTGAGGGCATCAGGACTATTGTGCTGCCGAAGGAGAACGAGCGGGATATTGAGGATATTCCGGAGGGCGTTCGTGAAAAGCTGGAATTTGTGCCGGTGGAGAATATGGACAAGGTGCTGGAAACGGCTCTTTTGAACTGAAGGGCAGGTGAGCTTCGTGGCAGATAAGGTGATTATTACCCAGGGAACGTATCTTGCTTCCGCCGTGAAAAAGGAGCAGTATCCGGAGCTTGACCGCAAGGAGGTCGTGTTTATCGGCCGTTCCAATGTGGGCAAGTCCTCCCTGATAAATTCCCTTACCAGGGTGCGGAATCTGGCCAGGGTTTCCAGCCAGCCTGGCAAGACCCAGACCATCAACTTTTATGAGATTGGCGCCAAAATTCAGGATGTGCCGGAGCGGCAGGATTTTTATCTGGTGGATTTGCCCGGCTACGGCTATGCCAAAACCGGGGCAGAAAGGCGGAAGATATGGAGCAGGTTTATCAATGAATATCTGCTGACCTCGCCAAATATCCAGTTTGTGTGTCAGCTGATTGACATCCGCCATGAGCCAATGGCCTCGGATGTGGAGATGTTCAACTGGCTGGTGGAAAACAATCTGCCGGTGCTGGTGGTTGCCACCAAGGCCGATAAAGTCGGCAAGAATGCGGCAGCCAAGAGCATCGCAGCTATCAAGCGGAAGCTGGGAGTGCAGGAGATGGATGTGCTGCCGTATTCCTCGATGAAAAATCAGGGCCGTGATGAGCTGCTGGAGGTTATTGCCGGCTGTCTTACTGAAGGCTGATATATTTTATTTTGTTCCTGCGGGACTGGTGTGCAGATGCATGCCTGTGCCGCAGGAATATTTTTTTGCAGGATATGACGGCATACAATTAGGCTTGTGCATGAATCCTGCAATCCGTATAATGGGAAAGACAAAGGGGGTGTTTGAAATTCATAGCAATGAACGTAAAAAGCAGCTGGTGACGATTTTGAAGACAACTGCCGCGGCTGCGCCTGTTACGGTCAGGACGCTGGCACTTCTGGTAAAGGCATCGGAGCGTACCGTGCGTTATGATTTGCGCAGCCTGGAGGATGATTTGCGGCAGGATGGCTGGATACTATGCAGCAAGAACAAATGCGGTGTCTGGCTGGAACCATCGGAAAGGGAAAGCGTGGAGGAGGCTGTCAGCTATGTGTATACGCCCAGGGAACGGAGGAATCTCATAGTGGTGGCCTTGCTGACGCGGCAGATGGCATCTATAGACCGCATGGCAGAGCAGCTATGTGTCAGCAGGGGAACCCTGCTGGGGGATTTGAAGCTGGTGCAGGTATTTTTGGAAAGGCGCGGCCTGCGCTATGATTCCAAGCGGGGGCAGGGAATACGGGCTGTAGGTGATGAAATGGCAGTCAGGGATGCCCTGATTCACATCTTTGCTTCCGGAACATACAATTTCAGGGACTTTTCTCCGGAGGCCGGGAGAGGCTTCCGGCCTGAACAGCTTTTCTGCCGCTACAGCCGCAGCATACCGGTACAGAGCATTGCAGACTGCTTTTTGGAGTTTGTGGCGGAGAACGGCCTGTCCGTCAGTGACCTGTCCATAAATCGCATGGTGATTGCCCTGGCTGTCCAGATGAAAAGATTGCAGGAGGGACAGCTTCTGACAGGCCAGAGGCGGATGAGCTTTATTTCGGATGAAGGTGTCTTCATGGGCAGAATGGCAGAAAAGCTGGCCTGCAGCCTGGCGGAGCTGGAGGATGGCTTCCGCAATGAAAATGAGGTGCAGGGGATTCTGAAGGAGCTGATGCACAGCTGCATCTGCAGGCTGCGCCCCCTGTCGGGGGAGGGAGCCCTCAGCACCAACGAGAGGGCCCTGCGGCTGGCCAGGGAGTTTATCATGGATGTTCAGGCCTGGCTGGGAGATAACTATATTGATGATGAGGAGCTGATATACAATCTGGCTATGCATCTGCAGCCCGCTATTGAGAGGGCCTGGTGCGGGATTGTCTTTACCAATCCGCTGCTGCTGGAGATGTAGGACGGATTTTGCGGACATTCAAAATAAAAAAGAATGTGGAGGTAACA
>CAMFES010000099.1 GCA_945949525.1 uncultured Veillonellaceae bacterium
TCAGGTACATGCGCACCGGGTCATCAATATTGATCCCCTCCGGCACGCTGAGGTCTACATCAGTATCCACATCCTGCAGATCCTCATCCTTTTCCAGGTCCTCCGGGGTCAGATCCGCATCATCGGCTATCTCTACGCCCTTTTTGCCAAAATTCTCAAACAGAGCCTCAATCTCATCCGGAGAAATATCCTGCTTCTGCAGAGCTTCCACTACCTCTCCATAGGTCAAGGTGCCGCCATTGCGCTTGCCCTTTTCCAAAAGATCCGCAATAATCATGCCGCTGCTCTGCTTCGCTTCACCAAGACCGCTGTCAGCGGCCTCCTTCGCCACTGCTGGCTTTCTGGCAGTCCTTCTGGCGGCAGCACCTGTCTTAGAGCTATTTTTCTTTTTCTCCTTAACATCAGCCATCGAGTTTCCTCCATTTCTCCAGCATCAAAAAATATAAGCTAGTCGTCACCTTATAATTCATCCATTTCGTTTTTTATTTTTTGGCTCAGCGCCAATTCCTCCAAATAACCGCTCATGCCTTCACGGCTGAGCCTGTCCGCCTTCAGGCGGTGAAGCTCAAACTGTCCGTGCAGGTAGTTTTTGCGCAGCAGCTTCACGCAGTCGCCATAAAGCTCCATCAAATCCTGCTGACCCTGCTCCTCCACAAGAGCCCTGGACAGCTCCTCAACAGCCTGATCCCCCAGACTGCCAAACTGCATCACATCGGTCAGCTTCTCCCCCTGCCTGATAAACAGTGCCATCTGACGGAGAACAGCGGCCTGCACATCATCCGGCACAGCATCCAGCGGCACCATGCTGACAAAATGCTCCAGGGTCACCGGCTCCTGCCACACAGCCCTGATAACAACCCTCCCTGCCCGCCGCAGGGCGTCATCCGCCCGGCGCCGCACAGGCCTGATGCTCTCCGTCGGCTGGGGTTGATGGCCGCCGTATCTTCCACGATTCTGCCGCTCCAGCTCGTTGGACAGCTCGCTCTCGGCCACCCCTAGAACCTGGGCGGCCCTGGCCACATAGGCGTTGCGCTGTACCATATTCCTGACCCCGGCCAGGACAGGCAGTATCCTGGCCATGGCCTGCAGTCTGCTCTCCAGGCTGTTCAAATCCATATCCTTTACAATATACTGCAGCTGGAACTCCACCATGGGCACAGCTCCCCGGACAACCTGCCGGAACGCATCAGCCCCATGCTTTCTGATAAACTCGTCCGGATCCTTTCCATCCGGCATCTGCACCACCTTAATAATGGCGTTTTCCATCTCCCTTGCCACATCAATAGCGCGAAAAATAGCATTCTGCCCAGCCGCATCGCTGTCATAGCAGAAATAAATCTCCGGAGCATACCTCAGCAGCTTTCTGCATTGCTCCCTGGTAAAGGCTGTTCCCAGGGATGCCACTACATTCTTTATACCAGCCGCATACACGGATATTACATCCATGTATCCCTCAACCACCAGGGAAAACCCCTCTTTTTCAATGTGGCGATAGGCCTTGTCCAGACCAAAAAGCAGACGCCGCTTGTTAAACAGCACAGTTTCCTTGGAATTCAGGTACTTGGCCTGCTCCCTGTCGGAAGCCTCGATGATGCGCCCGCCAAAGCCCACAATCCTGCCCCGGTCATCCCTTATAGGAATCATCACCCGGTTCCTGAACCGGTCAAAAAGGCCGCCCTCCTGCCGCTGCCTGGCCAAATCACATTCGAGCAAAAGCTCCGGGGCTATCCCCCTCTGCACAAAGGCCGCAGACAGCTTGTCCCAGGCATCAGGCGCAAACCCCAGGGAAAACTCCTTGATTGTCCCATCATCTATCCCTCGCTGGTGAAAATAATCCAGCCCCTTCTTACCATACACGGTCATTGTAAGACAATTGTAAAAGAAATTCCCCGCCAGCTTGTTTACCTGCCTCAGCTCATCAATATGCTTTTCCCTGGCAATCTGCTCCGGCGTCTGCTCCTTTCTTGGCAGGGGAATGTTCAAATCCTCCGCCACTCTGGCCACAGCCTCATAATACGGCACATTCTCATACATGGAGATAAACTTGAAGACGTTCCCCCCTGCATGACAGCCAAAACAGTAAAAGAAACCATCGTCAGGCTTCACGGAAAAGGAAGGCGTCTTCTCATTGTGAAAAGGACAGCAGCCCCAATACCTGTCTCCCTTTCTTTTCAGGGAAACATAGCCTGAGATAATCTTCACAATATCAGCGGCAGCCCGCACCTTTTCCGCGAACTCCCTCGATATCATTCCACGCTCAGACATAGAACCGCTCTCCCCGCCTTTCCGCTTTGCAATACTTTCAAACTTCAAAAATCACAAACAGGTTACTGCACTGACATATATTCTATATAAACAGCAAAATTCCTCTTTTTTTCTCAAAAAACTTGCCGAAAAATTTGCCATTTTTTCATTCTAATAGAAAAATCCTCATAAGTCAACCAAAATACAACAAACATATTACCAAACTGCCAATTGCCAAAACATTTCTGCAAAAACTAATTGCAGACAGGAAAAAGGACTGCCAACATGCGGCAGTCCTTCAATATAGCTTCTATAAACGCGTATTACTTTACGACCTGTGCCAAAGTGGCAGCCACGCTCTTGCTCATGATATCCAGAGCAGTATCAACAGCCTTCAGATACAAAAGACCTGCATCGGATACACCGCGGCCATTTGCTACAGCGTTCAGGTCGATGTATTCATGAGTTGGCAGCTTGCTGCGCTCCTCGGCGATTTTCTCCTTGAGAATCTGTTCGATTGCTTCCTGAGTCATTTACTAAATCTCCCCTCTACAACAAAAGTTTAGATAATTATATCATAGATTGCAATTATTGTGGAGTAAAATTTTCTTTACGCCAGCACAATTTTACTGAAATCAGCAATTTTGCATACAAGTGCATCAATCAGCTTCAAAAGACCAAGACGATTGTTCTTAATCTTCTCGTCCTTGTCCATGACCATAACGCCCTCAAAGAAAGCATCAATAGGGGCAGCCAGACCGGACAGGCTGACGATGGCGGCTGCATAATCCCGGGCTGCCAGCTGGCCTTCTGCCTTCTCTGCCGCAGCCTGATAAGCACCATACAGCTCCTTCTCCACCTGCTCTGCAAAGGCGGCTTCATCCACCGCAGCAGCTGCTTCTGCCTTGCGGGCGATGTTGCCGGTGCGGACAAAGGCCTGAATGGTCTTTTCCATATCCTGCTTCACTGCCTCGTTGACAGCGGCGGCACGGAGGGAAACACCGTAGATATCGTCAATATCCACAAATACCGCATCCACCACATCATAGCGGATGCCTGCATCTGCCAGCACATTCTTCAGGCGCAGCTTCATGAAGTCAGCCACATCGGACTGCATCTTCGCCTGTGCCTCGCCAGCTTCCAGCTTCAGAAGCTCCATGGCCTTTGCCACAAGGCCACTGAGGGAGATGTGGTACTGAGCCTCGTTCAGCATGTTCACGATGCCCAGAGCCTGACGGCGCAGGGCAAACGGGTCCTGGGAGCCGGTAGGAATCAGGCCGCGGCTGAAGGTAGCCACCAGATTGTCAATCTTGTCAGCCAGGGAAACGATGCGGCCAGCCACGGAGGCAGGCTGGGCATCACCGGCAAAGCGAGGCATGTAATGCTCGTCAATAGCCTGTGCCACAGCGGCATTCTCCCCGTCCAAAAGGGCATACTCACGGCCCATGATGCCCTGCAGCTCGGTAAACTCAGTTACCATGCCCGTTACCAGGTCAGCCTTAGCCAGCTTGGCTGCACGAACGGCATCCGCCTTCTCCTGCTCAGATACCTGCAGCTCATCAGCAATATAGGCAGCCAGTGCCTCCAGGCGCTGTGCCTTGTCGTAGATGGAGCCAAGCCCCTCCTGGAACACCACGGTCTTCAGCTTGTCACCATGCTCTTCAAGGGATTTCTTCCTGTCCTCATCAAAGAAGAACTGGGCATCCTCCAGGCGGGCACGGAGCACACGCTCATTGCCGTGCTGCACGGTTTCCAAAAACTCGCTGCCACCGTTACGGATAGTGATAAAGAGGGGCAGCAGCTGGCCGTCCTTCAGCACAGGGAAGTAACGCTGATGATCACGCATCGGGGTAATAACGGCCTCTGCAGGCAGCCTTAGGTACTTCTCATCGAACCTGCCGCAGAGGGCGGTCGGATACTCTACCAGATAGAGAACCTCCTCCAGCAAATCCTCGTTGATTTCAGCCTTGCCACCATTGGCCTCTGCAACCTGAGCAATCTGCTCCCTTATCATGTCGCAGCGCTTATTCTGGTCAACAATAACAAACTGCGCCTGGCAGGCTGCCTCATAGTCATCAGCGGAGGCAATCTCAAAATCACCTTCGGACAAAAAGCGATGACCGCGGGAAACACGGCCGGACTTTACAGCAGCCACCTCGAAGTCGATAACATCCTCACCGTACAGACCCACCAGCCAGCGGAGCGGACGAATAAACTTATAGTCGAGATTTGCCCAGTGCATATTGTTTGGGAAATTCAAGCCATTAACCAGTCCTGCCAGGGTATCCCCCAGAAGGTCAATAGTCTTGCCGCCTACCTCATGCACCATAGCGTATACATAGCCATCCTTGGTCACCAGTTCCTCTGCCTTGACACCCTGGCCACGGGCAAAGCCCTGGGCAGCCTTGGTAGGATTGCCCTCAGCATCAAAGGCAATGTTTACGGCCGGGCCGCGGTTTTCCTTGGACAAATCAGCCTGCTGCTCAGCCAGCCCTTCCACAATCAGGGCAGTACGGCGCGGTGTGCCAAGGGTTCTGATATTCTTGTACTCAATGCGCAGGCCATCAAAGGTATTGGCCGCATTTTCCTTCAGCTGGGACAGGATACCCGGCATTACATGAGCCGGAACCTCCTCAGTACCGATTTCCAATAATAAAGTCTTGCTCATGTCTTATTTACTCCCCTTTCCCATCATCGGATAGCCAAGCTCCTCACGCTGCTTCAGATAGCACTGGGCGCACAGGCGGGCCAGCTTCCGCACCCTGCCGATAAAGGCGGCACGCTCGGAAACGCTGATAGCACCACGGGCATCCAGCAGGTTGAAAGCATGGGAACACTTCAGTACATAGTCGTAGGCAGGATGCACATAGCCCTTGTCAATAACACGGACAGCCTCTGCCTCATATTTGTCAAACAAATCAAAGAGCAAATCCGCATCGGACAAATCAAAGGCATAGGTGGACTGCTCAAACTCATTCTGATGGAAAACATCGCCATAGGTATAGTCGCCTGTCCACTGAATGTCATAAACATTTTCCACACCCTGAATGTACATGGCAAGACGCTCCAGGCCATAGGTAATCTCTACAGCAGTTGGCTTGATATCCTGGCTGCCTACCTGCTGGAAATAGGTGAACTGGGTGATTTCCATGCCATCCAGCCATACCTCCCAGCCAAGACCCCAGGCACCAAGGGTAGGGGATTCCCAGTTGTCCTCAACAAAGCGGATATCATGCTCCTTCGGGTTGATACCCAGACGCTCCAGGGAAGCCAGATACAGCTCCTGAATATTATCAGGGGACGGCTTCATGATAACCTGAAACTGATGATGCTGGTACAGGCGGTTAGGATTGTCGCCATAGCGTCCATCAGCCGGACGGCGGGATGGCTCCACATAGGCCACATTCCAAGGCTCAGGCCCCAATACTCGCAAAAAAGTAAACGGATTCATGGTACCGGCGCCCTTTTCCACATCATAAGGCTCGCCGAGAATACAGCCCTGCTCTGACCAGAACTGCTGCAATGCCAGGATGATTTCCTGAAATTTCATAAATATAAACCTCCTCAGATGATGATGTTACAGTGCAAAAAAATACGCCCCTGTAACATTTTGCTAAATGTTACAGGGACGAGTAATTCATCGCTAAACATCGGCTACTAAATATAAAACGCTCAATGCCAACGCTAAACTCGCGGTTCCACCCTGCTTGAATAGAAAATATTTTTCTACTCCGCCTCAATTGGATATACAATTTCGCTCCAAAGCGCCCTTCGCTTCCTGTGCAGGCTCTCACC
>CAMFES010000100.1 GCA_945949525.1 uncultured Veillonellaceae bacterium
AGATGAAGGTACTAATGGCTGAATTGACGCAAGAGGAGATTGATGCGCTGCTGAATGGCGGTGTGTCTACGCCTGCTGCCGATCCGGCACCAGCTGAAGAACCAGCTGCTTCTTCCGCGTTGCCAGGCGATTTGCTGTCTGACATGGAAAAAGATGCTCTGGGTGAGATAGGCAATATCTCAATGGGCAGTGCTGCTACGACTCTGTCAGTGCTTTTAGGACATAAGGTTAATATTACTACCCCTGATGTCAATCTGGATACGATGTCTACCATTCAGAATCAGTATCCGATGCCATACCTGATTGTTGAGGTTGGCTATGTAATCGGCATCAACGGTAATAATATTCTGGCTATTCAGGCATCTGATGCCTGCATTATCGCAGACCTGATGATGGGTGGCGATGGCTTGAGCCCGCAGGAGGATCTCAGTGATATTCACATGAGTGCCGTGGGCGAGGCCATGAATCAGATGATGGGCACGGTGGCAACATCCTTGTCCACCATGTTCAACAAGAAGATTGATATTTCTCCGCCAAAGGTAAATCTTATTGACCTGGGGGCTGAGGACAAGGTTACCGAGCTGGTACAGAACGATGATCCGGTGGCCAAGATCAGCTTCCGCATGGAAGTGGAAGGTCTCATTGACAGTGAGATCATGCAGATTTTGCCGCTGGATGTGGCAAAGGAAATGGTGTCCTTCCTGATGGGAGGCGGCGCACAGCCTGAACCGGAGCCGGAGCCTGTAGCAGCACCTGCCCCGGCACCTGCACCTGCTCCTGCAGCCCCGGCATCAGCCCCGGCATCAGCACCTGCCCCGCAGGCACCTCCGCCGCCACCGCCACAGCCACAGTATGCAGCTCCGCCACAGCAGCCGATGTATGCAGCGCCGCCGATGGCACAGCCTGTATATGCTGCTCCGGGCTATGCCCAGACCAATGTGGTGGCTCCGCCCATGCCGGTACAGGCAGCACAGTTCGCACCGCTGACCAACGAGCCGGTGGAGGTGAATGCAGCCAATATCAGCCTGATCAAGGATGTACCGCTGCAGGTAACCGTAGAGCTGGGACGCACCAAGAAATCCATCCGGGAGATTCTGGAGTTCTCTACGGGCTCCATCATCGAGCTGGATAAGCTGGCAGGCGAGCCGGTGGATATTCATGTCAACGGGCAGCTGACCGCCAAGGGCGAGGTTGTAGTAATTGATGAGAATTTTGGCGTGAGGATTACGGAGATTGTAAGCCCTCTGGAGCGTGTGCAGGCATTGTAATCGCTTTTGGGATTTTTGTCTAAAAACTTATACTTGAGAATTTATTGAGTTTCAAGTATAATGGAAATGATTATAATCTGAATTTAACTTGTGATACACTGAATACTACTGACGAGGAGAGATGACAAATGGCAGTAAGAGTATTGGTCGTTGATGATGCAGCATTCATGAGAATGATGGTTAAGGACATCCTGACCAAGAACGGATATGAGGTTGTTGGTGAGGCTGAGAATGGCATGAAGGCTCTGGAGAAGTATCAGGAGCTGAAGCCTGACCTGACTACCATGGATATCACCATGCCTGAGATGGACGGCATCAGTGCCGTAAAGGAAATCAAGAAGGTTGATCCTAATGCGAAGATCGTAATGTGCTCCGCTATGGGCCAGCAGGCAATGGTTATTGAGGCTATCCAGGCGGGTGCCAGGGACTTCATCGTAAAGCCTTTCCAGCCAGACCGCGTACTGGAAGCTGTTAGAAAAGCAGTCGGCTGATGAAGAGCTGGAGTCGTTTTTGCTCCATGGCATCTGTCCTATGTATTTTAATTTTGGTGTTTTCAGCAGTGCCGCCGGATTCCCTGGCGGCTGCTGCTGATACAGCCGGTTCGGGCGGCGGTTATCTGGCCGGTTATGAAAATACTGATCCAAAACCTTCTCAAATGTCATGGTGGTCAACATTGGCATATTTAATCAGCTTGCTGGCTGTTTTTGCCTTTGTGGTTGTCATGGCATATTTTGCGTCCAGATTTTTAAGCGGGCGCTTTCAGCATCAGGCGGCCTCAAACGGCGGCAGGATTCTGGAGCATCTGGCACTGGGGCCGAACAAGTCCGTCTGCGTGGTGGAGATTGGCGGCAAGGTGGTGCTGCTGGGCGTGACGGAGCATCAGGTGAGCCTTCTGGGGGAGATTGAGGATGCTGACGAGATAGACCGTCTGCGGCGTCAGGCCGTGGCACAGCCGGTAGATGCGGGGGCATTTGCCAGTCAGCTTTCCACGCTGGAGGAGCTTACCAGGCGGGTGCCGTCTTTGTTCCGGGAAGGCCTGAATCGCAGGGGATAAGGAGTTGTGGAGATTGTGACCAGGATACAGAGGCTTTTTTGCCCTTGCATAATGGGTCTTTTGTTAGTTTTTTTGGCGGCGGATTCCGCTTCGGCTGCACCGCTGATTCCAAACGTGAATATTGATGTCGGGGCGGCGGAGAATCCTCAGGATGTGGCGGTAACGCTGCAGCTGATGGCTGTCCTGACGATTTTGTCCATAGCACCCTCCATTCTGATAATGACCACGGCCTTTATCAGAATTGTTGTGGTGCTTGGTTTTTTACGCAATGCATTATCGACGCAGACTGCCCCGCCGAACATGGTTATCATCGGCTTGTCGCTGTTTCTGACCTTCTACATCATGGCACCTTACTGGAGCCAGGCCAATGAGAACGGGCTGCAGCCATATCTGGCCGGGCAGATAACCCAGGAGCAGGCCATAGAGAATACGGTTGAGCCAATCAGGGAGTTTATGTTCAGGCAGACCAGGGAGGCGGATCTGGCGCTGTTTGTCAATCTGGCAGACGGGCCGCGGCCTAACGGGCCGGAGGAGGTTTCCACCTTCACCCTGATTCCCGCCTACATGATTAGCGAGCTGAAGACGGCCTTCCAGATAGGCTTTATGATTTATGTGCCCTTTATCGTCATCGATATGATTGTGGCCAGTACCCTGATGTCCATGGGTATGATGATGCTGCCGCCGGTAATGATTTCACTGCCCTTCAAGATATTGCTTTTTGTCATGGTGGACGGGTGGCATCTTTTGATTAAGTCGCTGATTGTCAGCTTCAAGTGACAGGGCAGAGGTGAAGGATTATGTCTGGAGATTTGGTTATACAGATGGCCCAGGAGGCCCTCAGAATGGTGCTTTTGATTTCGGCACCCATGCTGGGACTGGGGCTTTTGGTGGGTCTGGCGGTCAGCGTGTTCCAGGCCACTACCTCCATTCAGGAGCAGACGCTGGCCTTTATACCGAAGATTGTGGCAGTGTTTGTGGCGATTCTGATTTTTGGCCCCTGGATGCTGAGGCTGATGGTGGAGTATGTGACCAATGTGCTGGTAAACCTGCCGTACTATATCGGCTGATGTGCTGTGGTGATGGTGTATGAGGTGGCGCTGTGGATTTTTATGATTTGCTGCAGAATCACGCGGCGGTGTTCCTGCTGGTGATGACAAGGGTAAGCGGCCTGTTTATTATTGCTCCCTTCTGGGGCAGCCAGAATATTCCCATGTATTTTAGGGCCGGAATCGCCTTTGTCATAACGCTGGTGCTGTTTCCGGTGCTGGACCAGAGGATGGCCGTAGAGGCGCCTGCTTCTATTTTTGGCTATACGCTGGCGGTGCTTTCGGAGCTTTTTATCGGCTGGCTGATTGGCTTTGTGGCTTATACGGTTCTGATGGCTATCAACATGGCAGGTAAGGTTATGGATATGCAGGCCGGCTTTGCCGTGGTGAATGAGATGGACCCTACCTCCAACCAGCAGAATCCGCTTATCGGCAGCTTTTTGTACTATCTGACATTGATTATCTTCGTGGTGACTAATGGCCATCACATGCTGCTGGGAGCGTTGGTGGGGAGCTTTGATTCCGTGCCGGTGCTGGGGATGAATGCTGATGTCAGCAGCCTGGCCAACCTGATGGTGGATTTTACGGCGGGCATATTTGTCACCGGCATGAAGATTGCCATGCCCCTGACCTTTGCCATCCTTTTGACGAATGTGTCCCTGGGCGTACTGGCGAGAACCATGCCCCAGATGAATATATTTGTGGTGGGTATTCCCATGCAGATTATTATCGGAATATTCACAGTGGGAATTATCATGCCTTTTTATGTGATGTTTTTGGATGTGTTGTTCAATGAGATGTATGGAAATATTTCCATTGCCCTTAGAGCATTACAATAAAAGAACTGTTCCGCCGGAGAGTGGCGGCTGCGGCAAAGTGGATTTTGCCTTTGACCTGCAGCTCTTTGCCGGTGAGAAGACCGAGGAGCCTACGGCCAAGAGAAGGGCGGATGCCCTGAAAAAAGGCCAGGTGGGCCGAAGCCAGGAAATCAATGCGGCCTTTGTCATGCTGGCCGGCTTCTTCGTGCTGAGGATGCTGGGGGGCGATGCTGTAGATGAGATTATGAATTATGCGGTGTACATCTTTGGCAACCTGAATTTTGATGTGAATGAGGAAACCATCATGCAGCTCTTCATCAGCATCGTGATTCTGCTGGCCAAGACCTCTATTCCGCTGATGCTGTTTATCATGGTGATTGGCCTGGCCATGAATGTGGCTCAGGTGGGGTTCAACTTTTCTACGGAAAAGCTGAGCTTCAATCCCGGCAGGCTGAATCCCATCAGTGGCTTTGGCAGGATTTTTTCCAAGCGCTCCCTGGTGGAGCTGGCAAAATCACTGGTGAAGATTGCCATCATCGGCTCATTGGTGTACATGAACCTGTCCGATGAGCTGTGGCAGATGCCAAAGCTGATTTTTGTGGATATTTTTGCGGGGGCTGCCCAGATTTCCGATGTGGTTTTTAACCTTGCCTTCAAGATTATCGGCCTGTTCATGGTGATGGCTGTCCTTGACCTCATCTATCAGAAGTGGCAGAACACCCAGGATCTGAAGATGAGCAAGCAGGAGGTCAAGGAGGAGTTCAAGCAGCAGGAGGGTGACCCGCAGATAAAGGGCAAGATTCGTCAGAAGCAGCGCCAGATGGCCATGTCCAGAATGATGAAGGAAGTGCCAAAGGCGGATGTCATCATTACCAACCCTACCCATTTTGCGGTGGCGCTGAAGTATGAGGCCGGGATGCCGGCCCCGGTGGTGCTGGCCAAGGGGCAGGATGCTGTGGCTCAGAAGATTAAGGAGCTGGCACGGGAGAACAGCGTGCCGATTGTGGAAAACAAGCCGTTGGCACGGGCCCTGTATGCAGCCGTGGATGTGGGTGGAAGCATCCCACAGGAGCTGTTCAAGGCAGTGGCCGAGGTTCTGGCTTATGTATATAAACTCAGGCATCGCCATAGAAGGCGGTTTGCCTGATAGAGAGCAGGAGATAGATTATGGCTGCACCGGTTATGGCCGCCGAAAAGGTTGGCTTTGTAAAGAAATATAGTGACGTAATGATTGCGGTGGGCATCGTAACAATCGTCGTTATGATGATTATTCCGCTGCCTACCCTGCTGCTGGATTTGCTGCTGTGCATGAACATTACCCTGGCGCTGGTGGTTGTCATGAGTGCCATTTACAATGTGGAGGCACTGGATTTGTCCGTGTTCCCGTCCCTTTTGCTGATCACTACCCTGTTCCGGCTGGCGCTGAATGTTTCCTCTACCAGGCTTATTTTGCTGGAGGGCTATGCAGGGGAGCTCATCAGTTCTTTCGGCAACTTCGTTGTGGGTGGTAATGCCGTAGTAGGCTTTATCATTTTCGTTATCTTGATTATCATCCAGTTCATGGTTATTACCAAGGGCGCGGAGCGCGTGGCAGAGGTATCGGCACGCTTCACCCTGGATGCTATGCCTGGCAAGCAGATGGCCATTGATGCGGATTTGAATCAGGGGGCCATCACCGATGCGGAGGCCAGCGAGCGCAGAAAGAAGATTCAGCGTGAGGCTGACTTCTACGGTGCCATGGATGGTGCCAGCAAGTTCGTCAAGGGTGATGCCATCGCGGCTATCATCAT
>CAMFES010000101.1 GCA_945949525.1 uncultured Veillonellaceae bacterium
CTCAGAAGCTCTACGAGCAGAAGCTGACCACCTATCCCCGTTCCGACTGTGAATATCTGCCCACAAATCAGTTTAAGGACAGCGGCACCATCCTGCAAAATTTGCAGGGACTGGCTCACGAACAGCTTTCTGCCTGGGCGGCAGGGGCGGATAGCAGAATAAAAAGCCGGGCCTGGAATGACAAGAAGATTTCGGCTCATCACGCCATTATTCCCACTCGTGTCAAGGCGGATTTGGCGAAGCTGAGCATTGTGGAGCGCAATATTTATTTTTTGATTGCCCAGGCGTATCTGGCACAGTTCTATCCTGTCCACACCTACTATCAGACCAAGGTGGAGGTGACCTACAAGGATGAGCTGTTTGCCGCCAGCGGCAGGACGGAGATAGATTTGGGCTGGAAGGCTCTCTATGCATACAAGAAGAAAAACGCCGATGAAAACAATGCCGGCAGGCCGGATAATGCCGATGGCAGTGATGATGACAATAACGAGAATAGTGAAAATAATGACAACGGCGAGAACGGTGACAATGGTGCCGACGGCAACGCCCTGCCGCCCATGAAGAAAAATGACGGCGTGCAGTACCTGTCCGGCGAGCTGGGGCAGAGCGTTACCAAGCCACCGAGCCGGTTTACCCAGGCAACTTTGATTGCCGCCATGAAGGACATTCATAAATTCGTGCAGAATCCGGAGGCCAAAAAGCAGCTGAAGGCGGTGTACGGCATAGGCACGGAGGCAACAAGGGCCACTATCCTTGATGAGCTGATTCACAAGCGGAAGCTGCTGAAGGAAACAGGCAAAAAGAAGTATCTTCAGCCTGCCCAGTCGGCCTACATGCTGATTGATGCCATGCCGGAGGAGCTGGCCTATCCTGATTTTACGGCCATCTGGGAGGACAGGCTTCATTCTATGGCCGAGGGTGAGGGCTCTCTTGAGGAGTTTCTGAAATCCCAGGTGGACTTTACAGCCAGCCTGTGTCAAAAGGCAAACGGCACCAGCCTGGCGGCAGAGGGCCAGATACGCTGTCCCCGCTGCAATGTGGGCGTCATGCAGAAGCGGCATGGCAAGAACGGCGATTTCTGGGGCTGCAGCAATTATCCCCGCTGCCGCATGAGCTGCGATGACAAGGAGGGCAAGCCTGATTTTGAGGGCGCCAGAAAGCGGCAGGGTGCCTATGCCGCAGGCTCCGCCTTTGGCCGGAGCGGTATGGCGCAGGCCACCAATAGCAATACTGGTAATAATGGCCATGATGAAAATGATGATTTTGACCTGGGCAATCCCTATATGAGTGATGAGGAAATGGAGGCCTTTTCCAGAGAATTTTTGCGCTAGTGTGGTATTGTGATGTTGTGATGTTGTGATGTTGCGATATTACGATATTATAATATTGTAATATTGTGATATTGTAATGTAGCAGTGACTAATATAGAGGTGTCATAGTATGCAGTATTGCGTTTTACAGGTATGGCAATGCAGGTAAAACAGCAGGGTAAAGTACAGGTAAGTTATAGATAAGGTATAGATAAAATGATGTTTTGTGCTTTGGAGGTAGAGGTAAGCTTTGGACGATATTACGACAATTATCATTAAGCTGATATTTGTGATTTTATTGGTGCTGATGAACGGCTTTTTCGTGGCGGCGGAGTTTGCGGTGGTAAAAATCCGCAGCTCCCGGCTGGAAACAATGATTAACGAGGGCAATAACAGGGCGGTGTACGCCAAAAAGCTCACCGACCATCTGGATGTGTCCCTGTCCGTTACCCAGCTGGGCATAACGCTGGCATCCCTGGGCCTTGGCTGGCTGGGTGAGCCTACGGTCAGCCATGTGCTGGAGCCGGTATTTGTGTATTTCGGGCTGAGCGGCACCCTGGCCACCACCATTTCCTTTGCCATAGCATTTGGCCTGATTACGGCCATGCACATAATCTGCGGCGAGCTGATTCCGAAAAATCTGGCCATTCAGAAGGCGGAGGCGGTAACGCTGAATATTGCCATGCCTATGCTGCTCTTTCAGAAGGTGATGTATCCTTTTGTGTGGTTTTTGAACCATGTGGCCAATTATACGGCAGAAAAGCTGGGGATTCCGGTGGAAACGGAAAGCGAAAATCCGGCTCATACTGAGGAGGAAATCCGCATTCTCATGGAGGAAAGCCACAAAAAGGGCTATATCGACAAGACAGAGCTGGATTTTGTTGATAACGTATTTGATTTTGCCGACAGAAATGTGCGTGAAATCATGATACCCCGCACCGATATGGTCTGCCTTTATACGGAGGATTCCTTCGACGAGAATATTCAGGTGGCGGTGTCTGAACACATGACCCGCTATCCTGTGTGCCGGGAGGACAAGGACGATATTATCGGGTTTTTGCACATCAAGGACCTGATGGGCTATCTGTACAAGAGGCGCCGTCCAAGGCTCAGGCAGCTGGTGCGAAAGGCGCTGATTGTGCCGGAAACCATGAAAATCAGCATGCTCTTGAAGATGATGCAGTGTGACCGCTCCCAGCTGGCCATTGTGGTGGACGAGTACGGCGGCACAGCGGGCATGGTGACCATTGAGGATATTATTGAGGAAATCGTGGGCGAGATTCAGGATGAGTTTGACCAGGAGCGGCCGCTGGCGGAAAAGCGGGATGAGTGCCTGTACTCCATTGATGCCAAGCTGCTTCTGGAGGAGGTCTGCGATATTCTGGAGATGGATATCGAGGCGGACAATATTGATACCATCGGCGGCTGGCTCTACAACAATGTCCAGTCACCGCCAAGCATCGGCATGAAGGCAAGCTGGAACGGCAGGGATTTCTTTGTAGAGGAAATGGACAACCTGCGCATTACCAGAATTCTGGCGAAGCTGCCAAAGCCTTTGGCAGAGGAGCATGATGAAATTGTGGACATGACGGACGGCGGCCGGAAGGAAGAAAATGCAGTTCAGCAGTAAATTAATTAAAATATAGCGGGGGCAGGGGTAATGGTTCTGACAGTGGAGGATTTGGGCAAAAGCTACGGCGAGAAAGCCCTTTTCAGTCATGTAAATCTCAACATAAACGAAGGCGACAAAATCGGTATCGTAGGTATCAACGGTACCGGCAAGTCCACCTTTTTGCGGACTGTGGCAGGAAGGCTGGCGGCGGATACTGGCAGCATGGTGACCATGCGCAATCTGCGCATCAGCTTTTTGGAGCAGTCCAAGGAGTTTGAGGCGGACAATACGGTGCTGATGGAGGCCTTCAAGGATGACAGCCCTCTGATGCAGGCTCTGCGGAATTATGAGTCCGCATTGGCAAAAAGTGAGGCAGGGGACACCTCGGAGGAGGTGCAGAAGCTTCTGGTGAAGGCATCGGGGCAGATTGATGCACTGAATGGCTGGAGCATGGAGAGCGAGGCAAAGAGCATCCTTACCCATCTTGGCATAACGGATTTTGAGGCGAAGGCAGGGAGCCTGTCCTCCGGCCAGCAAAAGCGGCTGGCACTGGCTACGGCACTTATTCAGCCCTGCGATTTGCTGCTTCTGGACGAGCCTACCAACCACCTGGACAGCGAAACCATCGGCTGGCTGGAGGAATATCTGGCGGGCTGGAAGGGCTCGCTTTTAATGGTCACCCATGACAGGTATTTTCTGGACAGGGTTGCCAGCGGCATTTTGGAATTTGACAAGGGCAGGACCTATAGCTATCAGGGGAATTATTCTGAGTTTTTGGAGCTGAAGGCGGCGCGGATTGAACGGGAGGAAGCCGGGGAGCGTAAGCGGCAGAATTTCCTCAGAAATGAGCTGGCGTGGATTCGACGGGGAGCCCAGGCCCGGTCTACCAAGCAGAAGGCCCGCATCCAGAGGTATGAGCAGGTCAGGGACCAGAAGGTGGATTTGGAGCGGAACAAGGTGGAAATCGGCCTTGCCGGGAGCCGTCTGGGGCGGAAGATTATTGAGCTTGACCATGTGGACTATGAATGGGAAGGCAAAACATATATAAGGGATTTGACCTATACCGTGCTGAGAAATGACCGCATCGGTATTTTGGGCGGCAATGGCACGGGCAAGTCCACCCTGCTGAATATTATTGCCGGGCGGCTGCAGCCTACCAGCGGCAGTGTGGACATCGGCCAGACCGTGAAGATTGGCTATTTTGCCCAGACCAATGCAGAGATGGACGGCAGGCTGCGGGCCAAGGAGTATATTCAGGAGGCGGCTCATTATATCACTATGGCGGATGGCACGAAGCTGTCTGCGGGGCAGCTGATGGAGCGGTTTTTGTTTCCGCCTGATTTGCAGTATACGGAGGTGGCCCGCCTGTCAGGCGGTGAAAAGCGCCGTCTTTACCTTTTGCGGGTGCTGATGGAGGCTCCCAATGTGCTGCTTCTGGACGAGCCTACCAATGATTTGGATTTGGAAACTATGGGAATCCTTGAGAATTTTATTGAGGATTTTAACGGGGCAATTATTTTTGTGTCCCATGACCGCTTCTTTACAGACCGCATGGCAAAAAAGGTTTTTGTCTATGACAAAAATGACTTTGGTAAAATCAATTTTTATGTGGGCGGCTATAGTGATTACAGGGCGAGAGCTGAGGCGGAGGAAAAGGCGGCTGCCAGGGCAGTGCCTAGCAATCAGGGCAATAAAAAACAGCAGGGGGCGGATATGGCGGCTACCGCTGAGAAGAAGCCTGCCCAAAAGGAAAAGACCCAGAAAAAAGGGCTTACCATGTCCGAGAAGCGTGAATATGGCGAGATTGAGGCGATTATTGCCAGCAAGGAGGGGGAGCTGAAGGGTATCCACTACCAGATGGAGCTTTATGCCGCAGATTACAGCAAAATCAGCGAGCTGACCGGGGAGGAAACCAGGGTGTCTGCGGAGCTGGAAAAGCTGATGGAGCGCTGGGCGTATCTGGAGGAAAAGGCGGAAGAAAGCTGACGGCGGTATGCTTTTCAAGAAATGCTGCACGCTGGGTAGCATTTTTTGAAGGTGTTTGACATATTCAATCAGATGCGGAACGAAATGCCAAGTGCCAAAAGCGCGTGGGGTAAAATATGCGAAACGGCAGATGAGAATGGGGGAAGTGCATGGAAACGAAGAAGGTGTTGAACTTTTACAGGGCACTGGCAAATCTCAAGGAAATTGAGGCAAAGGAACCGCCCTATGATACCGTGACGGAAACGGGCATGGTTGCCCTGTATGAAATCTGTTTTGAGCAGGCCTGGAAGGCCATGAAGGACAGACTGGAGTTTTCAGGCTATGCAGAGCAGAAGCTGGGTTCTCCAAGGGCTGTTATTAAAATGGCATATCAGGCGAATATGCTGGCTGATGAGCAGCTTTGGCTGGATGCACTGCAGGCTCGCAACAATGTGGCTCGTTCTTATAATGAACAGATTGCTTTGGGAATTATTGCAGACAGCAAGTCAAAATTTATTGCTATGTTTGAGGCGTTAAAACGGGAAATAGAAGAAAATTGGGTGTGATATAAATGGATTTGCCGGAAAAAGTGCGCCTGGGGATTGTTGACCTGGCGAAAAAATATAATATTGATGAGGTAATTCTGTTTGGCTCCCGGGCAAGAGGTGACAACAAGCCCCGCAGTGATGTGGATTTGGCAGCGCGGGGCGGCAACATAACCTGCTTTTCTCTAGATGTGGATGAAGAGATTCCTACGCTGTTAATGTTTGATGTGGTAAATCTGGATTCGACTGTCCAGCCTGAGCTGCTGGAGGAAATTGCCAGGGATGGCGTGATTTTGTACAGGCGATGATGGTAGGCAACAGGTTAGTTGGTGTCTACTTAGGTATTGGGTATGTCAGATGATTTGCGATAAAGTATATAGGTTCTGAAATGCTTTGCAAAAAAGCATTATTTGTGGTAAGATTTTGTTAGAAGATAAAATGGTGGTGCTGAGTATGAGTTATAAAGCCAGAATTCGCGAAGATGCCATGCGCCTTAATCCGATGGATGATGCCATGTTTCAGA
>CAMFES010000102.1 GCA_945949525.1 uncultured Veillonellaceae bacterium
AGTTCAGGTAAAGCTCAAGGATTTCTTCCTTGGAATAGTTCAGCTCCATATCCATCGCCAGAATAAATTCCTCGGCCTTTCTGCCCATGGTCTGCTCCTGGCTGAGAAACAGGTTCTTCACCAGCTGCTGGGTGATGGTGCTGGCGCCTTCCCGTACTTCACCATACTGCATGTTTACCAGTGCGGCACGAAAAATGCCCTCCATGTCAAAGCCCCAGTGGCTGTAAAATTTTCGGTCTTCTACGGCGATAACTGCCTGCTGCATTGATTCCGGAATGTCCTGCAGCTTCACGTAGCCCGGTTGCTGGATGCGTGCCTTGACAGCTTTTTTGAGAAACAGCATGCGGCTTATCCTGTCCAGATTGGATGGCTGTCCGTCAGCAGGGGCGGATGCTATTGCATTGTCAGATAGATAAAGGTTAGCCCCTCCCGCTGCCAGGAATGACAGGCAAAATACCACCAGCAGAAGCGATGTCCATTTAATGAAGGTTTTGATTTTTTTTATCAACATAATACTTTCCTTTTCCTTGAATATATACCAGTAATGATGTAAAATGAAGTGTTGTTGCGTATATTATAGCGCAATTTTGGCGATTTGAAAAATCCAGCTTGAGGCTGTTGAGATAAATGTTGCATAATATACATAAAAGCTGTATAATTATAAAATCTAAAGGGGGAGTTGGATAATGAAAAAAGTTAGTATTATTGGCGCCACTGGTTATGCTGGTGCGGAATTGCTGCGTATTTTGCATAATCATCCAGAGGCAGAGGTGGTGCATATCACTTCCGAGAGCCATGCTGGCGAAGCAATTTCTGATATTTATCCACACTTGAAGGGCATTTACGATCAGAAGCTCATGAGTATGAAGGATATCGAGGTCATCGGCCAGGACAGCGATTTTGTGTTCATAGGGTTGCCTCACGGCCATGCCATGAAGGTGGGCAAGGCTTTGGAGAATATGCCTGTCCGCATTATTGACCTGGGGGCAGATTACAGATTTACTGATACTGATGTGTATGAGGCATGGTACAAGGTGCCTCACATCCACAAGGATGCCCCTCGTGTCTATGGCCTGGCGGAGCTTTATCGGGAGCAGATAAAGGATGCCAAGATTATCGGCAATGCAGGCTGCTACACCACCGCCAGCATTCTGGCGCTGGCACCTCTGGCCAAGCATCATCTGATTGAGGTTAACACGATTGTAGTTGATGCCAAGTCCGGCGTGTCCGGGGCAGGGCGCTCCGCCAAGCAGGCAAACCACTTCCCGGAGCTTTATGACAGCTTCAAGGCCTATGGCGTGGCAACTCATCGCCATACACCTGAGATTGAGCAGGCCATTGCTGACCTGTCCGGTGAGGAAACGGTGCTGAACTTTACGCCTCACCTGGTGCCTATGTCCCGTGGCATCCTGAGTACCTGCTATGCCAAGCTGAAGGAGGGAGTAACCGCCGATATGGTTACTGCCGCCTATGAGATGATGTACGGCAAGGAGTATTTCGTCCGCTTGATTGGCCTGGGGGGCTATCCTGCCACCAAGAACGTGCGAGGCTCCAACTTCTGTGACCTGGGCTGGCATATTGACCAGCGTACCGGCAGGGTGATTGTGCTGTCTGCCATTGATAATCTGGTCAAGGGTGCAGCAGGACAGGCTGTGCAGAATTTCAACATTGCCAGCGGCTTTGATGAAAAGCTGGGGCTGGATATGGTGCCTGTATATCCATGATGTAAATTTGTAATAATTTTGATAGAGTAAACTATTAATGGCTTTTATGGGTTTGATAGTTTTGATAGTTTTGATAGTTTGATAGTTTGATAGTGTAGGAGGAACGGATATGTTTAGTGAAAAGAATGCGGCTGCCGGTGTAACCTTTCCAAGGGGCTTCAAGGCTGCCGGTGTCAAGGCTGGCATCAAAAAGAGCGGCAATCTTGATTTGGCTCTGATTTATACAGAGAAGGAGGCAGCTGTAGCAGGTGTGTTCACAAAAAATGCAGTGGCTGCGGCGCCTGTAATTGTTTCCCGTGAGGTTGTGAAGGGCGGCAAGGCTCATGCTATTGTTGCCAATGCCGGCTGTGCCAATGCCTGCACCGGTGAGACAGGTCTTGCCAACGCAAGGAAGATGGCGGCTATGGCAGCTGCTGAGGTTGGCTGTGCCCCTGATGAGGTGCTGGTGGGCTCTACCGGCATCATCGGCGTGAACCTGCCGATGGACAAGCTGGAAGCAGGCATCAAGGCTGCTGCTGCGGAGCTGTCCGAGGATGGCAGCAAGAATGCAGGCAACGCCATTATTACTACAGATACCTATTCCAAGGCAGGCTCCTGTGAGGTGGAGATTGGCGGCAAGGCTGTACGCTTCGGTGTCATTGCCAAGGGCTCCGGCATGATTCAGCCGAATATGGCTACCATGCTCTGCTACATCACCACCGATGCCAATATTTCCAGCCAGCTGATGCAGAAGGCTCTTTCTGACATCGTGGAGGTTTCCTTCAACATGATTTCCGTTGATGGCGACATGAGTACCAATGATACCGTGCTGGTGCTGGCAAACGGTGAGTCCGGTGCCCCGGAAATCACAGAAGGCTCTCCTGAGTATGACAAGTTCTACGCTACCCTGAAGGAAATCTGCCAGGAGCTGTCCAAGCGGATTGCGGCTGATGGCGAGGGCGCAACCAAGTTCCTGACCATCAACGTAAGCGGCACCAAGACCTTTGAGGATGCCAAGACCGTTGCTATGAGCATTGCCAAGTCTCCGCTGGTAAAGACTGCCTTCTTCGGCGAGGACCCGAACTGGGGACGAGTTATCTGCGCAGTAGGCTATGCAGGCATTCCGATGGTGCCGGAAAAGACCGTCATCAAGTTTGGCGGTATTCCTGTCTATGCCAACGGCCTGGGGGCAGAATTCAAGGAAGAAGACATTCACAAGGTTATGGCAGAGCATGATATTGTGATTGATGTGGAGATGGGCATGGGAGATGCCAAGGCTACTGTATGGAGCTGCGATTTCTCCTATGAGTATGTGAAGATTAACGGTGAGTATCACACCTGATGTATGTGCATAATGAGGCATATTTATATACATTGCATATATAGATACATTTCATATTTGTGTACATGCAATGTGTGCCTATATTGTGATGATGAGGTATAGATTATGGCGATAATGAAGCATGCTGAAAAAAAGGCAGCCACTCTCATTGAGGCACTGCCGTATATTCAGGAATTTTATGGCAAGACCATCGTGGTAAAGTACGGCGGCAATGCCATGATTAACGATGATTTGAAGCACAAGGTCATGGAGGATATCAGCCTACTGAAATATGTGGGCATCCGTCCTGTCATTGTGCATGGGGGCGGCCCTGATATTACCCACTTTCTGAAGAAGGTGGGCAAGCAGTCTGATTTTGTCAGCGGCCTGCGGGTGACTGACGAGGAAACTGTGGAGATTGCCGAGATGGTGCTGGATGGCAAGGTCAACTCCGATATTGTCAACATGCTGAACTGCCGCGGCGTCAGGGCGGTGGGCCTCAGCGGCAAGGACGCAGGGCTCATCAAGGCCAGCAAGAAGATGGCTACTGTCTATGATGAGGATGGGCATACGGAAACTGTGGACATTGGCTATGTAGGCCAGGTGGAGTCCGTGGATACCCGCATCTTGCAGGATTTGCTTGATAATGGCTACATCCCGGTAGTTGCACCTATCGGCGTAGGCGAAGATGGGGAGAGCTACAACATCAATGCGGATTATGTGGCTGCGGAGATTGCCGGTGCCCTCCATGCGGAAAAGCTGCTGCTGCTGACGGATATTGAGGGCGTGTACAAGGATTTCAACGACAAGGACAGCTTTATTTCCTCCCTGACTGTGGAGGAGGCCAAGGGCTACATCAAGGACGGCACTATCTCCGGCGGCATGATTCCGAAGATTGAGGCCTGCCTGAAATCCATTGAGTGCGGCACCAACAAGGTACATATCATCGATGGCCGCCAGCCTCATTCCATCATTTTAGAGCTTTTGACCAACAGCGGTATCGGTACCCAGGTTGTTAAATAAAAATCGAGGTGTAAGTGAAATGCAATTAACTGATGAACAGATTTATGCCAAGGATGCCCATGATTATCTGCCGGTGTTTGCCCGCTACCAGATTGTGCTGGACCATGGCGACGGCGTTTATGTGTATGATTCCCAGGGCAAAAAGTACATTGACTTCCTGGGGGGCATTGCCGTAAACGTGCTGGGGCATAATCATCCTGAGCTGGTGCAGGCCATTGCGGAGCAGGCAGGGAAGATGATTCACTGCTCCAACCTGTACTATACCCAGGTGCAGGCAGAGGCTGCGGAGAAGCTGGTGAAGCTCAGCGGCCTGGGGAAGGTTTTCTTTGGCAACTCCGGTGCGGAGGCCAATGAGGGGGCCATCAAGGTGGCAAGAAAGTATGCCCATACCATCGCCCCGGACAAGTCCCAGATTATTTCTGCCATTCACAGCTTCCATGGCCGTACCATCGCTACCCTGACTGCCACCGGCCAGCCAAAGTATCACGAAGGCTTCGGGCCGCTGCCGGAGGGCTTTGACTATGTGCCTTATAACGATATTGAGGCCTTGGAAAAGCTGATGAGCGACAAGACTGCTGCCGTAATGCTGGAGCCGATTCAGGGCGAGGGCGGCGTTCATGTGCCTGATACGGAGTATATGCAGAAGGTACGCCAGCTGTGCGACAAGTACGATGCGGTGCTGATTTTTGATGAAATCCAGAGCGGCATGGGCAGAAGCGGCAGGTTCTTTGCCTATGAGAACTACGGCATCAAGCCGGATGTAGTTACCCTTGCCAAGGGGCTGGCTGGCGGCGTGCCAATCGGCGCCTTCATCACCACTGACAAGGTGGCAGCGGCTCTCCATGCCGGTGACCACGGCTCCACCTTCGGCGGCAATCCGCTGGCCTGTGCGGCAGCCAATGTGGTGTTGGACAATGTGGGAACTGAGGCATTTTTGCAGCATGTAGCGGAGATGGGCCAGTACATGAAGTCCCGCCTTGAGGCCATGCAGGCGAAGTTCCCTGCGCTCATTAAAGAGGTGCGGGGCATGGGATTGATTCTTGGCATGGAGCTGACAAAGCCTGGCCGGGATATTGTCAATGCCTGCCTTGAGAAGGGGGCAATCATCAACTGTACAGCCGGCAACGTGCTGCGCTTTGTGCCGCCATTGATTGTTACCAAGGAGCATATTGACGAGGTCTGCGATGCAGTTGAGGCAGTATTGCCGCAGTATGCGTAATACGGCACCAGCATAACATGCGCGGTAAATATGTAATAATATTGTATACCCATGCAGCAGAAGGTTTATTTTCTTCCTTTAATGTAGTATAATATACGCTGTTGGTGTACATAAGTATATATTCGGTATGCCTATTGGAGGTTATAAAATGTTAAAAGGCAAGGACATGCTTTCCATCCATGACCTTTCCGTGGATGAGGTAAATGAAATCCTGGCTTTGGGTCATGAACTCAAGGCAAAGCAGAAGGCCGGCATTGAGCATCATATTTTGAAGGGCAAGACACTGGGGATGATTTTTGAGAAATCTTCTACCCGTACCCGCCTTTCCTTTGAAACCGGTATGTATCAGCTGGGCGGTCAGGCACTGTTCCTGTCCAACCGCGATTTGCAGCTGGGACGGGGCGAGCCTATCAAGGATACTGCCCGTGTTATGTCCCGCTATCTGGACGGCATCATGATTCGTACATTCGGCCATGACAGAGTGGAGGAGTTTGCCAAATGGTCTGATGTGCCTGTTATTAATGCACTGACTGACCTGTTGCATCCTTGTCAGGTTCTCACTGACCTGCTGACTATTCAGGAGCATAAGGGTAAAAATCTCAAGGGATTGAAGATGGCATACGTAGGTGACGGCAACAACATGACCAATTCCTACATGTACGGCTGCGCCAAGGCAGGCATTGATT
>CAMFES010000103.1 GCA_945949525.1 uncultured Veillonellaceae bacterium
TGGATGTGAGCAAGCGCATCGCCCGCAAGATTTTGGGCATCAAGGAGCCTGAGGTTGGCGAGGATATGGTAGTGCTGTGCGGCTACGAGGTAGAACCGTCTGTTATTGCCGGCGTGCCTGATGACAAGATTGCCGGTGTTATTATGGGGCAGGGAAGTACCACCTGCCATGCAGTTATTATTGCCAAGTCCAGGGCGATTCCTACAGTTGTGGGCATCGAGCATAAGACGGAGGAGATTCCGGAGGGTGCCAAGGTGGTTCTGGACGGGCACAAGGGTCTGATTATCATTGACCCTGATCCGGCTACACTGCTGGAATACATGGAGAAGCTGAAGCAGCAGAGGGAGGCGGAGGCCCGTTATGCGGCCCTGCGTGATCTGCCTGCTGTGACCAAGGATGGCGTAGAGGTTCAGCTGGCCGCCAATATCGGCAGCCCGAATGATGCCGCCAACGCCGCCAAGTACGGCAACAGGGGTGTCGGACTGTTCCGTTCCGAGTTCGTGTTTATGGGACGGGAGGACATACCATCCGAGGAAATGCAGTTTAAAAGCTACAAGAAGGCTATTGAGGCGTGCAACGGAGAGCTGTGCGTTATCCGTACCATGGATATCGGCGGCGACAAGCCATTGCCTTACCTGAATATCCCTCATGAGGATAATCCGTTCCTGGGTTATCGCGCTATCCGCATCAGCCTGAACCGCCGCGATTTGTTCATGCCGCAGCTGAAGGCTATTCTCCGTGCGGGCGTGTTCGGCAGGGCTGCCATCATGGCGCCTATGGTTGTAAGCGTTGATGAGATTCTCCGCCTGAGAGCCTTTGTCAGAGAGGCTATGCAGGAGCTGGAGGATGAGGGCAAGGAGTATTCAAAGACCGTACAGCTTGGTATTATGGTCGAGACTCCGGCGGCGGCTGTGATGACGCCGACCTTTGCCAAGTATGTGGATTTCTTCAGCATTGGCACAAATGATTTGGTTCAGTATACATTGTCTGTAGACCGTGTAAATCCAAATGTGCATTATCTCTACAATCACTTCCATCCGGCTGTGCTGCAGCTGATTCATCGTACCATCAAGGCGGCCAATGATCATGGCATCTGGGCCGGCATGTGCGGTGAGATGGCCAGTGACCCGTATGCGGCTGTCATTCTGATGGCTATGGGTATCAACGAGCTGAGCATGAGCGCACCGTCTATTCCTCGTGTCAAGGAAATGATTCGTTCCGTGACCTTTGAGGAGGCAAAGGAGCATCTGGCCAAGGTAATGGAGATGGAAACTGGCGAGCAGGTTCTGCAATATCTCCATGAGGCGATGGAACGCTGATAATTGTGGATAAATGGCAGGTTATACACAGGAATGGTCCACAATGTGAACAGTTTTGTGGATAAGTCCGGTAGAACCTGTTAAAAACTAAAGCATCAGAAAAGAGAGCGGCTGTCCCGGCATCGTCCGGGGGCCGCTTTTTGCTGGGCGTGCTTTATTTTTTGCGCGGCTCATAGTAAAATAGGCGTTGTAGATATTGTGTGATTTGGCGGGGGGTGCAGTATGCAGATATTCAAAAATGACTGGGAGCAGTATTTGACGGAGGAAATGCAGAAGCCGTATTATCGGGAGCTTCGGCAGTTTTTGATAAATCAGTACAGGTCGGTGCAGGTGTATCCCGGCATGTATGATATTTTCAATGCCCTGCATTATACCAGCTATGCTGATACCAAGGTGCTTATACTGGGGCAGGATCCCTATCATGAGCCGGGGCAGGCTCACGGACTTAGCTTTTCGGTGCTGCCCAATGTGCCGCCGCCACCGTCCCTTCTGAATATTTTTAAGGAGCTGGAAACGGATATGGGCTGCCGCAGGCCGAACAACGGCTGTCTGGAGCCCTGGGCCCGTCAGGGAGTGCTGCTTCTGAACACTGTGCTGACCGTGCAGGCTCATCGCGCCAACTCCCATCGGGACAAGGGCTGGGAGATTTTTACGGACAAGATTATTTCCCTGCTCAACGAGCGGGAAAAGCCTGTGGCCTTTGTGCTGTGGGGGGCGCCTGCACGGCGCAAGCGGGCCATGATTACCAATCCACGGCATCTGATTGTGGAGTCGGCTCATCCCAGCCCGCTTTCGGCTTTTCGCGGCTTTTTTGGCAGCAGGCCTTTTTCCAGGGTAAACCGTTTTCTGGAATCCGTTGGTGAAAAGCCCATTGACTGGCAGCTGCCTGATGTGTGAGAGGACGTGAATGTACATGAAGGTTGTTATCCGGGCGGATGCATCGGCCGCCATAGGCAGCGGGCATGTGATGAGGTGCCTGACCCTGGCCGGACAGCTGCGGAAGAATCAGGGGGCAGAGGTGGTGTTTGTCATGCGTGAGCTGCCTGGCAACCTGATTAATCTGGCTGAACAGGAGGGCTTCAGGGTGCTGGTTCTGCCGCGGGCAGAGGAAAATGGCAATCTGCAGGGCTATGAAAGGTGGCTGACGGTGCCGGTTGAGCAGGATGCGGCGGAAACCCTGTCAGCACTGGAACAGTGGGCAGGGCAGGCTGACAGGCTGGTGGTGGACAGTTATGCGCTGGATTATCGCTGGGAATCGGCCATGCGTCCTGCTGTCAGGGAAATCATGGTCATAGATGATCTGGCCAACCGCAGGCATGACTGTGATATTCTTTTGGACCAGAACTTTTATCTTGACAGGGACAGCCGTTATCAGGGGCTTGTGCCGGTACACTGCCGTCTGCTGCTGGGGCCGGAGCATGCCCTTTTGCGGGAAGAATTTTATGAGGCAAAAAAGCATTTGCGGCGGCGGAACGGTAAGATTAAAAATATTCTTGTTTTTTATGGCGGCAGTGATTTGACGGACGAAACCAGCAAGGCTGTCCGGGCGCTGGCGGCGGTGCATGAGGAAGTGGCACGGGAAATTGGCAGGGCTGCGGGAGACCGGCAGGAGAATTTTACCGTGGATGTGATTGTGGGGCAGTCCAATCCACGTCGTGATGAGGTGGAGCGCCTTTGCGGCAGCTACGGATTTATAGCATATCACTGCCAGGTTCGCAATATGGCGGAGTTTATGAACAGGGCTGACCTAATGCTGGGAGCAGGCGGCTCTACCACTTGGGAGAGATTGTTCCTGCAGCTGCCGGCGCTGGTGACGGCCATTGCGGATAATCAGGTGCAGGGCTGTCATGATTGCTCCCAGGCAGGCCTGATTGAGTACCTGGGTCTGGCAGAGGATGTAACCGCTGAAGACCTGGCTGCAGCTGTCAGGAAAAAGCTGTTTGCAAGATAGTTAGATGAAGTGCGGGATTGGTGCATCTGTTCACGTTCAACATGGCTGGGCGGCAGGTGCTGATATAATGACTGAATTTAGAGATATGTTGCTATAAAGTTTTTTTTTAGATATAATATTTACAGAAACACATTTGCTGATTAGCTTGGAGGTGAATCTGTGGAATCCTTGACAACAACGACATTTCTTGCGGATGATTTGGAAATTGAGGCTGAATGTATAAAGCTTGACCAGTCCATAAAAAATGTATTGGCGACCATGCCTATTTTGGCATATACCGTAACATGTACGGTTACTGAAGTGGGCGATATGTCAATGGCTGATATAGAGGCATCTATCGACCATGAAAGCATAGAGGTATCTTCAGTGCGTGTAAATCCAGGGCTAAGCAACAGCAAAGCGGTGCTGTTAAACTGTCAGGACAGTGTAAAAAACGAAGGTACTGTTTATTATGATATTCGCTTCGTCATGAGGTTGCCTGATGGCAGTCAAACAAAAATCATTGTCAATGTCGAGGCGCAGAGAAAAAGTAATCCTGGATATAGCATTGTAAAACGTGGCATCTTTTACGTAGCCCGGCTCATATCTGCCCAGCTTGGGGTTGAATTCAGCAACAAGGGTGAGGATAAAGCTCAGTATGACAATATCAAGAAAGTCTACTCTATCTGGATTTGCATGGATTGCCCTAACGATAAAAAAGATTCTATTGTATCATATACGCTACAGCCGAATGTCCTCTATAGCGGCAATGCGAATCTCAATATTGATTATCCATACGATTTGTTAAATGTAACCCTTGTGCATTTGAATGATACGTATGATAAAAGCAATAATGAGCTAATCGGGATGATGGATATCTTGTTGAGCAATATGGCCGTAGACGAAAAAAGGTGCAGGCTGGAAACTGAACATTCCATACCGATGACTATGGAATTAGACAAGGAGATGATTGCTATGTGTAACATTAGTGCAGGTGTCGTAGAGCGTAGCATCAATGAAGGAATAGCTAAAGGAATGGCTAAAGGAATAGCTATTGGTGAATCTCGCGGTATTGAAAAAAATAGAACAGAAATAATAGAGAATATGCTGCGGGAAAAGGCCAGCATTGATTTTATTGCCAAAGTTGCAAAGCTGACGAAAGAACAAATTATAGAAATTGGCAAGCAGGCGTCTTTGTTGTGACAGCAGAAGTATAAAGAATCATCAAGAATATGACATATTACCTTCCGGAGAATGTGGAGGAAAATCCCCAGGGGCGTTTGCGGAAAAAGACCGGCATTGACAGGCGTCATGTCTGTGGCGAAGGGGAAATTGCATCACAGCTGGCTGAAAGGGCGGCAGAGAATGTGTTTTGCCTGGGCGTGGAGCGCAGTGAGATTGAAATGCTTTTGCTGTGTACGCAGTCCCCGGATTATGCCCTGCCAACTACGGCCTGCATCCTGCAGGATAGGCTGGGACTGCCCAAAAGCTGTGGGGCATTGGACTTTAACCTGGGCTGTTCTGGATATATTTACGGTCTTAGTCTGGCCAAGGGCTTGATTGAATCTGGGCAGGTAAACAACGTTCTGTTGCTGACTGCAGAAACCTATAGCAAGTATATCAATGAGCGTGACCATAGCGTCAAGCCTCTTTTTGGCGATGGGGCGTCAGCTACTTTCATTGAGGCGGTGGATACTGATGAACCGGGGCTGGCTGGTTTTGTGCTAGGTACAGATGGCGGCGGCTATAGGTCTTTGATAGTTCCTGCCGGTGGTATGGTCAGGCCTTATAATACGGCTTCGGACATCGAGCAGGAGGATGAATATGGCAATCGGCGCACAGCTTTCAATTTGCACATGCAGGGGAGCGCTATCAGCGAATTTGCCCTGGAGGCGGTGCCTGATACATTGAAGAAGATATTGACAAAGACCGGCAGAACAAAGGAGGATATAGGGTATTTCGTATTTCATCAGGCCAACAAATTCATGTTGGATTATTTGCGGCAGAAATGCGGTCTGATGGATTATCCCTATTGGAATGATGTGGCAGAATATGGCAACACAGTATCCAGTTCCATACCGATTGCTGTTTGCGATATGCTTCGCAGGGAACGGCCTGCCAATCCATTGATTCTGTCTATTGGGTTTGGAGTAGGATTATCATGGGGCGGCTGTCTGATAAATCTGCGTTATGCCAACAGGTGACGAGCAATGTCCAGCGGGAAAATCAACCTGGCGTAAGCGGTTTTTATGTGCTTTGTGGCAAAGCGTTTATGATTTTTGAATAATTTTTACAAAAAACTTGACAAGAATATGCACATATCGTATAATACTTCTTGTTCACGATACAACAGTATATGATTTATAGGGGTATCGCCAAGTTGGTAAGGCACTGGATTCTGAATCCAGCATGCGTTGGTTCGAGTCCAGCTACCCCTGCCATTTGAGATTCAGCACACCTGCGATGCGGGTGTGTTTTTTGTATGTGCGGCTCCGGCGGGCACAGCTTTGCTTTTTTGTACGGTGCGTACAGCAGGAAAAAATAAAAAAATTGCTTGCACAAAAGCTCAATACATGGTATACTCATTCAGTCAAAAGGACAGGATAGTTGCAAATAACATTTGTAAACTTTC
>CAMFES010000104.1 GCA_945949525.1 uncultured Veillonellaceae bacterium
AATACTGGCTTGATAGACCTTTTTTAGTTTAACAACTGTCAAAGATGGGATTATACCACAAATGGCAAATAACCAACAACTTCTACCGCAAATAGCCGCTAGCAGCAAAAAACGGCCACAAAAACATGCACAGCAAAAAGCCCCCTGCCGAAGCAAGGGGCCATAGCATTTCATTTCTGCCGCAAATTATTTCACCACATCTATATTTCCTGCATCCACCACCAGCGGCGTACAGAGATAAGCCGGCACAGTAATCACGCCGTTATTGTAGGTAGTCACGTTATTGATATCCGGCTGGGTTCCCTCCACTACCGCCTTAATCATGCGGATGGACTTGGCCACCAGCACGGCAGGATCCTTGTAGGTAGTCATGGCCTGCTGACCAGCCTTGATAGCCGTAATGGCCTGCTCCTCCGCATCCTGACCGGTAATCAGCGGCATCTGGTCATAGCCGCCAGCCATCAGGGCTTTGCGAATGCCACCGGCAACTCCGTCATTTGGCGAGAGGATGACATCAAGATGCACACCGGCATCTGCTCCCTGCAAGAGGCGCTCCATGCGCTTCTGGGCATTGTCAGGGTTCCAGCCCTGGGTAGTAGCCTGTTCAAAGGATGTCTCCCCTGACGGCACCACCAGCTGTCCGTTAGCAATATAAGGCTTCAGCACCTCCATAGCTCCGCCGAAAAAGAGATGGGCGTTGTTGTCTGCCGTATCCCCGGCAAAAACCTCCATGGTGAAAGGTCCTGCGCCATTTTTCAGGTCAAGTCTTGCCTCAATATACTCACCCATGGCCTCGCCCACGCCCTCATTGTCATAGGACGCGTAGTAAGAAACAGCATCCGTCCCCATAATCAGACGGTCGTAGGCGATGACAGGCACTCCCTGCTCCTTGGCATAGGCCAGCACGTCAGTGAGCTTTTCACCATCAACGGCGCCAACTACCAGACACCCCGGCTTCTGCTCCAGCTGAGCCTTTATCTGCTCCACCTGCTGCTCCGCCGTATCCGCAAACTGCAAATCCACAGTAAAGCCTTCCTTTTCCAGAAGCTCCTTCATGGTGTTGCCGTTCTTCTGCCAGCTGGAGGAAGAATTGGCAAAGGCCACGGCCACCTTCTTGTTGGGGCCGTCCTGCCCGCCGCATCCGGCAGACAGCACAGCGGCCAGCAGTCCCACTGCCGCGCAGAGGACTGCGATTATCTTTTTCATATTCGTTATGCTCTTCATATCTACAAAGCCAGCCCCCTTAAATCTTAAACTTGTTAGTAGAAGCCGTCAGCTCCTGGGCCAAATTTGCCAGCTTGTCACTGGCATTTGCCACCTCGTCCATGGAAGCGGACTGCTCCTCGGTAGCGGCAGAAACAGACTCCGTTTCGGAGGCAACCTCCTGACTGTTCCTGTTGATGCTCTCCATCACCTCTACCAGGGCATCCGCCTTGGCGGCAGATTCCTTCGCCTCCCGCAATATCTTCTGGGAGCCATCGGTCAAATCCATCACGGAATCGGCAATCCGCTCAAAGGCATCACCAGCATCCGCCACAACCCTGCGGCCGTTCTCCACCTCATCCGTACCGCGCTTCATGCGCTTGGCGGCCTGCTCCGTATCCTTCTGGATGGCAGCTATCAGCGCCACAATCTGCTGGGCGGCCTCATTGGAGCCCTCGGCCAGCTTGCGCACCTCCTCCGCCACAACTGCAAAGCCACGTCCGGCCTCACCGGCACGGGCAGCCTCGATAGCGGCATTTAACGCCAAAAGGTTCGTCTGGGCGGCGATTCCTGCGATGGTATCGCTTATCTGCCCGATTTCGCTGGAGCGCTCTGCCAGCTTCTCGATAGTTTCCGCCGATTCCGTTACAGATGCTGCAATCTCCGCCATCTGGGAAACAGCCCCGTCGATGGCCGTCCTGCCCTGGCTGGCAATACCGGCAACCTCCTGGGTGGCAGATGCCGAGCTGGCCGCCGTGCGTTCAAACCCTGTCAGGCTCTGAGCCATGGCGTGAATATCCCCCAGGGAGCGGCTGACCGCATCCCCCTGCTGACTGCTGGAGGCGGCCACATTGGTAATGGAGGTAGCCACCTGCTGGGTGGCCTGGGCCGACTGGCTGGCATTCTCCGTCAGCTGCTCCGCAAAGGTGGCAACATCCGCAGCCGTCCTCTGAATATCCTGAATGAGCCCCCGCAGATTGCGAACAGTTTCACCATAGGCCGCCGTCAGCTCGCCCATTTCATCAGCGGTCTGAGGCTGTGCCTCCACGGTAAGATTGCCCCCGGCAACCTCACGGGAAATATTCATGAGATAATTTACCGAATTCATGATACTGCTGCTGAGATATACCGCCATAAAGCCAGAAATCACAATCACCAGCAGGGTGCAGATAATCAGCGTCCACTTTGTAAACTCATACTGATTGGAAGCCTCAATGCTTTCCTTGAAAATAAAATCCTTGCTGCTGTCCACCACTCTGTCCAGCTGCGAAGAAATCATGCTATACTGGTTGCCGGAGCTTTCCAGCAATGCCTGCGCTTCCTGAATTTTGCCCGCCTTAGCCAAATCGGCTACCCGGATGGAATTGGCCTTGTAGGCCTCCCAATCGCTGCGCAGTGCCTTGAATTCCTCCTTTACCTCCGGGGCCACGGATGGCTCCAGGGCATCAAGCTCAATATCAATCTGGGCGGCACAGTTTTTGTTTTCCCTGGCCGCATACAGGCGGTTCGGCAGATTCTTTGCCGTTACCACGCTGAACTCTCCCTGACGGTAGTTTGCCAGTGCCTGGCTGCTTTCCATTCCCGTCATAACGCTGCTGAGATGCTCGGTAGCTATGCGCAGCGCTCCTGAATTAATGCTGTTCAGGCTGTATCCCGCGTAAAGGCTGGTACCCAGAAAAATCACCAGCAGCACGCCAAACACAAGAAACAGCTTTTTCCTAATGGTTAGTGACTCCAAATGAACTCCCCCTCTGATGCAATATATGGACACTTCCCGTTGTAACTACGTACAATATTTTAGCACACAAATGTATATTTTTTCAAGTCACATTCTGCTCTATCAATAATACATCACTGCTATACCAATAAAAAACACTATACAACTACTGCATTAATTCTAAAGCCTGCCCAGCACCTCTGCAATCAGCCTGACCTGTGGAGCCACAGTATCCAGCTCCAGCGTTTCCTTTGGCGAGTGGATATCGTTGTTACTGGTGCCGATGGAAACTATATCCAACCGTGGATTCTTCTGCAGATGCCAGCTGCATTCCAGCCCGGCATGAATCGTCGCCACGCGCATAGGCCGGCTGTTCTGCTCCTGGAATGCCGCCAGCATCAGCTGTGCCAGGCGGCTGTCCTGCCGCTCTGCCCAGCCCGGCGAAATCCGCCCGGCAAAAAGCTCAAAATCCGTCAATCGCGCCAGCACCTCTGCCGTCCTGTAATACTCCTCAATGCTTCCCTGAACCGCCGACCGCGGCATGTACTGAACCTCTATACATCTGCCGGTCCTGCCTGCCTCGTTCACGGTCCGCACCACTCCCAGGTTGGCCGAGGTCTGCACCAGTCCCGGGCACATCTGTGACATGGCGGACACGCCGCTGGAAAGGCAAACGAGGAGGTCAATCAGGCTGTCCTTTTGATATCTGTCCATGGCCTGCGGCCTTTCATCTGCATCAGCGTGGCTCACAATAAAGCTGGCAGAAGCCTCCACCCCGCCATAGATGCCCGTAAATTCCTGCAGGGCCTCATCTGCACACTTCTGCAGGAATTCCAAGGATTCATTGCAATAGAATACGGCCTCGGCAGCGCTGGGAATCACATTTTTCGCCCTGCCGCCATTCAGGCTGACCAGATCAAAGGCCAGTCCCTTTTTGCGCCACAGGTTCAGGCAGGCTGCCGCCGCCTTGATGGCATTGCCACCGCCGCAGTTGATTTCCTCACCGGAATGTCCCCCCTTCAGTCCGCTCACCCGCAGGCTGTACAGCCCCTGCAGGCTGCTGCGCATCGGGCAGAAATTTTTCCTGAAGGCTATATCCCCGCTGCCTGCACTGCCCACCGTCAAAAGGTCCCAGTCCTCGGAATCGCAGTTTATCAGGTAATCCGCATCCTCAAAAACCTCTGCCGCCAGCTTTTCCGCCCCGGTCATGCCGCATTCCTCATCCACTGTAATCACGGCCCGCAGAGGCCCATGGCTGGCAAGGTTCTTCATGATGTACACTATAATGGCTATGCCCATGCCATCATCAGCGCCCAGGCTGGTGCCGTCGGCATGCAGGAGATTTCCCTCCCGTATCAGCCTGATAGCATCAGTCAGAGGGTCAAACTCCACCCCTTCTGCTGCCACGCACACCATGTCCATGTGAGCCTGCAAGATGGTCAGCGGCTTTCCGGCGCAGTCTGCCGTTGCCTCCATATCCGCAATAATGTTGTTTACGCTATCCTGCACCACATGGCAGCCCATATCCGAAAAAAGCCTGTAAAGATAATCGCTGACCGCCTTCTCATGCCCCGAAGGACGTGGAATCTCCGCCAGCCTGGCAAACTCGGCCAAAACTCCCTCGACAATATCCTCTGTCTTCAGCTCGTCTATATTATTCATGTTGCTTATGCACTCCTCAATTATCTATCGCAGCTGTCCTCATCAGCCGCTATCTGCTTTCAGCTATTACGGTGTACTATTGCCGTTATCCGTTGCCATTATCCGTTGCCGTCACCAGTCCCTATTCCGTCCAGCTCCATCAGCCTCTGCATATCCTGTGGATAGGGGGCCTTGACAGCAATCCTCTCCCCTGTAACGGGATGCAGAAAATCCAGCTCAGCCCCATGCAGTGCCTGACGGCCGATATCCCTGCTACGGATGCCGTACATCCTGTCACCTGCCACGGGATATCCCACATGCGCCAGATGCACACGTATCTGATGGGTACGTCCCGTTTCCAGCGTCAGGGACAGCAGACTGCAGCTCCTGCCCTGACTAACCACCTCAAAACGGGTAACGGCTCTTTTGCCATCCTCCATCACCTGACGACGATTGGGCTGCAGGGCATTTCTGCCAATGGGCAGGTCAATTGCCCCCGCTGGAAACCTTTCCCGCAAAAGGCCTGCATCACCGACGACAACCGCCGCATATTTCCGATGCACCTGCCCTGATGCCAGCATGGCCTCCAGCCTTGCCTGAGCCTCCGCAGTCTTGGCAAAAAGCACGCATCCCGTAGTATCCCTGTCCAGGCGATGCAGTGCCCTGACAGTCACCACCCTGCCCTGCTGCCTGAAATAATTCGCCAGATAGTTGGCCAGGGTGCCGGATTTGGTCTGTCCTGCAGGATGCACCAGCACACCTGCAGGCTTGTTCAGCACAATCACCGCATCATCCTCATAGAGTACATCTACAGCCCCCTCCTCCGGCACTGCCCCATAGCCGGTATCCTTGAACTGGCGTATTGCCACCATATCACCGGCCTTCAGCAATCTTTTGGTATGGGCACTGCCGCCGTTTACATACACTCCCCTGCTAAAAAACAGCTTTTGCCGCTGACGAGCCGATACAGACATAACCTCTTTCAGATACCCCTCCAGCGTCATGCCGGCATACCGCTCTGCCACAATGTACTTTTTCAAGCTGGAATTCTTTTCCTTGCGCCTACTATTCATAAACAACCTCCGCAGTTTTCTCATCACTGCCTTATTATAGCACAAACAGCCTATGAGACATTACTTCTTTTTCCCGGCTTCCCGACTTTGCCGCGAAGAAAATGCTCGAAGCCTTGTAATACATGGCCTCGAGCATGTTTTTTTGAAAATAATTATATAC
>CAMFES010000105.1 GCA_945949525.1 uncultured Veillonellaceae bacterium
GTAGGTTACTGGATGTTTATACAACGGTTGGCAATTACAGGTTTCGTCAGCCTCCCGCCCCCCCTTTTCAGTCTTTTCGTAATGTATTATTATGTTACCGTAGCAAATATAAGAGCTTTCTGATAAGTAGGTGGGGAGCTGTCGCAGGAGTGTAACTGTTGGCAGATAATGCAATGGGCGGTTGACTTTATAAGCAGATTTGTGAAAGTTTTGTGTCAGACCTAGTAAAGAGTATCAGGGCATGTACCATTCGCATGGCACTTAGACGCGCCTCGGTGCTTAGTGATACGCGAGCCGAAGGCGAAGCGTGAACTTAGCATCCGCTAGGCGTGGATAGTAGCGCGAGCGTGCCTGCGATGGTACTGCCCTGATGCTCTATAAAAAGGTCTGACCGTAAGTCTATACACAACAATGTAAAAAAGTAACCGCCCATGGATATTTGCTATTATTTGCCTGACAGCTCCCCTGCACTAATCCCTAAAACTTTCATATTTCCTCGAAGTGACAAACAAGCACTACGGAAAACTGAAATTTCCCAATTTTATTTTGTTGCTGCCCGGATAATAGCCTCTGCCACTTCCTTGATGGTCTTGCGCTTGGCCATGCTGTACTGCTGGATGCGGCGGAACGCCTCAGACTCCGTCAGCCCGTGGGCATCCATGAGAATTCCCTTGGCACGGTCCAGTGTCTTGCGCATAGCCAGGGTATCCTTTACCTTAAACAGCTCATCCTCCAGCTCGTGCATTTCCTGATAACGGGAAATAGCCACCTCCATAGCCGGAAAAAGATTGCTTTCCTGCACCGGCTTGACCAGATATGCCAGTACGCCGGCATCGGTGGCACGCTTTACCATATCGCTCTGGCTAAAGGCAGTCAGAAGCAGTACCGGCGCAAGCTTTTCCTCCGTAATAATCTTGGCGGCGGTAATACCATCCATCTCCGGCATCTTTATGTCCAAAATACACAGGTCAGGCTTTAGCTTTCTCGCCAACTCCACCGCCTTTGTCCCATTTACAGCCTCGCCCACTACCTCATGGCCTGCATCCTCCAGCATTTCTCTAACATCCATGCGGATAACAGACTCATTATCGGCAATAACAATTTTTAGGGCTTTCATTCAATATTCTCCTCCCTCTGGATTTCGTGGTATCGTAATTTTCGCATGGGTTCCCTGACAGCTGAACAGCTCTATCTCGCCGCCCATATCATCAGCCACCAGTGTCCTGATAATCTGCAAGCCCAAAGAACGGGTTCTGGTCAAATCAAAATCAGCAGGCAGGCCGCATCCGTCATCATACAGCTCCAGCACATAACCTTCTGCTGTTTCTTCCGTATGCAGTCCGATCAGCCCCCGGTTCCGTCCCTCAAAGCCATGCTCTATGGAATTTAAAATCAGCTCATTGATGATAACAGCCAGATTGCTGGCAGTGCGGGAAGGCAGAATCACCTCCGGACCTTCAAAGACCTGCTCCAGCTGAAAATCACTGGCTACCATATTGGGCGCCACCGTATTCAGAATATTCCGCGTTACCTCTATGACCTTGATTTCCTCTGCATCCTGCTGGGACAAAAACTCATGCACCACGGACATGCTCAGGATACGATTAGTGCTTTCCTGCAGTGCGGACTTTACCTCCGGCACCTTGGAACGACGCGCCTGAAGCCTGAGCAGACTGGCAATCGTCTGAAGATTATTCTTTACCCTGTGATGGATTTCCTGAATAACCGCCGACTTTATCTTGATTTCCCGCTCCTTTTTTCTCAGCTCCGAAACATCTGACAACAGCATAATCCGCCGCTGCAGTACCCCAGCCTCTTCCAGCTTGATATCCCGTTGCACCAGCACAATATCACGAATCTGAAGCTCCCGCTCGTAAGGGCGGCTGCTGTCTATGGTTTCCTTGTGCAGCATGGCACTCAGCTCCCTGTCGGACATACGGCAGCCAATCAGGCTGGTGATGCCCAAAGCCCTATAGATACGTGTTGCTGACAGATTGGCAAAGACGATACGGTTGCTATGGTCGGCAATGATAATGCCGGTTCCCGGTGACATGGTGCGGAACTGCTCCCTGTCCAGCCCCTTTTTGGCGTGTTCCAGAAGAAACACCGCCGTATCCATCAGCTGATGATAGTTGCTGGAGGAAGCATAGCTGTGACCTGTTTCCATGCTCACTACCCCCACCACCTCATTGCCGGATTTGATAGGATACACATACATTTCCAGATTGATGCCAAACCGCCATTCCCGTTGCCCCTGAATGAACTTCCCTTTCTCAAAGGCAGCCGTAATCAGTGGCTCCTCAACGGAATTAACCAGCGCACCTTCGCCCGTCAGCTCTATATCTGTAAAAAATGTATGGGGACGATAATGCTTCAACACCAAAAGCTTTGCGGCATCCTTCGTCTTTACATATAGATACAGATAGGCATGAGCCAGATCTGCAATAAATGGCAGGCACGCATCCAGCCGCTTCAGCATATCTGACTGCATGGCCGTCAGATTCGTATATTTGCGGCAGACTGCCGCAATAGTTTCATTGTTAATCCCTGATACATCATTGTTGTCCAGACGCAATCCTTCACTGCCTCCCTGCTAAAAAACACTGCCTGCCCAAAACACTGCCCGTCACAAATCCGTCAGTGCCAGTCCAGGCACCGCGTTAAGATACAAATCCGCATACCTGCCAGCCTGCGCCTGATAATATCCGCGACAGCCAATCATCGCCGCATTATCCGTGCAGAGCAGCTTATCAGGATAACAGAAGCGAATCCCTTCCTCATCTGCCGCAGCCCGCAAACGGCTCTCCAGTGAGCTGTTTGCCGCCACGCCGCCGGCCAGTACCAAGGTGTCACAACCAGCCTCTTTCACTGCATCCATAGCCTTGGCTATCAGCACCTCAATGACCGTATTTTGAAAGGACGCCGCCACATCCGCCTTGTTTATCTCCAGCTTCTTACATTTCATGCTGTTCAAATAATTGAGAACAGCCGATTTCAAGCCGCTGAAGCTGAATTCATAATTTCCTTTTTCCTGCAAGGCCTTGGGAAAATCAATGGCATGGGGATTGCCCTCCTGCGCCAGCCTGTCTATCTGCGGCCCGCCCGGGTACGGCAACCCCATAACCCTTGCCACCTTGTCAAAGGCCTCGCCTGCCGCATCATCCCTGGTCTGCCCCATCAGCCTGAAGGAATTGTAGTCCTTCACATGCACCAGGGATGTATGCCCGCCTGACACCACAAGAGCCATAAATGGCGGCTTCAAATCAGGATGACTGATAAAATTGGCAAAAATATGCCCCTCCAGATGGTTGACCCCAATCAGAGGCACCCCCAATGTAAAGGCCAGTGCCTTGGCAGCGGAAACTCCCACCAGCAGCGCTCCCACCAGTCCCGGGCCGTAGGTCACCGCTACCTGGTCAATATCAGCCAGCTTCACAGCTGCTTTTTCCAATGCCTCATCAATAACAGGCATAATATTCACAATATGCTTGCGGGAAGCAATCTCCGGCACCACACCGCCAAACTTCTGATGTACGGGAATCTGGGTAGAGATAACCAGCGACAACACCTCTCGTCCCCCCCGCAGCACGGCTGCCGAGGTTTCGTCACAGCTTGATTCTATCGCAAGCGTAATCTTATCTTCCATAAATCTCTCCAACTACTTCAATAAACATATTCTGACCAGCCCAAAAACGCGGCCACTGCCGCTCATTCCTGATGCTGCACCTTCTTACAGGCTGGTATTCCACATAATCTCAGCCGCTTCCACGGGATTTGTATAGTATTTCGGCCTCTGCCCCACACTTTTAAAGCCAAGGCTGGTATAAAGCCCTATGGCCCTCACATTGGAAGGACGCACCTCCAGCGTCATGGAATCAACCCCCAGCCTCTTCACATAGGCAATCAGTTCCTCCATAAGCCTGCGGCCAAGGCCAATCCCCTGATAAGACGGCTCCACTGCCACATTGGTAATGTGTCCTTCATTGGCAAGAACCCAGCAGCCTGCATAGGCTACAATCAGGTCATCCTTTTCCGTATCCACCGCCAAAAGATAATGGGCATCTGTATGGGAGGCCTCCTCCCAGAAGGACTGCCGCGACCAGGGCACCGGCATACAGGCAGCTTCTACTCTTGCCACGCTGTCAGCATCAGCCTGTACCATGCGGCGGAACACAATCCCACTCATGACTGCACCTGCTTCTGGGCCTGACCGGCAGCCTGCCGCTTTTCCCACAGCACCTCTGCCTCGGAACGCCTGATATAGACCGGCTCCAGATTCATGACCGAATCCTCCTGACCGGCCGCCAGGCGCTTCAGCCCGGCCATGGCCACGTTGGCGGCTCTCGGCATCACCACATGAGGCGGCGGCACCTGCACATTGGACGGCAAGTCCTCCCGCCCGGCCAGCCTCTTCACAGCCATGTCACCTACGGCCAGCACATGGACAGGCTGAGCCTCGCACAGCTCCAGTGCCCCCTGAAGCGTATAGACCTGAACCGGGCTGATTTCCTCAAAGCCATCATCCTGCCACTGATAAACAGCACTATATACATTGCCCTTCTGAGCATCAATAAAAGGCACAACAGCCACTCCCGGCACAGGATAGTGCCAGGCCAGCGCCTCCGTAGTGGGAATACCAAATATAGGAATATCCAGTCCATAAGCAATGGCCTTTGCGGCTGCCAGTCCTATGCGCAGCCCTGTAAAGGACCCCGGCCCCAGGCTCACCGCTACGCCGTCAAGCGCTGCCTTTTCCACTCCGGCCATCTTCAAAACCTGCTCAACATGGGGAAGCAGTGTTTCCGAATGGGTCAATCTTGTCTGTACCGTCAGCTCCGCTAACAGCCTGTCCTTATCTGCCACAGCTACACTGGACACCATTGTAGCCGTGTCTATCGCTAAAATTGGCAAAGCCTCTCCATCTCCTTATAAACATTCTCCAAAGCATGTCCTGATAGCTCAAAGCTGAGCAGCCGCTCATTTTCCACCTCCGTGCGCTGAAGCTGCAGCATTATGCGCTCCTCAGGCAAGCACTCCGGAAATTTCTCCGCCCACTCTATCAGCACCAGGCCATCCGGTGCCTCCGCATAGTCATAAAAGCCGATTTCATCCAGCTCGTACTCCTGCTCCAGCCGATACAGGTCAAAATGAAAAACCAGCAGCCTGCCATCCTCATAAACATTCATCAGATTAAATGTAGGGCTTGTAACCTCGCCCTTCACTCCAAGACCAGCCGCAAGATTTTGCACAAACAGCGTCTTGCCCGCCCCCAGATCACCGTCAAGGCAGATAACCGTCCCCGGCTGCAGCACATCGGCAAGCCTGCGGGCCAGCTCCGCTGTTTTCTCCGGGGCATCAGATTTGTATTGAAACATTTTCCTGCTCCTGTTCAATCAACGTGATTACAGATAATCACACATAAAAACACATTCTTTTTCAAAATAGAATTTTATCACAAATATGTCCTTATAGCAAAAAACTTGTGCAACATGCACAAATATTTCAGCTATAAGATGATATGATAATTATTATCCGTTACTATTTTTTATAAATTAATAATAAATAAAGTATAAGACAGAAAACTAGAGAAAAATCCGTAAAAATAAAATTTTTTGCCTGAAAACAGGATTTTTCAAATTCATGTCGAATTAGTATAATAGAGCCTGTAGAGAGGCAATGAAAAACATCATGTGTGTATTATATAGGAGGAAACGATTATGAAAAAGTTTGTATGCACCATTTGCGGTTATGTTCATGAGGGCGATGCTGCTCCTGAGAAGTGCC
>CAMFES010000106.1 GCA_945949525.1 uncultured Veillonellaceae bacterium
GGTGCCTGCGCTGTGATAAGTATGGATTCTCTGCCCTGAAGGGAGGCCGCAGACTTAGATGGTAAACTTGAAAATTGATAATATTGACCTTTCTGTAGAGGAAGGAACCACCATAATGGAAGCCGCCAAGAAGCTGGGGATTTACATCCCGCATCTCTGCTTTTTGAAGGGGATAAACGAGATTTCAGCCTGCAAGGTCTGCGTGGTGGAAATCCAGGGCAAGGACAAGCTGGTTACGGCCTGCTCCACCCCTGTCAGCGAGGGGATGGTGGTGTTTACCAACTCTGCCAAGGCCAGGAGCGTCAGAAAATCCAATGTGGAGCTGATTTTGTCCCAGCATGACTGCCTGTGCGCCACCTGCGTGCGCTCCGGTAACTGTCCGTTGCAGACCCTTGCCGGTCATCTGGGCATTTATGACCTGCCCTTTGAGCGTCAGGTGACGGAGCAGGCATGGGATGACAGCTTCCCTCTGATTCGTGATTCCAAGAAGTGCATCAAATGCATGCGCTGTCTTCAGATTTGCAGCAAGGTACAGGGCTGTGATATCTGGGATGTGCAGAATACCGGCGCGTACACCAATATTAGCACTGTGGACAATATGCCGATTTCCCAGGCAAAGTGTACCCTGTGCGGCCAGTGCATCACCCATTGTCCGACAGGTGCCCTGAAGGAGCGCAATGATTTGCCAGCTATCTATGATATATTGGCGGACCCTGACAAGGTTACCGTGGTGCAGATTGCTCCTGCAGTTCGCACCGCCTGGCTGGAGCGCAAGGACATGGAGCCGGGGATTGATACGGAGGGCAGGCTGGTGGCGGCCCTGAAGCGCATCGGCTTTGACTACGTGCTGGACACTGTTTTTTCGGCAGATGTGACCATCATGGAGGAGGGCAATGAGCTTTTGGAGCGGCTGCTGGAGAAAAAGCACATGCCGATGTTTACCTCCTGCTGTCCGGGCTGGGTTTCCTATCTTACCATGTATCATCCGGAGCTTTTGCCTAACCTGTCCACTACCAAGAGCCCTCAGCAGATTTTTGGTGCCTTGATTAAGACCTATTTTGCCGAAAAGACCGGCATCGCGCCGGAAAATATCTGCTCGATTTCCATCATGCCGTGCGTGTCCAAGAAGCGGGAAGCGGCACTGGCCTCCATGCAGGCCAGCGGCTGTCAGGATGTGGACTATGTGCTTACCACCCGTGAGATGGTACGCCTTCTCAGGGCGGAGCATATCGACCCGCGGGGCTTGAAGGAAATGCCGTTTGATTCGCCTATCGGTGATGGTACCGGTGCAGGTGCCATCTTTGGCGTTACCGGCGGCGTTATGGAGGCAGCCCTCCGCACCGCTTACAAGGTGGTAACCGGGGAGGAAGCCGACGAGGATGCCTTCAAGGCGGTTCGCGATACCCGTACCGAGGGGCGTGACAATGCCATCAATCTGGGTGGCATACGCACGGCCGAGTTTGAGATTGCCGGAAGGGTTCTGAAGACCTGTGTTGTCAGCGGCCTGAAGAATGCGGAAGAGGTGATTCAGCAGGTCAAGAACGGGGAGGCCAGGTATGATTTCATTGAGGTTATGGCCTGTCCGGGAGGCTGCGTAGGCGGTGGCGGCCAGCCAATCCATGAGGAGGCTGAATGGGCGCCACAGCGTGGCGAGCGCCTCTATGAGCTGGACAAGGAGCGCAAGCTGCGCCGCTCCCACGAAAACCCTCATGTGCAGCAGCTTTATAAGGAGTTTTTGGAGAAGCCGCTCTCCGAAAAGGCCGAGCATTTGCTGCATACTCAGCATGTATGGGAGAAGAATTATCGCTGAGAAAGCTTAGCAAAGGTTAATAAAAATCAGCAAAAAGCCCCGTCTGATACACCTGTTGGTGTGCCGGACGGGGCTTTAATATTGCCCGTATTTGTCTGTATTACTTGTTTTGCTGCTTTGGTTGATAACCTTGACAGCTTTGTCTTGCCCGTAGAGGTTATTTTCCGTTTTTCAGATCATAAATCTGCCGCTTCATGTCGTTGTACATATCCATGGGCAGCACCACGAGGTTTTTGTCGTTGCCGCGCTGGATGAAAAGGGCCTGATTTTCAGCATGTGCCTTGTCGGCGTAGATCGTGAACTCCTTGAGAAACTCCGAAGAGGATAATGGTATCATAAAACCGCTCCTTTTATCAAAAACTATGTGTACCTTCAGCTAGAACATGTCCCGCTTCCAGAGCAGGATGCCGCAGAGCGTAGCCAGGAAACCAGCCAGCACGCAGATGAAGAAGAAGCCGTTGGAGTTCTCCGACATGGGCACCGGCACATTCATGCCGAAAAAGCTGGAAATAACCGTCGGTATGGCCAGCAGGATGGTTACAGCTGCCAGGAATTTCATGACCTGGTTCAGATTGTTGGACATGATGGAGGAAAAGGTATCCGCCAGCCGTGCCAGAATTTTGCTGTACATCTCAACCATTTCCCGCGCCTGTTTGTTCTCGATAATGACATCCTCCAGCAAATCCTCATCCTCCTCATAGTATTTCAGCATGGGCTGCATGGAGGTGGTGGTGCGGAGCCGCATGAGCTTTTCCAGCACGGCGCCGTTGGAACGCAGGGAGGCGTTAAAGAAGGTCAGCGCCTTCTGCAGCTCCAGAAGCTTCAGGATTTCCCGGTTCTTCATGGAGTGGCGCAGCTTGCTCTCTATCTCGTCAGACTGCTTGCTTATCTGGCGCAGGTAGCGCAGATAGAAGGTGGCACTGCGGTAGAGAATCTGGAAAAGGAAGCGCGTCTTTTTGAAGGTGCGGAAGAAGCGGGCGCTTTTTTCGTTGAAATAGGAAAGCACCGGGGTTTCCTCCAGACATACGGTGATGATATATTCCTCGGTGACGATGATGGCCAAAGGCAGGGTGTCGTAGCTGCCCTCGTCCCGCACCACCGGCACGTTGGTCAAAATCATCACGCTGTCATCCTCAATGTCAATATGGGAACGCTCCTCGTCATCCAGTGCGGAGCGGAGAAAGTCGGGCTCAACCTCGGTAAGATTGCCTACCACCTTCAGCTCATAGGGAGTAGGGTCTACGATGTTAATCCATGCACCGCTTTCAAGTGTCTTCAGGCTAAGCTCCTGCAAAGGTCCGCTTTCCAAAGATTTGTAAATCTTCAGCATAGTAATGGTTCTCCTTTCGTTACGGAGACTCTATCCATCGCCATGCAGAATTGCCATGTGCCCGGCAATTGTTTTCGCCCGGCACTTGGTGCCGCGCTTATATTTGCACAATAGCCATAATCTGTATATGCTGCGGGACAATAGATACAGTCTCCCTATTAAATTTTGGTTTGTCCTGGGGTTCAGGGCCTGCGTCCATTGTTTTCACCTCGCAATATCATTGAAATAAAAATTTGCCATAAAAATATTACTACCACAAATGCATCTTAGTCAATCTTTTTATGGGGCATTATGTAAATTTTACACAGATTGACAAAAAATCCGGAATAGTTTATTGTGTTTTAGAGATGGCGGCATAAAGACATAATGAACGTATTATGCTATAATATTCTACATGATTGTATTTTGTATGGTTGTGTTAGGAGCTTTTAGTCTATGAAAATGTCAAAATCTACTTTGCCGATAAAGCTTGGCGCGGTGGCGGCACTTTGCCTGCTGTTTGGCGTTATCTACCTGTTGAACCCGTCCTTTTTCGGGGAGCTGTGGGATGTGTGCCTCAGCGGCGATATGCACCGGGTGGCGGCATATATCAATTCCTTTGGAGCCTGGGCCATGGTGTTCAGCTTCTTTCTGGTGCTGTGCGTCAACGCCATAGGCTTTCCGCCGGCCATGATTTTTTCCTCTGCCAATGCCCTGATTTTCGGCATCGTGCCGGGAATCTTATTAGCGTGGATTGCGGAAACTGTGGGGGTGGCACTGAGTTTCGTGCTGCTCAGGTTCCTTTTCCGGGATGCGGCGGAGGATGTCATATCAAAGCACAAGTCCCTGCAGAGGATTGATGAGCTAAGTGGCAGTCAGGGCTTCAAGGTCATGCTTATTGCCCGCATCATTCCCTACCTGCCGTCAGGGCTGCTGAACGCCCTGGGAGCTGTCAGCAGGATGTCCTTCCGGGACTTCACCATCGCCGCCCTTATCGGCAAGCTGCCATCCACTGCCATCGAAGCCATGATAGGCCACGATGCAGTGACTGCCAGTGAAAACCCCCATCGTTTAGTATTTTCACTGGTCTTGGCAGTTGTGATGGTGGTGGGCTTCATCATCTATGAGCGCCGTCAGAAGCAAAAAAGCATCTGATGCAGTGTTATCAGCATTTGTGTACGTAATATTTTGCATTAGGGCAAGGCTTATGCTTAACAGGTATACGATGTAATGGTGTTGTTGGCACGAACAAAAGCGGTATGGCATGTACCCAAAGAAAACCTTTGTCGCGCCTTGCTTCTTAGCGAGTGCGAGCGTAAGCGAAGCAGGAGCTTAGAAGCGCGAGGCGCGATGATGAGCGAGAGCGTGTTTTCGTGGGTACTGCCATGCCGCTGACATATCATGCTTACATATCGTACTATCATATCATAAAATATCACATAAATTTTATTCTAGGGGGTATAAAATTGGAGAAGAAAAGGCGTATATTCTTTCTGGACAATCTCAAGACATTCATCGTCTGCCTGATGATTGTCTTCCACGCATCCATGTGCTACATGGCCTATGCACCTGAATGGTGGTACACGGTGGACAAGGCGGATCCGAAGTTTGCCTTTACCCTGTTCGTCCTCTGGGCAGACATCTTCATCATGCCGGTGATGTTCTTTATCTCCGGCTATTTCGGCATCATGTCCCTGTCCAAGCAGACCGGGGCGCAGTTCTGGAAAAGCAAGCTTCTGCGCATCGTCCTGCCATGGATAGCAGGTGTTATCCTGCTGGCACCGCCGGTAACCTACATCATGTTTGCCAGCCGTGGCGTGCCGATGGATTATGTCAACGATTATCTTTTCAAGCTGTTTGTGTTCGGCCCATGCTTCAGCCATGTGCAGTACTGGTTCCTGGGGATGATGACCTATCTTTACATTGCCTTGTTCCTGTTCTGCAAGATCATGCCGTCCTTCAAGGAACGACAGGGGATTTCCATACCGGGCCCGAAGCTGTTCGTAGGCTTTGCTGTCCTCTGCTACATCTTCACGGCGGCCGCTTACTTCTACGTTAATGGCAACTATGACCTGTGGTGCAATATCTGGCCGGTTCTGGTGTATCAGCCTACCCGCATCTCCTTCTATCCGCTGTATTTCTTCCTGGGGGCTTACGCCTGGCGGCACCAGTGGTTCGTGGAGGGAGGCTACAAGGCTGATCCAACAAAATGGCTGCCTGCCTTTATTGTGACCAGTATTGCCTACCTGTTCTACACCACTATGGGTGCACCTACGGCAGCCAGCCCGGAGCAGTATATGCTGGTGAAGGCAGCAATCCATGTGCTGTTCCTGCTGTCAGCTGTTTTCGGTTTGCTGGCGATTTTCCAGTCCAAGCTGGATTATACCAACGGCATCCTGGGGGAGCTGGCTGCCAACAGCTACAACATGTACTATACTCATATGGGGCTGGTGATGCTGATAGCCTGGGGATTTTTGTCCATTGATTTGCCAACTTATCCAAAGTACATAATTGTTAGTATTTTGTCGCTTTTGGCAAGCTATTTGACGGGAAAAATATTGATGGTGCTGCC
>CAMFES010000107.1 GCA_945949525.1 uncultured Veillonellaceae bacterium
ATTCTTTACGGATGAGCTGATTGAGGTGATTGCCAGCGAGGAAAAGCTGGTGAAATACGTGGATATTCCTTTGCAGCACGCCAATGATGCAATCCTGCGGGCCATGCATCGCCCTGATACCAAGGCGGAGATAACGACCCTTTTGCAGAAGCTGCGAAAGAGGATTCCGGGCGTTGTGATACGTTCCACGTTTATTGTGGGCTTTCCTGGGGAAACCGATGCCCAGTATCAGGAGCTGAAGGAGTTTTTGCAGCAGCAGAGGTTTGACCATGTGGGCATCTTTACATACTCGCGGGAAGAGGATACGGCGGCAGCCGAAATGGACGGCCAGGTGCCGGAGGAGGTCATGCAGGACCGCTATCATGACCTGAAGGCCGTCCAGAGCCTGATTTCCCAGCAGCTGAATGAGGCGCTGGAGGGGCAGGTGCTGGAGGTTCTGGTGGAAGGTCATACAGAGGATGGCATGCCTTATGGCCGCTCCTACCGTCAGGCGGATGATGTGGATGACAGCATCTACATTGAGGATGACAGGGAAAGCCAGGTGGGCGATATGGTGAAGGTGAGGATTCTGCAGGGCTTTACCGAGGATTTGGTAGGCGAGCTGGTGCAGTGAGCAGGCTGTATCAGTCCGGCAAATAATTGGTAAATCACTGGCAAGTCATTGAGAGCCTGTTAATTCTAATCTGATTTTAACGTGTTTGTCATTAATTTTTCATGTAATGAAGGTATAAATATACTCGTTGTTAAATATTGTTGGATGTAGCTGAATATTGCTGAATATAGCTGAAAGAGAGGCGTAAATATGAACGTGAAAAAATATTTTTTGAATGGATTATTGTCTGTGTGTGCGGCATCCCTGCTGCTGGGAACTGTGCCGGGAGTGGCCGGTGCGGAAGAAGCGGCGGCACAGGGGGAGCTGGCTCCCCAGACACAGCAGGAAAAGGTGGTATTTACCTACAAGCATACCAGTGCCCGCTATGGCTATAGCATACTCTGCCCGGTGCAGCCGAAGGTAATTCCTGCCAGTGCCTACAATCCGGGGGACAAGGGCGAGGTTCTGCTTTTTTCCGGCACCTACGACAATATAAGGAAGGGGTGGATTGTCTGCATCAACGGCTATGATGACAAGGTGATTCCTGAGAATATCGGCACCATGTCCGAGGAGGAGGCAAAGCCGTTCCTGCAGGAGTTTGCCGCTACCTACGGCCTGGCCTATGCTCAGATTGTAGAGATTCCGAACCGCAACGATGATGGCAGTGAGGCCGAGGGCAGCCGCTACGGCATCTGCGGCCCTACGGCAACCGAGGTCGAGGTGGACAGTGACGGCGACGGCGTGATGGACTCCGTGGCTGTGGCGGAGAACCAGATGATGAAGCTGTTCGTGCCGGGCCAGTACGGCGGCCATTTCGTGCTGGGGCTGATTGAGGAAAAGGGCCTGACCCAGAAAAACGTCAATGAGTTCATGAATGCGGGCCTTTACACCCTGCAGCAGTGGCCTACCTCCGGCTATGACAAGGCAAAGGTCGATGCGGAAAAAAATCCTAAAAAGTAACCCTCCTTACTGAATTGTTCTGTAAAGAGGGTACATATCAAGCTGTATAATGCTGCCGTGTCCGTGCAATACGGATGCGGCAGTTTTTTTACTTTGCCTATTGATTTTTTTGACTTTTTGATGTATTATACTTTTGTAGCTTGGCACTCACCATGCAAGAGTGCTAACAGGCAGTGTACATTGTGCCGCAGGGCAGTGCATATTATGCCTGTGCCATGTCTGGTAGGCGGTGCATGCTTATCTACCGGCAGGCTGCAGCAATTTGTTTAAAGTAAATTTACATAAAAAGGAGATAATTTTCTATGGCAAAGACAACCCATGAATTTCAGGCAGAAACCAAAGAGCTGCTGAATCTGATGATTCACAGCATTTATACCAATCACGAGATTTTTCTCCGCGAGCTGATTTCCAACGCTTCTGACGCTATTGACAAGCTGCATTTTGAGTCCCTGCAGAACCGCGATATTCTGGAGGGCAACGAGGATTATGAGATTTTCCTGGTGCCTGACAAGGACAGCCACACCCTGACCATTTCCGATAACGGTATCGGCATGACCAAGGACGAGGTGGTAGAGAATATCGGCACCATTGCCAAGTCCGGCACCAAGGCGTTTCTGGAGCAGCTGCAGAAGGCCAAGGAAAACAATGCGGCGCTGACTGACAAGGAAATGATTGGCCAGTTCGGCGTAGGCTTCTATTCTGCCTTCATGGTGGCAGAGAAGGTTACCATCACCACCCGCAAGGCAGGCACCAGCGAGGCAGTTCGCTGGGAGTCCAACGGCGATGGCTCCTATACATTGGAGGATTGCGAGAAGGAAAGCCGCGGTACCACCATCACCATTACTCTCGGCAAGGATTTCTACGGGGATGAGGCGGAGGAGAACTTCACCGACACCTGGAATATCCAGAATCTGGTAAAGAAGTATTCTGACTATGTGCGTTACCCGATTAAGATGAATTTTGAGACCGAGGAAATGCCTCGCGACGATGAGGGCAAGATCATCGAGGGTGCAGAGAAAATCAAGAAGATTGAGCTGAAAACCCTCAACTCCATGCAGCCGCTGTGGACCAAGAGCAAGAACGATATCACCAAGGAAGAATATAATGAGTTCATCAAGAACCAGTTCCATGAGTGGGAGGAGCCGATGGAGGTCTTCCACAACAAGGCAGAGGGCGGCGTAGAGTATACATCCCTGCTGTACATTCCTGCCAAGGCTCCGTTCAACCTGTATCATACTGATTATGAGCCTGGTGTGCAGCTGTATTCCCGTCACGTGTTCATCATGGATAAGTGCAAGGATTTGCTGCCTGACTACCTGCGCTTTGTAAAGGGTCTGGTGGATTCCCCTGATTTGTCCTTGAACATTTCCCGTGAGCTGCTCCAGCAGAGCCGCGAGCTGAAGACCATCGGCAAGAATCTGGAAAAGACCATCCTCAAGGCTTTGGAGCGCATGCTGAAGAATGACCGTGAGAAGTACGAAAAGTTCTGGCAGGAGTTTGGTAAGTCCCTGAAGATTGGTATTTACAACAGCATGTACACCGGCAGCAACGTGATTGACAAGCTGAAGGAGCTGCTGCTGTTCGCTTCTTCCAAGGAGGGCAAGGAGGTTTCCCTCAAGGAGTATGTGGAGCGCATGCCTGAGAGCCAGAAGAAGATTTATTATGCTACAGGCACTGACAAGGCTACCATTGAAAAGCTGCCGCAGATGGAGCTTCTGAAGGAGAAGGGGCTGGAGGTTCTCTATCTGCTGGACCCTGTGGACGAGTTTGCTATCGAAACCATCCGCACCTACAGCGACAAGGAGTTCCAGTCCATCAGCCGCGGCGATCTGGATTTGGATGATGCCGAGTCCAAGGAGGCCAAGAAGGAGACCGAGGAAATCGCCAAGAACAACGATGATCTGGTTAAGGACATCAAGGAGGTGCTGGGTGACAAGGTTGCGGAGGTTAAAATCAGCTCCCGCCTGAAGTCCGGCGCTGTGTGCCTGGTGGCTGATGCCATGGGGCCTAGCCTTTCCATGGAGCATACCTTTGCCGCTATGGACAACCCTATGTTCAAGGCAAAGCGGATACTGGAAATCAATCCGAAGCATGACCTGTTCAGCAAGCTGCAGATTCTCCACGCCAACGGCAAGGAGGATGCAGACTTCAAGGATTACTGCGATTTGCTCTATACCCAGGCCTTGATTATCGAGGGCATCATGCCTGAGAACCCTGTGGATTTCGCTAACAAGATTGCCAAGATGATGGCGAAGTAAGCTATAAGATATAAATCAAATAAAGTAAAATGCAATACATGTAAATGCATGTAATATATGGTGCAGGCAATAACTGACGCATGAACAGATGGTGTCAGGATATTGCCTGCACCTTATTTTTTGATATTTTTTACATCTTATCTGTGAAAGCTTATTAATCTGCTTAATGTCTTGCTAGGGGGGGCGGTTGTGCTATCATATAAGACGATTGTGGAAAACTATTTTTTCGCAACCAATCAAAATGGCATGGAGGCAGATTAATTTGGTATTTTCGTCAACGATATTTTTATTTCTATTTTTACCGGTTGTGTTGCTGATATATTATAATCCGGTTTTTACTGGCAGGGGCTTCAGGAATGTATTTTTATTGCTGGCCAGCCTGCTCTTTTATGCGTGGGGGGAGCCTGTTTTTGTATTTCTGATGATATTCTCCATTGGAATAACCTGGTTTATAGGGCTACACATAATTCCCGGCAAAAGCAAGGCGGTGCTGGCTATGGGGACAGTGTATCATGTAGCGGTACTATTTGTGTTTAAATATTTGACATTTGCCTTGGGGGAGTGGCAGCTGTTGTGGGGAAAGCAGGATACACAGCTTTCGATAGCTTTGCCGATAGGTATTTCATTTTTTACATTTCAGTTGATGTCTTATTTGTTTGATATCTATTATGGCAAGGCAGAACCACAACGCAATCCCTTGAAGGCAGGTCTTTATGTTGCGTTGTTTCCCCAGCTAATAGCAGGGCCGATTGTTCGTTATGATTATATAGCCAGACAGCTGGATTACAGGCGTGAGTCGTTTTTGAAATTTACAGCAGGGTTGCAAAGGTTTGTTATAGGCTTGGGCAAAAAGGTTTTGATTGCAGATTATCTGGCTGTGGTTGCCGATATGTGCTTTAGAGGTGGCACGGAGTTGTCTGTACTGTCAGCATGGCTGGGGGCCGTGGCTTATACATTGCAGATTTATTTCGATTTTTCCGGCTATTCTGATATGGCGATTGGATTGGGCAAAATGTTTGGCTTTGATTTTGCCGAAAATTTCAATTATCCCTACATGGCGAAATCTGTAACAGATTTCTGGCGAAGATGGCATATTTCTTTGAGTTCATGGTTCAGGGATTATGTGTATATACCTTTAGGTGGCAATAAGGTAGGGAGGTTGCGCTGGGCCTTCAATTTTTCTGTAGTATGGTTGCTGACAGGTATATGGCATGGAGCTAATTGGACTTTTATAGTCTGGGGACTTATTTATCTTGTGGTGTTGCTGTGGGAAAAAATAATGAGGCTGGACAAAAAGGCGGGGGTATTTACGAGGGGATATACCTTGGTGGTAATTATTATGGCCTGGGTTATTTTCCGCGCGGATAGTCTGTCTGCAGGAGTTGAATATATTGGCAGTATGCTGGGTGTGTGGGGGAATTGCTTGCTGGATGATGTATTTATTACTCAAATATCAGGTTGCTACGTTATTTTGATAATTGCTGTGACAGGTAGCATGGCAATGATTAACAATTTTTTTACAAGGCTGTCCAAGACCTCTTATATATGGGTAAGGGATGTCTGCTTGCTGGTTGTGTTTGTGTTTTCGATAGTCAGGATAGTCAGCGGCTCCTATAGTCCGTTCATCTATTTTAACTTTTAAGAGGAGGATGGCCAAATATGAAGGAGTACAGTAGAAAATCAGGAAAAATATTTGCAGTTGTCTGCTTGATGATTATTTTTGTGTTTTTTGCAACCATTATATGCAGGGTGGTAACCAGGCAGCTGGTGGTGAAGAAACTGGGCATAACAAATAACTCAAACTTCGCAGGTGCTGAGCACCCGTAAAGCCTTGTGAAATCTATGTT
>CAMFES010000108.1 GCA_945949525.1 uncultured Veillonellaceae bacterium
GCAATCGGTCTTTCCCTGGGCGGCTGCTCCGGTTATGCTATGAACATGGCTCGTGACCTTGGTCCTCGTATTGCTTTCGCAATTCTCCCTATTCCTAACAAGGGTGACGGCAACTGGGGTTATGCTTGGGTTCCATGTATCGCTCCTATGGCTGGCGCTCTGGTAGCTGCTGTTGTAGCTCGCGCTCTGGGTGTGGCTTAATCTTATTTCCTGTTGTTTGACTAATGGCTAAAAGTTGAATATTTCTTGCATCCCCATCTGTTGTCAGGTGGGGATGTTTTTATAGGCTTTAATATGGTATAATAGGACGAAAATATATCAGGGAGGCGTTTTTATGAATGCAAATGTGTTGAAGGGTATAGGTGTAGTGGTGATTGCTGCCATTCTGGCCATAGCCTACAATATGTATTCTTCCTCGGTGGAGAATGATTTCAAGGATATTTCCCGCACGGAAACCTATCGCATGGGAGATCACTATACTGGCTTTTACCACAGGCCGGGCTGTCCGAAGCTGCAGCAGACTCATGGCGGCGGCATCAGGTTCGAGTCCAATGAGGCTGCCAGGGCGGAGGGCTACAGCCCTTGCAAGCGCTGCGACCCGGACGGGCCAAATGAGTGATGCAAATGGTATGTGAACGGCATGTAAATGTGGTGAAAGATATGCAGGGTGAGGGACAGTGATACTATGGCTTTGACGGCTCCAACGGCACCGACGCCGCCAACACCGCCTGTAGTGCCAGGGGCAAGGCAAAATAGCCCCCAGGATAGTGCTGCCGGGCAGGAGGCCGGTGCTGCCAATGGGTATGATACGGGGCGCGGCTTCGGTGTGCATATAACCATCAATCCTCCCGGTCAGGATGCCATCAGGAACGGTGACAGCCCGGAAAGCAACGTGGTACAGACTGTGCCGACGGGGCAGCAGCCATCGGGGACGGAGCAGGGCAAGGCTGCCGAGAAGCCTGCCCCCGACAAGGACAGCAGCGATGCGGCGGCAGCGGAGGTGGCCCAGCAGGCACGGCAGGCAGCTGTGCAGCGGATGCTGGGAGAGGAGGATGGCAGTCAGCAGCAGGCGGAGGCTGCGGTGAGGACGGATGCTCCCTGGCCGCTATCCGGCAGCAATTTTTCCTTTATGACCTTTCTGCCCTTGATTATTGTTTTTGTGGCGGCCTTTATTACCTTTACACTGAGAAATCTTGCTAAGGAGGATGGCCTTAAAAAGCCGAAAAGCGGGGCGCGGCAGGCAAGTTCCCCTTCGGAACCGGTAGATAATGGTCAGAAGGGCACTCTTCGGGGTGCCGTTCAGCCGATGACTGCCCCGAAGGAGGACAAGTCCAAGGGAAGGCATTTTGAAATGAGAATTTAGCTATAATTTTTTTACAAATTGCGAAATATCAAGTATAATAGATTCGATATAGATAAATTGGCAAAGCCAAAATTTGTGGGGGCGAACAGTTTGTTAGATATTAAATTTGTCAGAGAGAATCTTGATGCTGTTCAGACTATGCTGAACAATCGTCAGAATAAACTTTCCTTGGACGGCTTTAAAGAATTAGAAGAAAAGCGCCGTGCAATTCTCAGCGAGGTTGAGGTGCTGAAGAATCAGCGCAATACTGTTTCCAAGCAGGTTGGCCAGATGAAGAAAAACGGCGAGAATACGGATGCTGTTTTTGCTGAAATGCGCCAGGTGGGCGAGAAAATAGATGCCCTCGATGCAGAGCTGAAGCAGGTGGAAACGGAGCTTCGCAGCATTATGCTGAGCATTCCTAACATGCCGAAGGAGGATGTTCCTGTGGGCGTGGATGAGAATGACAATCCGGAGGTACGCCGTTTCATGGAGCCGACCAGGTTCGACTTTGAGCCGAAGGCTCACTGGGATATCGGTGAGGCATTGGATATTATTGATGCGGAGCGTGCTGCCAAGGTTACCGGTGCAAGGTTCACCTTCTACAAGGGCATGGGTGCCCGTCTTGAGCGTGCCCTGATTAACTTCATGATGGATTTGCATGCCAACAAGCACGGCTATACGGAAATGCTGGCACCTTGCATGGTCAACACCAATAGCATGATTGGTACCGGTCAGCTGCCGAAGTTTGCCGAGGACATGTTCAAGGTAGAGGGAACGGATTATTATATGGTGCCAACAGCCGAGGTGCCTACAACAAACTATCATCGTGAGGAGATTCTGGACGCAGCACAGCTGCCGGAGTATTACTGTGCCTATACCGCCTGCTATCGTGCGGAGGCTGGCAGTGCAGGGCGCGATACCCGTGGCCTTATTCGTCAGCACCAGTTCAACAAGGTGGAGCTTATCAAGTTTTCCAAGCCGGAGGACTCCTGGGATGAGCTGGAAAAGATGGTCAATGATGCGGAGGATGTTCTGAGGATTTTGGAGCTTCCTTATCGTGTTATTACTTTGTGTACCGGTGATATGGGCTTTACCTCTGCCAAGACCTATGATATTGAGGTGTGGATGCCGGCACAGAATACCTATCGTGAGATTTCTTCCTGCTCCAACTGCCTGGATTTCCAGGCCCGCCGTGCAGGCATCAAGTTCCGCCGGGAGCAGAAGGGCAAGCCGGAGTTTGTGCATACCCTGAACGGTTCCGGACTGGCTGTAGGCCGTACCTTTGCGGCAATTCTGGAGAATTATCAGCAGGCTGATGGCTCTGTTGTTGTGCCAAAGGCCTTGGTGCCGTACATGGGTGGCGTCGAGGTCATCAAAAATCTCTAATTTGATATGAAGGGTAAAGGGGCTTGTGCTGCTTGCGGCAGGGCCTCTTTGTTTATTGCAATTTTGTGCAGCTGAAAATTTCTAAGGGGGAGCGGAAAATGCCAAAACGGGCAGTATGGGCAGAGATAAATCTCAAGGCGTTGGAAAATAACATCAAAAATATCAGGAGCTGTATACACAACAATGCAAAATGGTGTGCAGTAGTCAAGGCGGATGCCTATGGCCATGGCGCTGTAGCCGTAGCGAGAAAGGCTGTGGAGCAGGGTGCCGATTATCTGGCAGTGGCTGTACTCAGCGAGGCTGTGTCCCTGCGGGAAGCCGGTTTTGTGACACCTATTCTCATTCTGGGAGCTACGCCTGTGGAGGAATCCGGTACAATTGTGGACTATGGCATTACCCAGGTGGTGTTTACTGTTGAGCAGGCCAAATGCCTTTCTGCCGAGGCCGTTAAAAGGAATAAGCTGGTAAAGGTGCATCTGGCGGTAGATACCGGCATGAGCCGCATCGGAGTACGCCCTGAGCTGGCAGGGGAGTTTGCCAGGGGCATCAGCAGCATGCCGGGCATCGAGCTGGAGGGCATGTTTTCTCATTTTGCCCTGGCAGATGCGGAGGACAAGACCTTTGCCTACAAACAGCTGGATGCCTTCAAGCTGGCAATCAGCAGGGTGCAGGATGCAGGTGTGGAGATTCCGATCAAGCACATCGCCAACTCGGCAGCTCTGCTGGAAATGCCGGAGGCGCATTTTGACATGGTGCGGGCCGGCATCATTCTTTACGGCTTGTGGCCGTCGGCTGAAGTGAAGCACGTTATTGATTTACAGCCTGTCATGGAGCTGAAGGCAAGGCTGGTTTATCTGAAGGATTTGCATCCGGGGGAATCCATCAGCTATGGCTGTACATTTACAGCACAGCGGGAAAGCAGGATTGGCACCTTGCCGCTGGGGTATGCGGATGGCTATACCAGGATGTTCAGCGGCAAGGCGCAGGTTGATTTTCACGGACAGCGGGCTCCTATTGCCGGACGTATCTGCATGGATCAGTGCATGGTGGATGTGACGGATATTCCGGGCATCAGGCAGGGGGATGTAGTGACCCTGTACGGCTCACCGCAGCTGACTATGGACGAGGCGGCCGGGTGGCTGGGAACAATTAATTATGAGCTGCCCTGCATGCTGAGTGCCAGGGTACCCCGGGTGTACAAGGAAATATAAAGGAAGAACAGATTAGGCGGATATGAGAAAACGCTCGATGGCATAGCTGGATGGTCTATGCTGTCGAGCGTTTTTTGGCGTTTATTTTGCTGTCTGTACAATAGAAAATATATCCCTGGCGGGAGGCTGTTATTTGTGATGTGTCATATCATACAGATACTTGGCTACATCGGCTACACCGCTGAGGCTCTCGGTGGTATCAATAATGGCCTTGGTCTGGTCTTCCACAATAGCGGATGTATTTTTGCTCTTTATAACAGTCTTTTCCACGGATTCGTTGATGGCAGACATGAACTGCTGGATGTTTTCTACGGTTTCGCTGGAGTTGGTGGCAAGCTTGCCGATTTCCTCCGCCACCACACCGAAGCCTGCTCCCGCTGCGCCGGCACGGGCCGCCTCGATGGAGGCGTTCAGGCCCAGAAGCCTGGTCTGCTTGGCGATATTCTTAATAAGCTCGGTAAAGCCGTGGATTTTGCCTGTGATTTCCTCTACATTGCGGATTTCCTCGCTGAGTTCCCGCTGGTTTCTATCCACGTTGCCGGCGGAGGTATCTAGTGCCTCCATAGCCCGCATGGCCTGGCTGACGCTCTCGTTTACATCCTCGGACATGCCGCGCAGCTTCTGGAAGCGATAGCGTTCATATCCCATGTCGGAGAGCTTCTTGGCGAAAAGATAAAATGCGTCAGCTGTCTTTTGCAGCTTTTCCTTGGAAATCCGGTTTGCCTTTTTGGCGGCTGTCAGGTAGTCGTCAGGATTGAGTCCCAGTTCCTCGGCGTAGCGGCGGAATTTTGCTTCGTCGATATCTGAGGTGATGGCCTGACCACCGAGAATGGAGCCTATCTGGCGTCCCTGGAGCATAATTGGCACGCCGAAATCCATCAACCCCGCATGACATTCGTACACAGCAGGCCTGCCGGTCTGGGCAGCCTGTGCGCCGCCCTCACGGTCGCATTTCATGCAGCGCTCGTTGCCTCTGGTGCAGCCTCTGTTATAATGCATGCAGAAATCTGTAAAGTTCGTAGGCCTGGTAACGGGATTTCCCTCCAGGTCTACAGTAATAGCGGCAATACCGGCTATTTCTGCAAAGGTATCCTGAAATTCCTGCAGGAACTCCAAATCAAATAAATCCCGCAAGGTTACATTGTCAAGTTCGTTGTTTGCCATACATATCCCCCTGTTCGTCCTTCCCACCAAAAAAGTAGTAGTGCATAAAAATTTTGTTATTATAAACAATTCGCTACAAGTTTCAGATTTCCTGCTATACTTGCAAGAATTTGCAAAATTTCTTTTGCTGGAATCTTGAGGAGGGCATTTCCCTGGACTGGAATAAGGATATTGCTGCTTTATGGTCATAAGATAAAAGGGGAAAATAATTTTTGCAAAAAAATGTTAAAAAGTGTTGACACATTGTCAGTTTTCGTGTAATATATACATCGTTGTCGCTGAGATGTGACAAATGTGAAAAGCTTACTGAACGTCTGATAAATGATTCGTTAAGTTGACCGCAAAAAATATTTCAAAAAGTTCTTGACAAGTTGAGCAGATTGAGATATTATATAAAAGCTGACCCGCACGGAAGCCTTACAGAGAGCTTACAAAGCCTTTATAGGTTTCTTACAAAGGGGAAGGCAGTGTTCCTTGAAAACTAAACAATGCAATAAG
>CAMFES010000109.1 GCA_945949525.1 uncultured Veillonellaceae bacterium
GCCTTGTAATACATGGCCTCGAGCATGTTTTTTTGAAAATAATTATATACCTACCTCTTATGGCTTTATTTCTGCCTTAATTTTTCATAAAACCACCTCTGGCAGCGTGTATCTTACTATGCATATCATTTAAATCAGCTCGTACATATTGCGGGTCTGCTCCAAAATGCTGTCCCGACGCTTTTTCGACTCGGCAAAATACTCATACAGCGCATCCCTGTCCCGGTTTTCGATGGCCTCTGCCACCTCACCAAGAATGCCCTGCAGGATCCTGATATGGTTGACTATTGCCTCGCTGTTTGTCATGCAGATATCAGCCCACATATCGGCGTTGGAGGAAGCGATGCGCGTCGTGTCCTTGAAGCCGCCGCCTGCCAGCTTCAGGCAGGCCTCCTTGTCACCGTGGCTCCTGTTCAGAAGCGTCACCAGCGCCGCCGCCGTCACATGGGGAATGTGGCTGATAACAGAAGCACAGCGGTCATGCTTGGCAATGTCCAGCGTGGTAAGGTTTGCTCCCGTCATCCTGACCAGACTGCATATCTGCTCATAAGCCTCCTTCGGCACGCCTTCATTTTCCACGATAACATAGCATTTATTGACAAACAAATCCTTCTGGGCGGCATCTACACCGCTCTTTTCCCGGCCCGTCATAGGATGTCCAGGAACATAATAGACATCAGGCGGCAGGATTTCCCTCAGTCCGTTCCACACATACTGCTTGGTGCTGCCGGCGTCGGTTATAATCGCCCCCGGCTTCATAAACGGCAGCAGCTTCTGCACCATAGGCACCATCTGCAATACAGGCGTACTCAGAAAAATAATATCTGCCTCCCTGACCACCTCCGCCGGGTCATCCGAAGCAAAATCCACAGCCCCCAGCTCCACAGACCTTTCCATGGACCTCTGAGTGCGACACATGCCAGTTATATACACGGCATCTCCCAGCTTGTCCTTGAGGCACAGCCCCAGGGAACCGCCAATCAATCCCACCCCGATGATGGCCAGTCTTAACTTTGCCATCAGTTTTCACCTCTTAGCATAGAAGCGACACGCTTGATATCTGCCATAACCTCTTCAAAATCAGCAGGGGTAAGCGACTGCTCGCCGTCGGAGAGGGCCACCTCCGGATGCGGGTGAACCTCAATAATCAGACCGTCTGCACCGGCGGCAATGGCGGCGATGGCCATCGGGCGCACCATGCTGCGGCGGCCGGTGCCATGGCTAGGGTCAACCACGATTGGCAGGTGGGAAAGCTCCTTGATAGCCGCTACCGCACTCAAGTCCAGTGTGTTTCTGGTGTAGGTTTCATAGGTGCGGATACCGCGCTCACAAAAGATTACGTCATCACAGCCCTCGCTCATGATGTACTCGGCGGCATTGAGCCATTCCTTGATGGTGGCACAAAGGCCACGCTTCAGCATAACAGGCCTGCCAGCGCGGCCAACCTCCTTCAAAAGCTGGAAGTTCTGCATGTTGCGGGCGCCAATCTGCAGTATGTCGGCATATCTGGCAACGGTTTCAATGGAGCGCTGGTCCACGACCTCCGTAACAACCTTCAGACCGTTTTTGTCAGCGGCCTCCCTCAGCATCTGAAGTCCCTCTTCTGCCAGGCCCTGAAAATCGTAAGGGGAAGTGCGCGGCTTGAAGGCACCGCCCCGCAGGAACTGAGCGCCTGCCTTGGCAACGGCAGTAGCGGATTCCATAAGCTGTTCCATGCTTTCAACAGCACAAGGTCCGGCCATGACAATAGGCTTGCTGCCGCCGATTTCCACGCCACCAACGTTGATGACGGTATTGTTTCTCTTGAATTCACGGCTGACCAGCTTGTATTTTTCAGTGATGCGGACAGTCTTCTCCACACCGCTAAGATGCTGCATCTCCAGCTGGCCGATAGCAGCCTTGTCGCCGATAACCCCTACGATGGTACGGCTTGTGCCCTTGGACAGATGGACATCCAATCCCTGTGACTTTACCTTGCTGATAACGTTGTCCAGCTCTGCCTGAGTTGAATTTGGTGCCATTACAATAATCATAACAATTCCTCCTGTTATAAAATACATTTGATTAACTAAAATTAAGCTGATTGAATAAAATTTAAATCTGAATACAAAAAAACCGTCCCCAAATACAGGGACGGCTATTAACCGTGGTACCACCCTGCTCGCTTTCGCAAGCACTCTTTTCGGATACTAACATATCCTAGCCCATGATAACGGAAGCAACCCGGCACGACCTACCATCATAACCCTGCAAAAACGTACCCCCCACACCACATCATGCACCAGCATTACGTATGCATATTACGTACTGCGTGTCATGCACCTCATGCGGCCTGTACCGTACATCTGCCAGGCGACTTCAGCCTGCAGCTCACGAGTGTATATTCCCAGCTTCCTCTGCTGTGTCACAGCAACCCACAGCTCTCTGCAAAGCACCCACTGGATTTCTCTCGCTCATAGCCATTAAAATATTCAACTACAGCAACTGATATAACCTCTGCGCAGGCCGTCCTGCACTGGATAAACACCAGATATTTGTACAACAACTTAACCTGCATCATCATTCTACTCAATAAAATACGATTTGTCAAGAACAATATAAAAAAATTATTATTTATTACTGTTCTCTTAGTATCAGGGCAATCTCGTCACAATCAGGGAATTTCGGGCAATCAATGCAGTCCTTCCAGATTTTGTGGGGCAAATCATCACGGGAAACCACCGTAAAGCCCAAGCTTTCAAAAAACTTCGGTTTGTAGGTCAGGGTAAATATTGTCTTTACCCCCAGCGCCCTGCCTTCCTCAATCAGCATGTTCACAATGCCGCTGCCGATGCCCTGGCGAATAACCTCCGGCGCCACTGCCATAGCGCAGATTTCAGCCATGGAGTCCCATGTGATATGCAGCCCGCCGACGCCTACAACCTCGCCATCCTCATCCTCCGCCACTACCAGATCGCGCAGATTTTCGTATATGGTATTGCGGGAACGGGCCAGCATTTCTCCGTTTTTGGCATATATCGCTATCAAATTAAAAATCGTTTCCGTATCGCTAAAGCGAGCTTTCCTAAAAATCACTACACGCCCACCTCTAATGTTCCATTAAAACCTAACTATTCCTTGCCCATGCTTGGGCACACTTCTCCCAGTGGACATTCACCACACAGAGGCCTACGTGCTTTGCATACCCTGCGGCCGTGCCAGATAAGCCAATGATGTGCCCGGCTCCACAGCTCCTTTGGAATAGCCTTCATCAGACCTTCCTCTACCTGGTCAGGTGTTTCCCCTACGGCCAGCTTCAGCCTGTTTGCCACGCGAAACACATGGGTATCCACGGCAATGGCCGGCCTGTCAAAAGCAATACTGGTCACCACATTTGCCGTTTTCCTGCCCACTCCCGGCAGCTTCAAAAGCGTATCAAAATCCTCCGGCACACGGCCATCAAACTCACGCACCAGAATCTCACAGGTTGCCCGGATATTTTTGGCCTTGTTGCGAAAGAGGCCGCAGTCCCTGATTTCCTGCTCCAGCGCCTCCAGCCCCATATCAACTATGGCCTGGGGCGTAGGAGCCTTGGCAAAAAGGCGCTCCGTCGTAATATTCACCCTCACATCCGTACACTGGGCAGACAAAATAACCGCAACCAAAAGCTCAAATGGATTGCGGAACTTCAGAGCCGGCTTGACGTCCTTGTACACCTCGCCCAAAATAGCAATCTGTTCAGCTTTTATTTTCTTGGTAACACGCATAGCATCACAACCACATGAACAATCAGTTTTTAATAATAATCAATTAATTACATACTTGAGCAGCTAATTAAACAATCAGCCAGCTTGGCTGATTAGTTGGTCAGGCTCCTGATTGGCGCAGGAATACGTCCGCCGCGGGCAATAAATGCCTCGGAACTCCACTTGTTGCGAACCTTCACAATAGGACAGCGTCCCAGAAGACCGCCAAATTCCACGCTCTCTCCTACCTTCTTGCCAGGAACAGGAATGATGCGGACAGCAGTAGTCTTGTTATTGATCATGCCGATAGCCGCCTCGTCAGCAATAATGCCGGAAATAGTGGCAGCGGAGGTATCTCCCTCTACGGCAATCATATCCAGTCCTACAGAGCATACGCAGGTCATGGCCTCCAGCTTCTCAATGGACAGGGAGCCGCACTCGATAGCCTCAATCATGCCCTGATCCTCGCTGACAGGAATAAACGCACCACTCAGGCCGCCAACATGAGAGGAGGCCATCAAGCCACCCTTCTTGACAGCATCATTGAGAAGGGCCAATGCCGCAGTGGTACCCGGCGCACCACAGCGCTCCAAACCCATTTCCTCCAGAACGTTGGCAACAGAGTCACCAACTGCCGGAGTCGGAGCCAAGGAAAGGTCGATGATGCCGAATGGCACGCCAAGACGTCGGGAAGCCTCACGGGCAACCAGCTGACCGACACGTGTAATCTTGAATGCAGTCTTTTTGATGGTCTCGGCAACCTCGGTAAAGTCGGCCCCCTTCAGATCCTCAAGGGCATGCTTTACAACGCCAGGCCCGCTGACACCTACGCTGACAACCTTCTCCGCCTCGCTGACGCCATGGAAAGCACCGGCCATGAAGGGATTGTCCCCAGGAGCGTTGGCAAATACCACCAGTTTGGCACAGCCCAGAGCATCCTGGTCACGGGTAAGCTCGGCAGTACGCTTGATAATCTCACCCATCTGGCGCACGCAGTCCATGTTTATACCAGCCTTGGTAGAACCAAGATTTACAGAAGAGCAGACCACATCAGTGGTAGCCAGTGCCTGTGGAATAGAATCCAACAGAATCTTGTCACCATTGGTAAAGCCCTTTTCCACAAGAGCAGAAAAACCGCCAATAAAGTTTACACCTACAGCTTTGGCCGCTTTGTCCAGGGTTTCTGCCACAGGTACATAGGAATCAGTTTTGCATGCCTCAGCAGCAATAGCGATAGGCGTTACGGAAATACGCTTGTGAATGATAGGAATACCATACTGTGCCTCGATATCCTCACCGGTCTTTACAAGAAATTCAGCAGATTTGGTAATCTTGTCATACACGTTACGGCAGAACTGGTCAATGTTCGGATGAGCGCAATCACGAAGGGAAATGCCCATGGTAATAGTGCGCACATCCAGCTTGTTCTCCGTAATCATGCGGTTTGTTTCTAAAATGTTATCTATAGTAATCACAAAAAATCCTCCATACAGTCATATTACGGCATCAATTATATTACCATCTTGCACATTACACAGATATCACCCATAGCGAATGAATATTGTGCATAATGTGCTTAAATGTTGTGCATAATATTGAAGATTTCCTGATTCTGCACCTTTATCTCCAAATCCAGCTCCTGCCCCTTCTCTCTGAGCAGCTTCTGCATCTCCGGCAGCTTTACATTGTCCCCCACAGTTTCAGCCATCATAATCATGTTGAAAAAGCCATCCATGATGTTCTGATTTACGCTGAGAATGTTGATGTTGTTCTCAGCCAGAATGTTGCTGACCATCGCAATAATACCCACTCTATCTTTACCAACAGTAGTAACAACCAATTTCATGCTATTCTCTCCTATCATAACTCAAG
>CAMFES010000110.1 GCA_945949525.1 uncultured Veillonellaceae bacterium
ACTCCCCGATAATCCCCTTCAGGCAGCCGTTCAAAAACACCTGCATAATCATCTCGCCCGAATCAATCTTCTCCGTAAAGGATTCCTGCCCGGCCTTGATGGCCGCCCGCAGTATCTCAATAATCGGCAGGCCGTCCCTCACCGCATGATAGGCCCCCTTGGCCATAATCTTCGAGGCCACGATAATCGGCCTGTCCTTCTGCTCCGGCACCGCCTTCTGGGCGTAGAGAATCCCGTACTGAAAAGCCTTGCCAAACTCCTGGGAGGAGGCATTGTACTTGCCCGTCAGTCCCTTGGCCAGCCCCCGGAGAATCTGGGAAAGAATCACCCCGGCATTGCCCCTGGCACCCAGCACAGCCGCATCCGCCACCCGGCGCGCCAGGCCGCCGATGCTCTCGTTCACCGAATCCTGCAGGGGCAGCACGGCGGCCCCCATGGTTCTCAGCACATCCGTCCCCGGCATGCCGCAGTAAAAAAACCTGCCGCTCTTCTTTACCTCATTAATCCGCTCGTATTCAAGCATAAACTCACTGTACGCGCCGATAATCATTCGCTTGTAGTCAGCGCCCGTGATGACCTCATTATCCTTTGCCATACTAAAACTCCCTAAAACATGTCCCCTTGTCCTGCCCACACCTGTACAGGACTATATACTAATATAATACATTATCTGCTTTAAAAGTAAATGAAAATTGTATATAATATAAGTATTCGCGAAATTCTCTAATTAACCTCTTTTTGAGGGAAAAAAGTAAGGAGATTTTTATGGAAAATTCCAATCTGCAAAATATAAACGCTATAAATCCTGAAGGGTCGTCCACGGAGGCCGGCACCACACCTGCCAAAAGAAAATATACCCGCAGAAGCCTCGGAAAGAGCAGCAAAAAGACAAGCCGCGGCGCAAAAGCTGCCAAGCAGCTCCCTGCCAAGCCCCGCAGTGAAAAAATCTTTGCCCTGGACATAGGCACCCGGAGCGTCATCGGCATCGTGGCCGAGCAGACGCCGGAGGGGCTGAAGATTATCGCCACCGAAAGACAGGAACACAAGACCCGCGCCATGATTGACGGGCAGATTCATGACGTGCCCCAGGTGGCGGCAGTCATCGACAACGTAAAAAAAGCCCTGATAAAGCGCACCGGCCCGCTGAAGAGCGCCTCCGTGGCCGCCGCAGGCCGCGCCCTCTACACCATGACGGCATCCGCGGATATGGAGTTCAGCGGCATCATAACCTCCGAGCAGGAACGCTCACTGGACTTTGCCGGCGTACAGGCGGCCCAGGCCAAGCTGGCGGAATCCCATACTGTAGATGACCTTTCCAACTACTACTGCGTGGGCTACAGCACCATAAAATACGAGCTGGACGGCACCCAGCTGAAGACCCTGGTGGGCCAGCGGGGCCGCACAGCCACAGCTACAGTCATCGCCACCTTCCTGCCACGGCAGGTCATTGATTCCATGCACTCGGCACTGCAGAGCGTCAAGCTGGACATGCAGGCCCTGACACTGGAGCCTATTGCCGCCATCAACGTGCTGATACCGGCCACCATGCGCCATCTCAACCTGGTGCTGGTGGACATCGGCGCAGGCACCTCCGACGTGGCCATTACCAAAAACGGCTCCGTCATCGCCTACGGCATGGTGCCACAGGCAGGGGACGAGATTACTGACGCCCTGTCCCAGCAGTTCCTGCTGGACTTCAACGTTGCCGAGCAGGTAAAGCGGGATGTCACCAACGGACTGCAGGGCAAATTCTCCGACATCATGGGCATGGAATACGACCTCTCCCCGGAGGAGGTTCTAAAGCCGATTATGCCAAACGTCAAAAAGCTGGCCGAGGCCATCGTACAGCAGATACTGGAGCTGAACGGCGGCGAGCCGCCACAGGCCATCATGATGGTAGGAGGCGGCTCCCTGACACCGAACCTGAGCAAATTTGTGGCGGAAATCATGGATTTGCCAATGGGGCGTGTGGCCGTGCGCCATCCGGACAAAATCGACGGCATACAGGATATACCGGAGGAGCTGAAGCTGCCTGACGCCGTGACGCCTCTGGGCATACTGAAAATCGCCTCCATCAACACCCTTCATTTTCTCAGGGTGTACGTAAACGACGCCGAATACAGCCTGTTCAACTTCCGTGACCTGACCGTTTCCGATGCCCTGCTGAACGCAGGCATTATCCTGAAGAAGCTGAACGGCCGTCCCGGCCTTGGCACCATGCTGAAGATAAACGGCGAAAACAAGTTTATCCCTGGCACCATGGGCACCATGGCCCAGCTTAGTGTAGACGGCAGTCCGGCCAATCTGGACACCCCTATCAGGGATGGCAGCCGGATACAGGTGGTGTCTGGCCAAAACGGTGCCGCCCCGGAAATCACCCTGGAGGACATACTGGAAATACCGCCATCCTACACGGTATTTATCAACGGAGAGGAAACCAGCATCGCCGCCCAGTTTGCCATCAACGGGCAGACGGCCCAGCCGGGACAGCTTCTCCATGACGGAGATGAGATTGTCAGCAGGGAAACCAGAAATCTGGGTGAGGTACTGAACGCCGCAGGCTTCCCGCCTATGGGCAAAAAGGTAAAATACACCCTGAATGACAAGGAATCCCAGTACACCATCTCCCCAAAAATCCTTTTGAACGACAATCCTGCCAACCTCACCACCGAGGTACACCAGCAGGATTATATCGAGTATATCGCCCCTGATCTGCCAAAGCTGGGGGATGTGCTGAACGTTTCCGAGCTGGATGCCTCCCTGGTGATTTATTACGAGGGGCAGGAACACAAGATTCCGTCCGCTACGGTGTCCCTGGAGGTCAACGGCCATCCGGCCACGCCAAACACCCTGATTGCCGATGGCAGCAACGTCCGCTTTATGAAATCACTGCGGGCCGCCACCACTGTCAGCGATGCACTGCTGGCCGTAGGCTTCCAGCCTCCGGCTGCCCAGAGCAGGGTGAACTTTACCATTCTCGTCAACAAGCAGCCGGTAAACTTTACCGACCCTATCAAAAATGGTGACGAGCTGGCCGTAGTCATCAGCGAGCCTGACAGCAGCAAGCCATTCATGGATGAGGGCGTCACGGCCGGAAGTACCGCCGCCAGCGCTGCCGTCAATCTGACAGGCGCCAACGACAGGCGCATCATGACGCCGGAGGCTATTCGTGATTCCATCCGGCTGGCCGACAGGATCAACAGCATCCCCGGCCTCAGCGACGCCCTGAAAAACAACGGATTTTAAAGGGATTACCCGAGGATAAAAAAGATAAAAGAGGATACCTGAAGCTTTAAAGAGAATACCTGAAAACGCAACAGGGTTGCCGCGAAAAAAATATCGCGCCAGCCCTGTTTTTTTCTTTTTGACCTATTGACTTTTTGACTAATAGTGATATAATCATAATCAGAAAGAGCAAAAAGGCAAAACGAAGCAGCCACTGGCTGGCATGCACTTCGCAGAGCCGATATAACTCTTCCAACAATAAATTTCTATAGATATTCTTTGAAAGGAGTCCTTAGTATGTTTGGTTTAGTTCCATTTGGTTCCAGAAAAAATAATGAGCTTGCAAAAAAGGAGGATGGCTTCAAGAGCCTGTTTGATGTATTCAACGAGCCGTTCTTTACCAACCCATTTGCCGGTTTCGGCGACATGGGCATGACGTCTATGAGAGTGGATGTAAAGGACAGCGGCAACGCCTACGAGCTGACTGCTGACCTGCCGGGCATAGAGAAGAAGGACATCTCCCTCAGCTATGACAACAACTACCTGACCATTGAGGCCCGCCGCGATGAAAGCAGCGACCAGAAGGACGACAGCGGCAACTACATCCGCCGTGAGCGCCACACCGGCACCATCAGCCGTTCCTTCTACATCGACAACATCGACGAGGCCGGCATCTCCGCCGAGTTCACCGCAGGCGTCCTGAAGGTAAGACTGCCAAAGGCACCGGAGGTTCAGCGCTGCTCCCGCATCGAGATAAAGTAACCTCAAGCCATGACGCTTTCGTTTAGGGCGTTGAGCCCTGGGACCATAAAACAGCTCCCATTTCAGCAGTACGCTGAAGCAAACCATAAACATTCCTCTAAAAAAATCCACGTCAGAAGCAGATAGCTGCTGCCGACGTGGATTTTTATTTACTTAGTTGCTTATTTGCTTGGTTATTTAGTTATTTAGTTGTTTAGTCGCTTAATCTTTTAGTCGTTTGCTGTATAACGGTTTAGCTGTTTAGCTGTCTAGCGGTTTGGCGGTTTGGCTGTTTTCCAGCCTGAGCAGAGCCTGCTTGTTTGCCATGCCACCGGCGTAGCCCGTCAGCCTGCCGTCAGCTCCCAGCACCCGGTGACAGGGAATAATGATGCCGATGGGATTCCAGCCCACTGCCTGCCCCACCGCCTGGGCAGACATCCTCCCCCTGCCATTTTTCTCCGCCAGCCCCCTTGCCAGCTCCCCATAGGTCACAGTCCGCCCATAGGGAATCGCCAACAGCATATCCATCACCTGCTGGCGAAAAGGCGTGACATCCACCAGCCTGTATGGCGGCAAAAAATCCGGCCTCCCGCCTGCAAAATAAATATCCAGCCACTTCACTGCCAGCCTTATGGCTTCCGAGGTCTTCAGGCTGTCGCCCTCCTCCACCCCTGCCAGTCCTTCATCCTTCACAAAGCTGACGCCAGTCAACACGCCCTCCTGAGCAGACAAAACCAGATTGGAAAAGCCCTCCGGCGTAGCATACAGGTAATTCTCGATTTGTATATTCATGCTCATGGTCTTCCCCCTGTTTATCGTAATGTGGCAGAAGACTCCCTGCCTCTATAGGCGGGAGATGAATTCACATAATTATAAACATTACTTATTATTATTCTGTTGTTATAAGGACTTGGCGATAGCGGCCAACTCATCCGGGGAATAACAGCCTGATGCCTTAATTGCATCCATAGTCAAAATACCCTTTGTGAGCAGCTCACGTACAGAATCAATTCGTCCGATAGCTATACCACGAGATATACCGCGGGCTTCACCACGAGCTTCGCCACGAGCTTCGCCAGCTTCCAGCAGAGCCTCCCGTTCTTCTTTTTCGTTCCATTCAAAGCCAAACATATCAATTACCTCGCTTTCATTGTGTTGAAGGTAGTCTTTCATAACATTGTTGTCAATACAGTACCTGATGGTGTCCCTGACAGCCTCATCTATAGCCGCTCCTTGTTTTGACCATCTCACGCCATATCTTCATTGCAATTATCCCTACAGTAACCAGCAAATTTTTTACCAATGTATAAGTATCTCCTGATTCATCTTGACACCCCGTCTTATTTCCTGTACACTCTAGCTGGAAGAATGGTTCTTTCGTTTTTCGCCAAAGATGATGTGTGACGGTTCTGACACATCGATAAAATAAAAATTGACCGAGCAAAGATGATGTGTGACGGTTCTGACACATCGGTAAAATAAAAACTGACCGAGCGAAGAACAAACCATAGCTAGGCTGATGACCTTTCCCCCGGCGATTAGACACCTAAAATGAAAGATTTCTAACTTATTC
>CAMFES010000111.1 GCA_945949525.1 uncultured Veillonellaceae bacterium
ATTATGATGAGTGCTACTTTTGCAAAATGGCAGAGCATCAGCCTGATTTTGCGCATCGTAATCGGTATGGTTATCGGCGCGGCATTTGCGCTGACTATGCCTGGCAATACTGTTGTGCCGATTTTTGGTACCTTGTTTGTGGGACTGTTGAAGGGCGTTGCGCCAGTGCTGGTATTTGTGCTGGTAATCAGTGCGCTGGCCAATGCAGCCGGTGATATTGGCGGTCGCTTCAAGAATGTAATCTTCCTGTATGTGCTGGGAACCCTGCTGGCCGCTGTAACGGCTGTTGCAGCCAGCACGGTATTTCCTGTGACCATGAAGCTGACGGATGCGGTAAACAATGCGGCGCCGGATGGCATAGGGCAGATTGTTACCACCATTCTCACCAATGTGGTAGTAAATCCTGTTTCTGCTGTAATGACCGCCAACTACCTGAGTATACTTTGCTGGGCGATTATTTTCGGCATGGGCTTCAAGAAGCTGGCCTCCAAGGAAACCCGCAATGTGGTGGCTGATTTTGCCGTTGTTGTATCCAGGTCCGTATTCTGGATTATCCAGATGGCTCCTTTCGGTATTATGGGTCTGGTATTCTCCGCAGTTTCCGAGAACGGCCTGGCCATCTTCATTGATTACGGCATGCTGCTTTTGGTGCTGGTAGGCTGTATGTTTACGCTGGCCTTTATTGTCAATCCGATTATTGCCTTTGTGTTTCTGAAGCGCAATCCGTATCCCCTGGTGCTTCTCTGCCTGAAGGAGAGCGGCGTGACTGCCTTCTTTACCCGCAGCTCTGCAGCAAATATCCCTGTAAATATGGAGCTTTGCAAGAAGCTGGGGCTGGATGAGGATTTCTATTCCGTATCGGTGCCTCTGGGAGCTACCATAAACATGGAGGGTGCGGCTATTACCATCACTGTTATGACCATGGCCGTTGCCCACACACTGGGTATCAACGTGGATATTCCGACTGCCATTGTGCTGTCCGTGCTGGCTACTGTGGGTGCCTGCGGTGCTTCCGGCGTGGCTGGTGGCTCACTGCTGCTCATCCCTATGGCCTGCTCCCTGTTCGGCATCAGCAATGATATTGCCATGCAGGCTGTCGGCGTAGGCTTCATAATTGGCGTGGTGCAGGATTCCTGCGAAACTGCGCTGAACTCCTCAACTGATGCCCTGTTTGCGGCAACGGCTGAATATCATGACCGTCTGGCCAAAGGGGAAACCGTTGAACTGTGATTTTGCACAAATGTAAAAATGTAATTATAGCAATTGTTTACACAAAAATGACAAAAATACATTGCACCTGAAAACTAATCTGGTGTATAATTTTATGGTGAGAAGTGTAATCTTGTGCTGATTTTTTAGGTAGATTTTGCAGTCTGAGAGGGGATTTCTCAGGCTGCTTTTTTCTAATGAGGGGAAAAAGGGTACATTGAGGAGGTTTTTTCATGTCATCAAAAAATTATACTCCGTTATTGTCGACTATTTCAGGGGGCATGGCTATATTGGTGGCCATAATCGGCATAGCATCGGATGCCATACCTGATGCCTTGATATTCGCCTTGCTGATTGTAGAGGGGCTGCTTCTAATCACCCTGGCCAGAACTAATGCAAAGCTGCTGGCCATGACGGAGGAAGGCCCGGCTGCGGCACAGTCTGCAGCGGCTTCCTATAGACAGTCCGGTGATGGGGCAGTTGCAAAATATCAGGCCTTTATAAAGAAGATGGCGAACATTTCCCAGCAGCTGGCAGCTTCCTCCGAGGAGCTGACCGCAAATACCCAGCAGTCTGCTGACAGCGCTATCAAAATTGCCGAGCATGTGGGATCTGTCAGCCAGGGCATGGATGCCCAGATGAAGGATTTGGGCACTTCTATGGAAGCCATAGATGGTATTTTTAGCGATATTATCGCTATGACAGAGAAGGCTGAAACTGCCAAACAGTCGGCAGAGGATATGGCAACCACTGCCCATGAGGGTGCATCCATGATGGATCAGGCTGTGGATATGATGGGCAATATTGAAAAGAGCGTGCAGGAATCTGCTGCCATGGTTAACAGGCTGGGAGAGAAATCCGAGGCCATAGGCCAGATTGTGGAGTCAGTTTCCTCTATTGCTGACCAGACCAATCTGCTGGCCCTGAATGCGGCTATTGAGGCTGCCCGTGCCGGAGAGGCAGGCAAGGGGTTTGCCGTTGTGGCTGAGGAGGTGCGCAAGCTGGCGGCGGAATCCCAGGAAGCGGCCAAGCATATCAAGGACAACATCACGTCTATCCAGCAGGCTACTCAGGATACTGTAAAGGCTATGGAGCAGGGAACTGCCGAGGTGGCCAGCGGTACTGAGTCTATCCGTCAGGTAGGCAGCCAGTTTGGCACTATCATTGAGAAAATCGATGATATCCAGGGGCAGATGGGCGGCATAACCAGTGCTGTGGATGTTGTTTCCAGTGGTGCGGAGAAGATTGTCTTTGCAGTGGATTCCATGGAGGAAATCAGCCGCAAGGTCAGTGAAAGCACCAAGGTTATTTCCGGGGAAACCCAGCAGCAGTCTGCTTCCAATGAGGAGATTGCGGCGGCTTCCCTTGCCTTGGCAAATCTGGCCGAGGAAATGCAGACCGAGGTTACCAATTTCCGGGCGTAATTAAAATAAGCTCACCATCGTGGAATGCAGAAATTCCGTAATGGTGAGCTTTTTTATACTATGAACAGTCAGGATATGATTAATCCGGCTGTTATTTTTTTACGATGCGGTAGGTCTGGTCAATGGCAGTACCGGTTTCTACATCGTAGGTATCAATGGTAAAGCTGTTTTTGGTGATGCGTACAACGGAGTAGGTTGGCGGCCAGCTCGCCATCCTGCTTGTTTCCCTCTGCCGAGGTCTGTCCCTTGGAGGCACCGATTTGCGGGTCACCCACATACATGAAAGCAAATTCATCAGGGTTGCCGGTGGTCAGTGAACGGGCAGCCTGCCACTTGCCATTGGTTTTTACCTGATACCAGTAGGTGGTGTCAGGCTTCAGGTTTTTGATTGTAACCTTATTGGTGTAGTAGGTGGTACCGTCTATTACGGAGCCTGGCTGAGATGTATCTGCATTTATGCTGACTTTATTTGACCAGGAATATGAAACTATTGTCAGAATTACTGAATTGTCTGTAGAGGAAGTCAAAGACATATAAAAAAGCTACGGTTCTTCATTGAGAACTATCGTTACAAATAAGGGTTTGCACATGAGGCAACATTTTGGTAAAATATAGGTGTAGCTGGATTGAGTGGGGTGTTGTTGTTGGCTCATAGTGAAAAAATGAAATTGGCAGGGAAAGACACAGTATTCAGGGACTTGTTTTCTCAGAAGAAGTACCTTTTGCAGATGTATCAGGCACTGCACCCGGATGATACAACCATTACGGCAGATGATTTGAATATTGTGACGTTGAAGTCAATCCTGATGAACGGCATATATAATGACCTGGGATTCATGGTCAGGGGCAATCAGCTGATGATATTGGTGGAAGCTCAGTCAACATGGTCGCCCAATATCGTTATCCGTTCCCTGATGTACTTGATGGATACCTATCAGGAATACTTCAGGGAAAACAAAATTAAGCTGTATGGCAGCCATAAGGCTGATATGCCAAAACCTGAGCTGTATGTTATCTACACTGGTGACAAGGGAAGCCATCCCGATGTATTGTCACTAAAAGATGAATTTTTTCCTGATACAGACTGTTGCATCGATGCCAAGATAAAGGTTATTTATCTTCGTGATAATGATGACATTATCAATCAGTACATAGGCTTTTGCAGGGTATTCAATGAACAGGTTGCATTGTATGGTAGGACATTGACAGCAGCAAAAGAGATCATCAGGATTTGCCGTGATAGAAATCTGCTTAAGGACTACTTGAGTGAACGTGAGAAGGAGGTTGAGGATATTATGCTGACTTTATTTGACCAGGAATATGTCTGGGATCTTGAAAGAGATAGCATAAGGGCAGCAGCTCTTGCACAGGGAGCAAGCGAAAAACAAAATCAAGTTGTATTGAATATGTTTAAACGTAATATGCCCATTGAAGATATTGCTGACATAAGTGGAAGCTCCGTGGAAGAAGTTCAGGAAATATTGAAAAATGCAGCGGTTCTTCATTAAGAACTATAGCTATGAGCAAAAAGTTGATCATTAATAAAAAACGCGGCGAAATTCCTCAGTGAAAGAGAGAAACGCCGCATTTTTATTTAATTCTTTCATTCTTAATAGGTATATTCTATTCAATAGCAATATTAGTGAAATCCAATTTTGCCAATATATTGCTATTGGCAAATTTTTTTGTAATTTTCCACAAAAAGAAGGTTTTTTACGATGATTGTAGAATTCAATATAAAAGGAAATTTATCAAATTTAGGGAGGCAAATGTTATGGGAAAGAATAAAGTCTTTATAGCTTTAGGCATTATAGTTGCCTTGATAGCTGCAGCGGCAGGTGGGTATATGTATTATAAACGTACACCGACTTATACTTTCAACCTGATAAAAGAGTCAATAGAAAAACACGATTATGATACATTTTCACGCCACGTTGATACCGAAAATATAATATCTTGTGCTTACGATGATTTGATGGCTGTTGCCCTGGATGATGATGATACGGACGAAAGCATCAAGGGATTTGCCGATGGATTTATCAAAATGCTGAAACCGGGTATTGTCGGAGCACTGGATGATTCGGTCAAGCAGTTTGTAAAGACTGGCAAGAGTGATAGTGAAAATGCACAGCAGGAAAAGACGGATAATTTGGATAGCCAGCAGGGGGCTGATAATCTCAAAAAGAAAACGAACTTTGATAACATAAGCTTCAAAGGCATTGGTGATTTGAGAAAAGAGGGGGATTTTTCAGTTGTTGGAGTTATTTTTTCCGATAAGAAGTTAGGAAAAGATTTTATCATTGAGCTCAAGATGCTGCAGCTGGATGATGGAACCTGGAAAATCCTTCAAATTTCCAACATGAAAGAGTATCTGAAAGCGATAGAGGATGCGAAAAAGGAAAAACTGGCAGAAATTAACAAGCCGTTGCAGAGCGAAATTGATTCGCGTATCAGCTTGCAGGCTCCGGTGGCAGAAATAGTCAATCGGGATGCCTGGGGATTTTCTCAGGCGATACAGTTGAACATCCCTGCTGCTATCACTAGTGATAAGCAAATTGCACATATTGCAGGAACGGTGAAGATTACGACTAAAGACGGCAAGGCCTTTGCTGTTCCATACGAGAAAGATTTAAGCAGCATGAATGGAAATACGACCATTGGAATGCAGCATGACCTCAATCCATTTTTGTCCCGTGATAACAAGATGATAAAGGAAGGCATCAACGGTTACAGCTTTGAGGTGACTGTATCAAAAGTGGTTTTTGCGGACAATAGCAGTATTGAGTTGAAAACAGAATTAGAATGAGCTGATGGCAAGGCACAGCTTTCAGTTTGTCGTAGTGCTTGTTTGTCGCTTCGACGAAATATGAAAGTTTTAGAGATTAGTGCAGGGGAGCT
>CAMFES010000112.1 GCA_945949525.1 uncultured Veillonellaceae bacterium
GATGAGTGAGGACAGTACCCATAGAAAACCTTTGTTGTACCTCGGTGCTTAGCGAGTCGCAAGCCGTAGGCGCAGCGAGAGCTTAGCATCCGCTAGGTACAACTAGGAGCGAGAGCGTGTTTTCTATGGGTAGCTGTCCCGCTCAGCCCATTTTAATCTGAACAGAGTGCACAAACCAACAAAACTCATCCGTTAATGTTCCAGATGTCTCGTACTTTCACGACGGCAAACTGAAATTTACTGTACACGAGCACAGTTTTATTATATAATATCTATACGACATTAATGAAAGCAACATTCACAAATTTCAGCAAATCAGGCGGTGATGTTTTGGTTACAATAAAGGAAATTGCAGAGCTGTGCGGCGTATCCCGAGGCACAGTAGACCGTGTCCTCAACCATCGTGGCAATGTCAAATCAGAAAAAAAAGAACTGATACTCAAGGTAGCACGGGAGATGAATTACAGCCCCAACCCTGCCGGCAGAGCACTGGCAGCCCAAAAGATGAAGCCTGTTGTGGCCGTTGTCATGCCCTCGGAGGGAATCGGCTTCTTTGATGCCGTAATCGAGGCGATGGAAAAATCCGCAAAATCCTATTCCATGTACGGCTTGCAGGTAGAATGGTATATCTCCAAGGGATATGATGTAGACGCCCAGTGCAGGCAGCTAGCCCGGCTATTAGGCAAAGTACAGGCAGTCATTCTCATGCCTATCAATGACGAACGCGTCAGCACGGAAATCCGCCGCCTGACCGAAAACGGCATCTTCGTCATCACCATCAACAACGACATAGAACATTCCTCAAGGCACTGCTATGTAGGCACGGATTACTTCAATGGCGGCATGACAGCTGGTTCCCTGCTGCAGATGATAAATCATGACCGGCTGAACATCGGCATTACCCTGGGCTCCCTGCAAATCCTGGGACATGCCCAGAGACTGTCAGGCTTCCGCCAGGCACTTTCCCACAATCCCCTGGCACAAATTATCTCAATCACTGAGGACCAGGATGACGAAATGATCTCCTACGAAAAAAATCTGGACATGCTGCGCCAGCATCCCGGTATCAATGTGGTATTTGCTGCCAGCTCCGGCGGCATCTACGGTGCCTGCCGTGCCATCATGGCATGCGGCAGGGAAAAGGACATCACCGTCATCGTCTTCGATACCCTGCCTACCACGGTGGAAATGATGAAAAAAGGGCTCATTCAGGCAACCATTTACCAGCATCCCCGTCGCCAGGGGCAGATTGCCATGCAGATTGTCTTTGAATACCTGGTCAACGGCAAGAAGCCGGAAAAGGAACTGAACCTTCTGACCAACGAAATCCGCATCCGGGAAAACATCGACACAACGTTATAAGTCATTTGCTACACTTCAAGCGGCAGGCAGTCCTGCCGTTTTTTTGCTGCCTTTTTTACGGGCATACAAAAGGCTCACCGGGACGGAAGAAGCCCGATGAGCCTTGGGAGGAAGGAAAAATATCTTTACTCAGAAAATTGAGTAAGGACAGGCTTAAATTATAACACTACAACTGATGCCAGACAGCAGCTCAGTTGATCTCTACCAGCTCCAGCCCCAGCATAGCTGCCAGGTCGCGAAGCTGCTGGCAAGAAACAGCAAAGCTGAGCACGGTATGATGCTCGCCGCCAGCCTTAATCCATTCTGCGGAGCCCTTCTTCAGGCCGCACTTAGGCGTCCAGAGCTGCTTTGCCACCGGCAGGTACGGAGTCTCAGCCTCCGGCTTGCGGCAATCCACAGGATAATAAATCATCTTCATGCCATTGCGGAAATCCGCCAGGGTAACATCCACGGCATCACCCTCGGCACCGGTAAATACCAGGCGTGCCGGGTCATCCTTGCCGCCGATGCCCAGAGGATGCACCTCTACCCGCGGCTTGTCGCTGGCAATAGTAGGATCCACCTCCAGCATGTGGGCCCCCAGGATAGCCTCGTGGCCCTTCCGCAAATCCAGGGTGTAATCCTCCATGAAAACAGTGCGGTCATTGTGGGAAAGCACCTTCAAAAGCCTGGTCAGTGCGGCGATTTTCCAGTCGCCCTCTGCACCAAAGCCGTAGCCATCCCGCATCAAAAGCTGGGAAGCCAATCCAGGCAGCTCCTCCAGCCCGTGCAGGGACTGGAAATTGGAGCAGAAGGCATTGTAGCCGCCCTCATCCAAAAATCTCTTGATGGCAATATATTCACGGAGCTGGTAGCGCACACTGTGCTCAAAATGCTCCTTCTGATTATCTCCTACAGTCATGGTGTACATGTCAGCCAGCTTTTTGTACTCAGCATCAATCTCTGCCTCAGTAACGGCATTGACATACTCCACCAAATCCCCTTCAGGGTAATAGTCAACAGTCCAGCCCAGCTGTATCTGAGCCTCTACCTTGTCACCCTCAGTGCAGGCCACATCCCGCATGGTATCGCCAAAGCGGCACACGCGGATATTGAAGCTCTCATTGCAGGCAACCGCCACATCTTCCCAGCTGGCAATCTCTGCCACGGTTTCCTCATCCCGCCAGTGGCCATATACAATCTTGTTGTTGATGCCAAGACGGGCGTTGATATAGCCATACTCCCTGTCACCATGGGCACTCTGATGCAGATTCATATAGTCAAAATCAATGGTGGCATAAGGAATTTCATCCAGATACTGGGTGGCCAGATGCAGAAGCGGCTTCTGCAAAAGCTTTGTGCCCCGAATCCAGTTTTTGGCAGGAGAGAAGGTGTGCGCCCATACAATAACACCTGCTACATTATCGTTGTAGTTGACATCCTTCATAAACTGAGTGATGCCGTCAGCCGTAGTCATTACGCCCTTGAAGACAATCTTATAAGGCAGCTTGCCGGTATCATTCAGGTACTCTGCAATCTCCTTTGTATTCTTCTCAACATTTTGCAGCGCCTCCTCGCCATAAAGGTGCTGGCTGCCTGCCACAAACCAAAACTCATAATCCTTGATATTCATCATTATCTTTCGCCCCTCTTTATCTTACTACAGCTTGCTATCTCACGTTGTTTTTATTTCGATATATTATCACTCCACTGCACCTGGTCATGACCAGCATCAGCCCTCGTCGGCAATCGCCTGGCCGGCAGCATTTTCAACGGCAATGCCGCTGCGGAACCGCTGGATGAATTTGCGGCAGCCAGCCACCCCTTCCGGCTGCGGCTGCAAGGTAGTGGCAGATGCCCCCTTGAACACCTTCTCATCCAGGAAATCTGCCAAATCCATACCATCCTTATGAAAGCCTGCATACACTGCCAGCACCGCCATACCCCACGGACCGCCCTCTCCGGCACTGTCCATGATGGTAATAGGGATTTCCAGAGCATTTGCCAGCACCTGCTGACCGATCACAGGTGTCTTGAACAGCCCCCCCTGTGCCAGCATCACATCAGTCCTGACATTTTCCTCATTAATCAGCACATCCATGCCGATTTTCAGGGCTGCAAATGCCGAATAAAGCTGTGCCAGCATAAAATTCGGCAAATTCATACGGCTATGCGGTGTCCTTACGAACATAGGACGCCCATCCTGAGTAGCCGTAATGTTCTCACCGGACAAAAAGCTGTAATTGGTCAGCCCCCCGGCATCCGGCTCCGCCTGCGATACCTGATTGAACAGCACGCTGTAAAGCTTGTCAGGAGCCGTTTCCACCCCCAGGGCAGAGGCAAATTCACCGAACAGCCCAGCCCAGGCATTGATATCCGAGGAGCAGTTATTGACATGCACCATAGCCACCGGCGCTCCATCAGGCGTCGTAACGATATCAATATCCCTGTGGACTGCCTTCAGCGGTTTTTCCAAAACGTTCATGGAAAAAGCCGAGGTACCTACGGAAATATTGCCGGTGCGCTTTCTCACGCTGTTGGTGCCCACCATGCCGGTACCGGCATCACCCTCCGGCGGTGCCAGCAATGTGCCCGGCTGCAAATTTCCGGCAGGGTCCAAAAGCCTTGCCCCCTTCTCCGTAAGGCGGCCTGCACTGCGGCCTGCCGGAAGTACGCCTGGCAGGATATCAGCCAGCTTCCAAGGCTGCTTTTCCACCTTTTCCAGGCTGTCAAATTTTGCCAGCATCCCTGCATCATAGGAACCGGCAGCCTCATCCACCGGGAACATGCCGGAAGCATCGCCAATGCCCAGCACCTTCTCACCGCACAGCTGCCAATGGACATAGCCTGCCAAAGTGGTAAAGAAGCTTATCTCCGGCACATGCGGTTCCTCATTCAGCACCGCCTGATAGAGATGGGCAATACTCCAGCGCTGAGGAATGTTGAAGCCCAGCGCCTCCGTCAGCTCATCTGCCGCCTGTCCTGTAATATTGTTCCGCCAGGTGCGGAATGACACCAGCAGCTCATCCTTTGCATTAAAAGGCAGATAGCCGTGCATCATGGCACTGACGCCCATGGAACCGATTTTCTCAAGCCTGATGCCGTATTTTTCCTGCACGCTGGCAGCCAGTGCCCTGTAGCAGGACTGAATCCCCTGCCACGCCTCTGCCAGATCGTAGGTCCACACGCCGTTTTCCAGCCTGTTTTCCCAGTTGAAGCTGCCTGTTGCCACAGTCTCAATGGTATCCGTCATCAGCACCGCCTTGATGCGGGTAGAGCCCAGCTCTATCCCCAGGGCGGTTTCCCCTGCCTGAATTTTTGCCTTTATCTTTTCCAAATCCACAAAAGCCCCTCCTCTATCTTCTCAAGTCAGACCTTTTTATTTTTTGTTTATTCTTCTGCCCAGCTGCCTTGTATATCAATAACGCTCATTTTTTCTTCTGCCCATAGTAGGCATCCGGCCCGTGCTTCCGCAGAAAATGCTTGTCCAAAAGCACCTGCGGCATAGGCTCCCTGCTACCTGTCAAAAGCTGGGTATGGAAAGCCATCATGGCAACCTCCTCCAGCACTACAGCATTGTGCACCGCATTGAAGGGGTCCGTCCCCCAGGTAAAAGGACCATGGTTCTTTACCAGCACCGCCGGCATGTGGTCAGGATTAATCTGCCGGAATGTCTCGGCTATAACCACGCCTGTTTCATATTCATAAGCACCCTTTATTTCCCCCGAAGTCATATCCCGGGTGCAGGGAATTTCCCCGTAAAAGTAATCCGCCTGGGTGGTGCCGTATGCCCTGATGCCCTGCCCTGCCTGGGCAAAGGTAGTCGCCCAGCGAGAATGGGTATGCACCACGCCCCCGATATTGGGAAATTCCCTATAAAGCACACGGTGGGTTTCTGTGTCAGAAGAAGGGTTCAGCTCCCCTTCCACCTTGTTGCCCTCCAGGTCAACCACCACCATGTCCTCCGGCTTCATCACATCGTATTCCACCCCGGAAGGCTTGATGACAAACAGCCCCTTTTCCCTGTCAATACCGGAAACATTGCCCCAGGTAAAGGTAATCAGCCCATGCTTTGGCAGGAGCATATTTGCCTCATACACCTTCTGCTTCAAATCCTCT
>CAMFES010000113.1 GCA_945949525.1 uncultured Veillonellaceae bacterium
TTTGCCAAGGACTGCCTGAAGAATGCCGAGAAGGCATGGGCATATCTGGCCAAAGAGAAGGAGTCCGTCTACCGTGTGGATGAGGGGCAGGAAAGCGGCTCAGGCCCGTATAATGACACTGCAGATGCCACCGAGCGCTGCTGGTTGGCGGCAGAGCTGTTCCGCACCACTGGCGACAAGAAGTATGAGAAGTATCTCATGACGGAGCAGAAGGATGTCATCACTAAAAAGCCAAGCTTCTTTACCTGGGATGATACCCTGGCACTGGCTCAGTTCAGCTACGCCAAGTCTGCCAAGGCAAATCCTGAGTTCAAGGCCAAGGTGCAGGCCGCACTGGTAAGCTATGCAGATGATATTGTAGAAACTATTGCCAAGGATGGCTTTGACTGCGCCCTGAAGCAGAACGAATACACCTGGGCATCCACCAAGAATGCCGTAACCAAGGGCGATATCCTGCTTTTGGCCAACCAGCTTGAGCCGAAGCAGGCCTATGTGGAGGGAGCGCTGAGCCAGATACACTATCTGTTTGGCCGCAATGTGCTGAACAAGAGCTTTATGACCGGTGTAGGCAAGAATCCGCCGGAGCATCCGCATAACCGCATTCATGAAAGCACCGGTGCTTATGTGCCGGGACTGATGGTAGGCGGGCCTAACGCAGTATCCGGTGGCGACCCTGACCAGACAGAGCTAATCAGCAAGTACAATCCGGCACCGGCAAAGTGCTATCTGGACGTGCTGATGTCCTGGTCCACCAATGAATATGCCATTGACTACTGTGGTGCAGGCATTTATGCCCTGTCATATTTCATGAAGCCGGACAAATCAATAAAGGCAGATGATTTGAAGCTCACCAGGGACTTCCCGCTCTGGGACTTTGAATAAATACTCGCTGTGTGTCAGTCTTTGACGCGCAGTACCTGGTTCCTTTCTGATGGGACAGCTCCTATTATCAACCCCTCGGAGCTGTCCTTTTTATTTGGCTGATCTATCTATGGTGCTTTTCAGTATAGGAAAAATTTGCTATACTTAGGTTAGGATTAACTAGCTGTAGAAAACACCGGGGGAATGTTTTTTGGCAAAATTAATAAAGGAACTGAAGGAACAAGAGGGATTTTCTGATTCTGAAAAGATGATAGCAGATTTTCTGCTGGAAAACTATCGGGGGCTGGCGGCGCTATCCACCCGGCAGCTGGCCAAGCTGACCTATACCAGCTCGGCGGCTATCGTGCGCTTTAGCCAGAAGATGGGCTTTGAGGGGTATACCGATTTCAAGATACAGTTTATGGCGGAAATGATGCAGTATGTAAATCAGCCGCGGCAGGAGGAGGGCTTTACCAGCAAGGATACGGTGCGGATGATTATGGACAAGGTTACGCACATGGAAATAAATGCCCTGAAGGATACCCATGCCAGGCTGGAGCCTGTCTGCGTGGTGAGGGCGGTAGAGGCCATCAAGTCCGTTACGCATCTGGATTTTTATGCCACCGATGACAACTACAATATTGCCAATCTGGCGGCTTCCAGCTTTATTATGGTGGATAAAAGCTACAGCCTGACGGCGTCGCTGGCACAGATGTACATGATGGCGGCAGGCTCATCCAAGGAGCATCTCAGTATTTTTATCAGCCGTACCGGTGAAAATCGCATGCTCATAGATATGGCGCGCACTATCAAGAGCAAGGGCGGCAGGATTCTTTTGATTACCTCTGAAACGGATACCACCCTGAGCGGACTGGCAGATATTCTGCTGCCGGTGGCCAGCGTGAAAAAGCTGGAAGAGCTGGGGCCGCGCATTTTCCTGGCCAGTGCAAAATACGTGGTGGATATTATTTTTGCCTCGCTGGTAGCACAAAAGGGCATATCATCAGTGAACCACCGTGATAACTGGCTGAAGATGCATTTTTATTACTAGAAGAATAGATACGCATGCTGGATATGTAATGAGCTTTTGCAGAAATATCGCTCAAGGCTTATGTGATAATGATTTTGTGGGGGGCTCCCTGCTGGCTGTTAATGGCTGGCAGGGAGTTTTTTTGTGAATGAAAATAAGCTGAAAATATTTTCAAAGTATGAAAACATACGCCGGGCAAGGTTGGTTATAATTGAGAACTGTAAGGGGACGAATTAAGACCGAATATGACAAATCGCTATTGGCGGATTCGTTGGAACACAGTTGGGATGTGGACGGAGAAGGTCAAAGTGGTTTTCAGTCGGTCGTAGGTCTGAACCGAGTTCAAATAACTACATCTTATAGGGGGAAATGTTATGAAAAAGAAAGCTTTAGTATCTGCTGTGTTAGCAGCAACTATTATGGGAACTGCCAGCGTATCCCTGGCCGCTGAAAACATGTTCTCTGATGTACCACTTGACCACTGGGCATACGACGCTGTAGCAAAGCTCGCCGAGGATGGCATCATTGAAGGCTACGGCGACACCGGCTTCGGCGGTGACAAGGCTATCACCCGCTACGAAATGGCACAGCTGGTAGCAAAGGCACAGGCAAACATGGAAAACGCCCGCTCCGTTGACAAGGCTGCCATTGAGAAGCTCCAGAAGGAATTTGACAGCGAGCTCAAGGGCGAGGTTCAGGATCTGCGCAAAGACGTAGACGAACTCAAAGGCCGTATGGGCTGGTATGGTGACGCACGAGTACGCTATTACCTCAACAAGAAAATGAATGGTGTGAGTGGTAGTGGCGGTGGACGCACAAGCCAGTTTGAGGAAAGAGTTCGCCTCGGTTTCTGGTCTCAGATTGATGATAATCTGACTGTTGATGGTCGTTTGAAGCTGGAAAATACTGTTGACGAAGATGACGGTTGGGGACAGGCTCGTCAGAACTTAAATCAGTATGCTAGTGGTGATTCTAGTCGCAGAAATCAAGGAAAATTCGGTGTTGATAGGATTAGCTTGGTATGGAATAAGGACAATACTAAGTATCGCATTGGTCGTAATGAGGTTAGCCTTGGTCAGGGCTTGCTCTGGTGGGAGAACCCAATTGATGGTGTAGATGTAGAGCATAAGTTTAACGATAAAGTAACTGCTAAGGTTGGTTATGGTGATACAGCCGCTGGAGGTTGGTACAATTCCAATCTGTGGACTGTATATGGTGATGTAAAGGTTCAGACTTCTCCGGCTACTACTGTTACGTTGTCAGCATTGCATAATACAACTAACTTACACAGGGTAGACGTTAATAATGGTGGTAATGCATGGTATCAAAAGATTCCTGTGAATGGATATAAGATGAACCAGATTGCTTTGGGTGTAAATACACAGCTTACTCCAAAGTGGAACCTGATTGTTGAGGGTGTTACCAACAATGTTGACAAGATGCAAGGTGATACCCACGATATTAACAAGAATGGTTTTTGGACACGGTTGACTTATGGCAATCTGGTATGGGATAAGGCTAATACCTGGCATGTATACGGTGAGTATTTCGCTCTTGGCAATGCTTCCATGGATAGCGTTGGTTGGGGACATCGCATGAATATCCAGGGCGGAAACGCATCTTTTGCTAACTGGGATAGTAATGCCGATAAGGATACTTGGGGTGCTGGTACTCGCGGGTTTGGTATTGGTATTGGCTATCAGCTGGCTCGTAACACCAATCTTGAGCTTACCTACTACATGCTGAAGCCATACGACAAGGCTGCAGCTGGCTTTGATAAGTACCAGAACGTTGGTTGTGCAGCTTTGAGCTACAGCTTCTAATAAAGCGTACATTAAACATATTATACTCTGACAAATAAAATACAACGGCGGAGATATGCATGACAGGCATTAAGCCGTAAATACTGGTGCCTGATGGATGTGATATTCATCAGGCACTAAGTATATGAATTTATAAACTGGTATAAGTGCTTTATACAGTTATTTTTGGAATAATGTGTTGTTTTTGCAAGGAAATGTGTTTGTGTATTGTGTTTACATGGTGTTATAGAGTTTTAGGTTAATACAGGTGCTTTACAGGATATGAAATCCCTGCATATATGAAGTAAATGCGAAGGTATACCGATAAGATGTAGTTATTTGTCAGTATAAATAAATGTTTCTTATATGACAGATGATGAATCGGTATATATGCACTTTGCATATATATTGTACATATACTGCATGGCGATGATGGCGTACTCTTGCGAGGGCGGCCGGGGGAGCAGACTGCTTTTTCGGAACTGAGGGCCCTTCTCTCGCGGAGCGAGAGTGCCACATCAGCAGGATATGTGGTTGGGGTACTGTGATATGGCATGCCGTCGCTGTGACTGCGTAGCAGGAACAGCAGGCTAACTGGCGCAGAATCCGGGATTGCAGGGGAATGTGGCATTTGGCCCGAATGGAGAAAAAGTACGTCTGCTCCCCAAAGGTCGCCCAACACCAACACTAACACCAACCCCATACCCAACACCCAAAACTCAAAATTCAACACAAAATCAAAAAAACACCAAAATAACAACCAATAAAAACAAATCTCAAAACCAAAATTCCAAATACAACCAATAAACGACAAATTGCAAATTATAAATGACACAAGCAGAAGAGGGGTAATTTCACATGAAAAAATTCACAAACAAAAAACTCACTGCCTACGTAATGGCCGCCCTGATGGCCGGTTCCGCCATGCTGGGCACATCCTTTGGTGCCAGTAGTGCTGAAGCTGCAGTAAAGGTAAACCCAATCGCAGGCATCAGCGACGACTTCATCAAGGGTGCAGACGTATCCATGATTCCGGAGCTGGAGCGTCTTGGTGGCAAATTCTACGATAACGGCGTAGAAAAGGACTGCCTGACCATCCTGCAGGAAAAAGGCATCAACTGGGTACGTGTCCGCATCTGGAACGACCCATATTCCTACGGCCCTAACGGCAACGGCGGCGGCGTAACCGACGAGAAAAAGGCACTGGAGGTAGCAACCCGCGCCAAGGCCCTTGGCATGAAGGTTCTGGTGGACTTCCACTACAGTGACTGGTGGGCAGACCCAGGCAAGCAGTACCCTCCAAAGGCCTGGGAAAACCACGGCGCAAAGCAGCTGGCCAAGGACGTATACAACTACACCGCCAAGGTCATGAAGGACTTTAACGCCGCAGGCGTAACCCCTGACATGGTACAGATTGGCAACGAGCTGAACAACGGCATGCTGTGGCCGGTCTGCAAGACCGACACACCGGAGGGCTACAAGGCACTGGCAGAAGCAATTGCCCAGGGTCTGAAGGCCGTAAAGGACAATGACCCGAATCATCAGGTAACCCGCATGGTTCACCTTGCCAACGGCAACAACAACGCACTGTACCGCAGCTTCTTCGATGAGCTGATTGTCAACAACGGCGTAAACGATTTTGATGTAATCGGCTTCTCCTACTATCCATTCTGGCATGGCAGCATGGAAGAGCTTTCCTACAACATGAACGACATGGTTGACCGCTATGGCAAGGATGTAATCGTAGTAGAAACAGCCTATGCCTT
>CAMFES010000114.1 GCA_945949525.1 uncultured Veillonellaceae bacterium
CAGGAGATATTGCGAAAAATACCTATTTGCCATGATTCTCCTCAACCTTTCTGCGGATTCTTTCCACGGCCTGCTTAATCTGCTCGCTGGTATACGGCTTCTGAATAAAGTCCAGCGCCCCCAGCTCCAGTGTTTCCTTCAGCTTTTGCGAGGTACCTGCCGATGAAAGCATAATCACGGGAATCTCCGGATTGATTTCCTTGATAACCTGCAGGGTTTCTATCCCTCCTACTTCCGGCATCACGATATCGAGAATAACACCATCAGGCTGTTCCTTCAAATCCTTCATAATGGCTTCCTTGCCATTTTCCGCCTCAAGCACATCACAATCAAGCTGTTCCAACTCAGCGCGCAGCTTCTTGCGCAGCAATTTGGAATCGTCAGTTATAAGAATCTTTAATTTTTCAGCCAAATTTCGCACCTCCAAAAGAGCTATTATATTTAGAATTATATCACACTCTTTCACCAAAAGTCACCTATCCGCCAATATTATTTACAATATCGACATTTTACCTATATAAACTCCGTATTTGTATTTTTACGTCCGCTATGTTAAACTAGTTATAGACTTTTGTACTAGATAAAGCAGGAGGACTGCCTATGATAAAAAAGAGAACCCTCACCTATCCCTGCTATACAGGGCAGGAAAAGCGCAGAGTATACATCTATCTTCCCCGTGGCTATGACACTCAGCCGTCCAGACATTACCCTGTTCTTTACATGTTTGATGGCCAGAATGTTTTCTTTGATGACAATGCTACCTACGGAAAAAGCTGGGGGCTGGGCAGGTACCTGAACTATACCAAGACGCAGCTGATCGTGGTGGCCTTTGAGTGCAATACCCATGCTGACAACGGCAGGCTCTCTGAATACTCCCCCTTTTTCTACAACCCTGGCGGCGAATGGGGCGGCCCCTATGAAGCCAGGGCGGAGGAAACCATGCATTGGTACATCAACAACCTCAAGCCCTACATCGACAAGCGGTTCCGTACCCTGACAGGCAGGGAGCATACCTTCATCGGAGGCAGCTCCATGGGCGGGCTGATGAGCCTTTATGCGGTGCTGTGCCACAACGAGGTTTTCTCACGGGCAGCCTCCTTCTCCCCTACCATGGATGTGGATGCGGAGGCCCTGCTCCGGCTGATAGACAGCTCCTCCCCGGCACCTGATACTGTAATCTACATGGATTACGGCATGAAGGAATTTGAATACGAGCCATGGTCACCGGAAAACTTTACCCGCGTGTCCAACGCCCTGATGAAGAAAGGGGTCATTCTCAGTACCCGCCTGGTGCCAAACGGCGACCACAGCGAGGCCAGCTGGGAGAGACAGCTTCCCTTTGCCATACCGACAATCATGTACGGCATATAACTTTTATGAGGTGATATATAATGAAAAATGTGGTGTTTCTTTCCCCGAATTTCCCGGAGAACTACTGGAATTTCTGCCGCGAGCTGAAAAACAACGGGCTCCGGGTCCTGGGCATCGGAGACTGCCCCTATGACAATCTCCGTCAGGAGCTGAAGGACAGCCTGGACGAGTATTACAAGGTCAGCAGCCTGGAAAACTATGACGAGGTATACAAGGCCGTCGCCTTCTTCATCAGCAAATACGGCCGCATCGACTGGCTGGAGTCCAACAATGAATACTGGCTGGAGCGTGATGCCCATCTGCGTACCGACTTCAACATTACCAGTGGCTTCCACGACGAGGATATTCCCCGCATCAAATACAAGTCCAAGATGAAAGAATACTACGCCAAGGCAGGCATCCCGGCCGCCCGCTACCATCTGGTGCATGAGTGGGATGATACCAAGGCCTTTGTGGACATGGTAGGCTATCCTGTAGTGGTCAAGCCTGACAACGGCGTAGGTGCCAGCAATACCTTCAAGATCAACAACGATGTGGAGCTGGGGCGTTTCTTCCAGCTGCGCTATGAGAACCATGACACCACCCAGTACATCATGGAGGAGTTTGTCCGGGCCGAGGTCAACAGCTACGATGCCATCATCAACTCCCAGGGAGAGCCTATCTTTGAAACAGGCAATGTAACTCCAATGAGCATCATGGACATCGTAAATCAGGGCGACAACAGCGTTTTCTACATCCTGAAGGAGCTGCCGGATGAAACACGCCGTGCCGGCCGCGCCGCCATCAAGGCCTTCGGCGTCAAGAGCCGCTTCGTACATTTTGAGTTCTTCCGCCTGACCGACGACATGGAGGGTCTGGGCAAAAAGGGAGATATCATCGGACTGGAGGTAAATATGCGCCCGTGCGGCGGCTTTACCCCTGACATGATTAATTTCGCTCACAGCACCAATGTGTACAAAATCTGGGCTGACATGATCGCCTACGACAGCACCCTGAAATCCACCGGGCCTGACTACTACTGCATCTTCTCCGGCCGCCGCAACGGCAAGAATTTCAAGCTGTCCCACGAGGATCTGCTGGCCAAATACGGCAGCGCCATCAGGATGCACTGCCCTATCCCTGATGCCCTGGCAGAAGCCATGGCCAACTATATGTACCTGGCTACCTTCTCCACCAAGGAAGAGCTGGATCAGTTCTTCAGCGACTCCGTAGCCACCTGGTAACACAAACTAAATTGATGTAAACTCAAATTAAAAGCAGCATAAAATGCAAAAATACTGTTCACAGGCAGGCGCTTCCCTAACGGGAGCTTGGCCCTATGCCATGCGAACAGTATTTTTTATGAACTATTTCAGATATATTGGCGCCCAATAAGCCTCCGTACCGGCAATCTCCTCCGGAGAAAAGCGGCTGTAGATGGCCGATGCCTTATCCCCCAGCATAAAGCAGCTCAGGGTAAGGTAGCCCTTCAGAACCCCCTCGTCAGTGCGCAGGCTGCAGGATGGCTGCTCCACAAACCTCTGCACCAGAACCTTGTCGCTGCCCCTCTGCACCACCTCATCGGCATTTGGCACATACTTCTCGCTGACCAGCCTGCCAGCCTCGTCCACTACATGGATGCCGTTGCCTTCCCTGCCCCAGATAGGCTTCTTTATCCACCTTTCCGCCGGGAGGGAGCCTTCCTTTTGCTGGGCAGAAAAATCCCGCTCAAAATAAGATGGCAGCATGTACTGGCGGATGATCTGCACCTCCTCACGGGTGAACAGGCTGCCGGCCTTTTCGCTATGAGCAAGGCTCCAAACCAGCGCCTGAAAGCCCTTGCTCTGCATGATGATAGCCTCCGGCGGGTTAAACAGATGAAATCTGCCCTTCTTGTACCCCTCCATGAACATGGCGCCCAGCTGCGCCCCATCCTCAGAAGCTTCCTCAATCAAAAGCTCCATAGGGTGCAGCCTGTACAACACCGCCGCCGTCCGCCCATCAGGCAGCTGCACGCTGCCATCAGGATTGACCCCCAGCTCGTAAAAAGATTCAAAGACCACCATATTATCAGGGTACAGTGAGCCAATTGCCTCCTTGAGAGCCTGCAGCAAAAACAGGGTTGTTCCCCTGTCCTCTACATAGTCCTCAAAGCAGGAAAAGACAAAGGGATGCTCCGTACTGATTCTGCCCCGCTGCAGATCCACCTCTACACTGTAGGTTCTGTCAAAAACATACTTCAGCCAATCCTTCAGCTCCTCATAGCTGTCGCGGTTGGGATTTTTGCGGCGATGATAGCGGCATGCCATCCTGTTGCCGTAAAAGGCTTCAATCACGGCGCAAGGGGTGTCAGCGTTGATTTCCACCATGTGCAGCCTGCGGCGTCCGTCAAAAACAAAATCGAAACGGCTCAGCCATGTAGGCAGGCCCAGCACGTTCTTTTGGTGCAGAAACGGGCGCATACCGGCAGGAATCTCCATATCCTCCATAAACTGGTCACTGCAGCTCTGGAACACCTCGGTCACCTTGCAAAAAATCCGGAAAAGCTTCTCGCTGGCCTCCCGCAGCTCGGCAACCAGCTCCTCGGTCATCCCCACAAGCTCGATTGTCGGATAGCGATTTTCAAAGCCCGGATACTCGACAAATGGAAAAATTTCCCTATCCAGGGTATCAATCCAGTCATTACGCTCAATCATGATGTTGCACTCCTTGCTCCGGCGGAGCCAAAGCCCGTCTTGGTGCCGGACTTTACGCTGGTGCCATTATTCTGCGCCTTGGCATCGGAATTGCTGCCGGAAAAAGCATGGGAGGCCGCCCGGCCTGCCGCACCATAAGGACGGTACTTGTCATCCCTTTCCTCCTTGGTCAGGGGATGCATGCTCCCCCTTGCCACATAGCGCCCGCTGACCTTGTCATAATATCCGGGCTGGCTTGGCTGCAGGCCGTGAAACAGGAAATATCCCATTGCCATGCCGGAAAGCAACCCTGCCGTACCGGAAACAAAATTCAGGTTGTTGTTTTCATCCCGCCTGAAGGTAACCTCCTTGCCGTCATCATATACCGCCGTTTCCGTCCCATCCTCGTTACGGTGCAGGGTATATGGATTACCGGCATCATCCACCATCTGCTCATCCTCATACTCATAATCAAGGCTGGCACAATCCTCGTCACCGATACAGCCAGCCGTCACAACAGCCACGGAAGCCGCCGTAAATGCAGCCAGAATTCTGGCCGTCTTGCCTGATACATAAAACATTACAAAATACCTCGTTGTATAAGTTGATATAAATAGACATTTACAATATATCTTTTTAACATCTTCAGGTCAATGCGACATTTTACCCAGTTAAAGCACTGAAAAGCCCTTTTCCCCTCTGTCCGCCGCCAGCCTTTCTGCAATTGCCTCCATGTGGGTTCCGTCAGTACCACAAATATCCTCCATCACCTCAAGATAAAAGCTGACAGGACGAAACCCGTCATTACAGGAAATCATGGCCGACTTGGGATTTTTCATCCAGCCATCGTATATATCCTGTCCGCCGTGAGCCAATGTCATCACGAAGGGCGATATCGTCTCCCAGGCACTATCGCAAAATCCCTCCGGCTGCCGCCAGCCATCCGCCACAAACACCTGCCCTTCCCTCATATCACAGGCATGCTCTATGGGATTTTCATATTGTGCCATCAGGTCTTGATAACAGGCAATCCGCATAACCGTAATTTTTATCTTCCTCATAACGCACCACATTTCTCAAATATTTTATTTTAGTATAGCATATTTGCAAATTCCATATTGCCTAAAATAAAAAAATTTGCTATAATACTTTCTGTTGCGGTTGTAGCTCAGCTGGATAGAGCATCTGCCTCCTAAGCAGGGGGTC
>CAMFES010000115.1 GCA_945949525.1 uncultured Veillonellaceae bacterium
TGGCGGAGGGCAATCTCACTGTGCAGATGCTCTATGACAAGGATGATGAAATTGGCGCTCTTGGCCGGTCTATGGAGAAAATGGCTGAGAATATCCGGGAGATGATTCAGCAGGTGAACGGCGTGGCTCAGCAGGTATCCGCCGCTAGTGAGGAGCTGTATGCTACGGCAGATAATTCTGCTAAGAGCCTGGGGGAAATATCCGATGTGGTTAACCATGTAAGCTCAGGTGCCAAGCAGCAGGAAAACCAGGTGGTTGATGCAGTGGCTTCTATGCAGAGTATGGGGGATAATATTGCAGGAATTAATAGGGTTATTGCAGATACCAGGGCGGCTACCGACGAAAGTATTTCCGCTATGAGTGCCAACCAGAAGGCCGTGGAGCAGGCTATCAGGCAGATGGAAAGCATAAATTCCAGGATTAGCGAGGCGCAGTCAGCTATGGCAGCCCTGGGGATACATTCTCAGGAGATTGGCAATATTGTAGAAACTATTTCCAATATAGCCTCCCAGACCAATCTGCTGGCTCTTAATGCAGCTATCGAGGCTGCCAGGGCAGGAGAGCAGGGGCGTGGCTTTGCTGTTGTGGCGGAGGAGGTGCGCAAGCTGGCCGAGCAGTCTCAGGAAGCCGCTGAGCGTGTAGCAGAGCTGATTCATACCTCGTCAGCATATACGGAAAAGGCTTTGGCGGGAATGGACAGCAGTACGGCAGAGGTTGCGCGTGGTACAGAGGCCATTAATCATACCGGAGAATTGTTTTCCCAGCTGGTAGAGCATATTCAGCAGGTTTCTGAGGGCATGGATAATGTTTGTGGCAAGATGAATGAGATTTTCCGCGGCAATCAGGAGGTTTTGCATACATCTGAGGAATTGAAGCATATCGCAGAAGAAACTGCTCTTGAGTCAGAAAATATATCTGTGTCTGTCGGAAGCCAGCAAAATTCGCAGGCAGATATCACTTCTGCCTCCCAAAGCCTGGCGGAGCTTGCTCAGGAGTTGCAGGGCTTGATTGGCAAGTTTAAAATTTGATGAAAAAATTCGCTTCTTGGGTTGTGCCTGAGAAGCGAATTTTTTTCTGCGGGTGATGGCAAGGGGACAGTGACTGTATTGTGGTATAATATACGAAAGAATGGAGGGATAGATATGGAGCTGCAGGAAAATCAGGCAAAGGCAATTGTGAAGGAAATTAATCAGGTGCTGCCGCAAAAAATCAACTTGATGAACAGGAATGGACTGATAATTGCCAGTACGGATCCTGAGCGTGTCAACACTTATCATGGAGGGGCGGCGTGCATCATTCGGGAAGGCCTGGATGAGCTTCGTATATCCTATGACGACGAGTTTCCCGGTACAAGGCGGGGAACAAATTTTGTGCTGAAGGTTGAGGGAGAGCCTATCGGCGTGCTGGGCATTACGGGAGAATATGAGGAGATTCTGCCTCTGGCAAATATTATCCGCAAGATGACGGAGCTTTTGGTGCATCAGCAGGAATATGCGCGTCTGCAGAGCAATCTCAGGTATCAGCAGTCATTATTTCTGGCGGAGGTGCTTGCCCACAGCGAGGTATTTCTCAGCAGGGAGCAGCTGGAACACGGTCGCGATCTGGGGATAGATTTGCAGGTTCCAAGGCGTATACTGGTAGCAGATTTTGTTGCGCGGGACAATGAGCTGCTGGCCGGCAGGCATGAGGTATTGCAGAGGCTGGAACCGGTTGTGAGAAAAGCTGACAGCCGCTGCATTTGTACGGTTACAAGTCAGCTTATGGTATTTTTGACGAGTATTTGCGACAGGGAAGGGGTGTATGAGCTGGCTGAAAGGCTGCGGGAGGCCGCCGGGCGGCAGGGCTGGGATATATGCGTCGGCATTGATGGGCAGGCTCAGGACAGCATTCATCTAAGTGGTGCTTTTTTGCAGGCAAAAAAGGCACTGCAGTCATGTCATAGAAAGGGCAATATCCGCATCAAGGGGTATGATGAAATCAACATGGAAATTTTTGCCGATATGATTCCGCTGATGGTCAAGCAGAGATATGTGCAGAAGATTTTTAAGGGATATACCAGGCAGGAGCTGGCGGAGGCGATTAATACATTGGAGTGTTTCTTTGAGCATGACGGCTCTATTACCAGGACGGCAGAGGCACTGTTTATTCATAAGAATACGCTGCAGCAGCACCTGAAAAGGATTGCGGCCCGGACAGGTTATGACCCACGTTCATTGCGCTCAAGCGCGGTGTTTTATCTGGTAATTTATTTTTATCAGGAAATGAATTTATAATAAAAGTAGCAATTCAAAGCACATAAAAACAGTGGTAATTATGTTTCGCATAACATATATTATCGCTGTTTTTTAATGTTATAATAACAAACAGAACGAAACGAATTCATAAGGGTCATTAAAGGGGGTATTTATTATGACCGGTATTCCGCTTCTTGTTGTTTTTTGTTTGGCCATTGTGGTAATGATTGTGGCGATTTCCAAATTTCATGTGCATCCGTTTTTGTCGTTGATGGGGACATCGCTACTGCTGGCCATCGTTGTCGGCCTGCCGCTGGCAAAGATTCCGGGGATTATTGGCTCCGGATTTTCGGGGATTTTCTCCAGTATTGGCATTGTCATTATTTTAGGGGCGCTGATTGGCCTTATCCTGGAAAAGACAGGTGCGGCTATCCGGCTGGCAGATGTGGTTATCCGCTGCGTAGGTGAAAGACATCCGCAGCTGGCTCTGATGCTGATGGGGTGGATTGTTTCTATTCCTGTGTTCTGCGACAGTGGCTTTGTTATCCTGAATCCTATCCGCAAGGCACTGTGTGAAAAGCTGAAGGGAACCAGTCCTGTGGGCATGGCGGTTGCACTTTCGGGCGGCTTGTATGCGGCACATGTATTTATTCCGCCTACGCCGGGGCCTATTGCGGCAGCCGGTTCCTTGGGGCTGGGGGACAACCTGGCCGCGGTTATTTTGGCAGGTGTTGCGGCTTCTGTACCGGCCTTGCTGGCAGTGTATGCCTATTCTGTGTACATCAGCCGCAGGAACATTCCTGTTCAGGCGGCAGGCAGCTCGTCTGATGAAAAGAGCTATGAGGAGCTGATTGCTGGATATGGCAGGCTGCCGGGCGCTTTTGTTTCCTTTGCGCCGATTATTATGCCGATTGTTCTCATGGCAGCAGGCTCTGTTGTTGCTATGGCCGGTATGGAGGGGGCTGTAGCCACAGGACTGAGATTTTTGGGAACGCCGATTATTGCCCTGACGGTGGGACTGCTTTTTGCGTTTTATCTGCTGGCAGGCAGCGGAAAAATGGGCGAGTTTTCTGATATTACCAACGAAACACTGAAGACTGTAGGCCCTATTCTGTTTATAACGGCGGCAGGCGGTGTGCTGGGCAAGGTGATTACTGCAGCCGGCTTTGTTGACTTCATGAAGGCCAATGCCACATTCCTGGCCAGCGTCGGCATCTTCTTCCCATTCCTGATATCGGCGATACTGAAAACGGCTCAGGGGTCCTCGACAGTTGCTATTACAACTACGGCCGGTATCATGGGCATGTTCTCTGACTCTGCTTCCATGATGACGGCTTTGGGGCTGAACAGTGAAATGGCTGCCCTGATGACTGTTATGGCCATAGGTGCAGGTGCCATGACGGTTTCCCATGCCAATGACAGCTATTTCTGGGTTGTGACCAATTTTACGGGCATGGACCCGCAGGATGGCTACAGGACGCAGACCATGATGACCCTGATTGTGGGAGTGGTTTCCATGCTGGCTATTTTCCTGGCCTCGCTGGTGCTGCTGTAATCCGATAGGTAGATGGTATGTATGAGGGGGAGTGTGCATGAAAATCGTAATATCCATGGATTCCTTTAAAGGGAGCATTTCTTCTATGGAAGCAGGAGGCGTTTTGAAGCGGGCTGTGCTGGACAGCTTTCCCCATGATGAGGTGGAGGTTTTTCCACTGGCTGATGGGGGTGAGGGAACTGTTGACGCTATGACGCAGGGGCTGGGCGGTCAGATTGTGCCTGTCCAGGTCATGGGACCACTGGGAGAAGGGGTGATGAGCCGTTATGGCTATCTGCCGGAAACCGGGACAGCTGTTATTGAGATGGCTGATGCATCGGGACTGACTATGGTGCCGAAGAGCAGGCGGAATCCCCTGCATACCACCACCTATGGTCTGGGGCAGCTGATTATTGCAGCCATGGAGCAGGGCTGCAGGAAGTTTATTGTGGGTATTGGCGGCAGTGCCACCAATGACTGCGGGCTGGGAATGCTGACAGCTCTGGGCTGGCGGTTTCTTCGTCAGGATGGCTCGGAGGCGGGCTGCTACGGGCGCGACCTGGCGGATATTGCCTCGGTTGATACATCAGGAGTGCATGGACTGCTGGCGGAGTGCGAGTTCCACATTGCCTGTGATGTCAACAATCCTCTGTGCGGCAGCAATGGCTGTTCCCATGTGTACGGGCCACAGAAGGGCGCTACGCCGGAGATAGTCAGCCGCATGGATTCTGATATCAGCAGGTTTGCGGATATTGCAGAAAGGGCGCTGTCGCGTCATGGCAAGGATATGCCGGGAGCCGGTGCAGCCGGAGGGCTGGGATTTGCCTTCCACGTCTTTTTAGGCGGCGTGCTTACGCCGGGCGTAAATTTGATTCTGCAGTCCATTGGCATTGAAGGGGCACTGCGTGAAGCGGATGTGCTGATTACCGGAGAGGGCCGCATGGACAGGCAGACGGCGATGGGCAAGGCTCCGGCAGGCGTAGCGCAGCTGGCGAAGCGCTGCAATCCAGATTGTTGCACGGTAGCACTCTGCGGCTGTGCGGCCAGTGATGCCCATGAGGTGAACGGGCATGGCATAGACGCGTATTTTCCTATTTTGCACGGGCCTATGACGGTGGAGCAGGCGATGGAGCTGTCGGTGACCAGGGAAAATCTAGCCTTGACTATTCAGCAGGTGATGAATCTGCTGCATCGGCGTGATGCGTGATACATGATACGCAGTAGATAGTCTGCAATGTGCAGCTGTAGTGCGTCTTATGTATAGGGGTGCCTTGCGCCTCAAAAATAAAGCCACAGGAAAGCAAAAAACCTCGAAGTCTGTGCATTCACAGCCTTCGAGGTTATTTTCGTCTGGTGCGATTGGCGCGATTCGAACGCGCGACCCCCTGCTTAGGAGGCAGATGCTCTATCCAGCTGAGCTACAACCGCAACAGA
>CAMFES010000116.1 GCA_945949525.1 uncultured Veillonellaceae bacterium
CCAGGGTTGTTCAGCCACTTGAGGGTGAAGCTTGCGCCCTCAACCCCCATGATGTTGGTCATGGTGATAGGGAAGGAGCCCATGAGAGGCTTGATGCCGAACTGAGGCACACGGGTAACTACCAGCCACAGGGTAACCAGAAGATAAGGAGTCCAGGCCTTCAGCAAGGACATGGAGTGCTGGGTATCCTGCTTCTTGGCATCCTTCTTGATTTCGGTGCCAGGGAAACGCCAGATTTCCTTTGGCATCAGGAAGCCGGCCTTGGCTGCACCGATGGTAGCGAAGATGGTTACGGCAGCGGCTACCAGGGAGGTAAGCTCGGCACCCATAACCTTGGCAACAGGAATGGAAACGCAGCTGAACACGATGGAGGTGAACAGGCAGAACGGAACTACCGGGAATACATCAGAGAAGGACTTGTTCTTGCCGAACTTCATGCAGACAACGCCGATTACCAGCCAGATGATGACCAGGGAACCAACGCACATGCCGATGGTGGACAGGAAGGAAAGATCCTGCTTGAAAAGGCTCAGGTCAGTAACGCCGATGGATGGCAGTACGTCCTTGATAATCTCCGCAGCGGAGTTGGTAGGAGTACCGGCAGCACCGAACGGTACAGGAGTGGAGTTAAACATGAGGCAGGCCAGGGCAGCTGCCATAGGAGGCGCCCCAAGGCCGATAACCAGCGGCGCGCAGATGGCGGCCGGAGTACCAAAGCCGGCTGCACCCTCGATGAAGGCTGCAAAGGCAAAGCCTACGATAACCAGCTGGATGCGGGCATCCTCGGTGATGCCGTTGAACATGGCCTCGATGCGGCGCATGGCACCGGCTTCGTTCAGCATGTTCATCAGGAGGATGGCGCCGAAGATAATCAGCAATGTATCAATAGAACCCAGAAAACCTGTAATGGTATAGGCAGCTACGTGGGTAACATCCATGCCCCAGTAGCCAAGGCCGATAATAGCACAGGCGGCCCAGGCCATAGGCAGAGCCTTCTTCGCCGGTACATTAAGACCAACTGTAAGAATAATGGTGAGGATAATAGGAATTGCTGCGATTATAGCTAACACAATATTCATCTCCTAACATTTCATTCAAATCACTCAAAAAACATCAAATCGTTACGTAAACATCCCATAATCCCCCGCCTATAGGAGCATCTGATCAGGACTGCTTATCCCTATTGTATTTGTCAAGCATAAAGTCCTTCAGCAGGCACAGGTGCATGTTCATGTACATGCTGGCTGCTGCCGCATCCCCGTTGTTGATAGCATTCAATATCTTTCTGTGGTAGAAGAGCGTATTGCTTTCCTTCTGCACATTCAGGGTCAGCTCGATGTTCTTATAGATGGAAGAAAAAAGAATATGGGTAAGGTTGCCAATGACACGGTTGCCACTGGCCTCGGCAATCAGCTGATGGAAGCGTCCATCGTCCTCCGCGTAGGAGGAATCATCTGCAATATGCCGGGCAAGGGTTTTTGTCAGCTCATGCAGCTGCTGCTTCTGTGCCGGCGTCGCGTTGATGGCCGCCATTCCAGCGATGGCAGGCTCCAGCAGAAGCCGTACATCCAGCATGTCCAGCGCCAGGGCATCATCATCATAGATGAAGGTGAGGCCCAGCGGATCGTCGGGGATGCCCATATTTTCCGCAATGAAGGTTCCCGATCCCTGCCGGGCTTCCAGAATATTCCGGGCAATGAGTACCTTGAAGGCATCCCTCAGCGTACCGCGGCTGACATTCAGCTCTGCGGTAAACTCCGCTTCAGTTGGCAGCTGCTGACCAGGCTGCATTTTGTTTTCAGTAATATAGTCGATGATTTTTTCTGTTGTCTGCTCGACTAATGTTTTTCCTTTAACCAACGCCATAGCAAAAACCCCTTTATAACATTGCACGTTTGTACAGAAATGAGTGAACAAATTTATCAAACAATTATAACACCCACAATATCTTTGGCACTGCTTATTATTCGACAAAACAATTAAAAATCCTGCTTTAATTTGAAAATTTTTTAGGGAATTTTTTCGTGGTCAAAAAAACAAGACAAAAGTCGGTGTATAAAAGGATTATTTCGATTTATTGTTGACAAAGTTCGTATTGTATGGTTTAATGGAGGTGTTAAAAATTCATTGTACAAATTGCAGATTGTATCTTTGGCGGGATAGAAATTTGTGAGAGTATTTTATAAACAATGTAATTATGTTGTACGATTTATGAGCATTAAATCAAAGGTGTATGAGAGTGTTTAGGTAAAAGGAGAGTTATTTATGGAAAAGGTATGCCGTGATTGGGCAAAGCAGGCCTTTGGGGAGGGCCTTGTGAAAGCTGAGTACTGGAATGACTTTGAGACCAATGCAAAGGCAGCGGCCGCAGAGGTCTTCCGGGTAAAGAACTTTGCCGAAGGCGAGGCAAAGCTCCAGGAGCTGTTGAAGGAATACGCTGACCGCACCGGCGGCGGCATTATGGCTGTCGGCGGCGACGAGAATCCTGCCCTGAAGGGGATTTATGACAGGATTGCGCAGTCCGGTGCTGCCGTTTATACGGATAAGTTCGATATTTATGAGCATCGCGCTACTGCTGATATCGGCATTTCCACCGCTGAGTTCTGCGTGGCGGAGACCGGCAGCCTGTGCGTTGACAACTATTCCTACGAGGCTCGCGTTGCCACCATGCTTCCTTATGTAAATATCGTCTTTGTAAATGCAAATTATGTTGTGGAGAATGTAAGCGTTGCTTGCAAGATTATCGGTCGTGTTTTTGATAAAGGCTACCTTGGCTTCGTTACCGGCCCTAGCCGTACCGCAGATATTGAGCGTGTGCTGAGCCTGGGCGTGCATGGGCCAAACAAGCTCCTGATTATTGCAGTAGAAGATTTTGAGGAGGGTAACTAATCATGGCAGAGCGTAATCTGAAACAGGAAATACAGGCAAAACTCAAGGACGACATTATGCAGGGCGCTCTGTCCAAGTTTGCAGAGCAGTACCCTGGCTCCCGTCTGAACGCTTACAAGGGACAGGATATCGAGGGTCTTCGCGAGGACCTTCGTTCCATGAAGCATGATGCAGTGCAGCACATCAACCAGCTGGCTGATGAGTTCGAGGCAAGCCTCAAAAAGAGGGGAGCCCATGTGTTCCGCGCCAAGGATGGCGATGCGGTAAAGGAATACCTTATCAAGATTTGCAAGGAGAACAACGTAAAGCGCGTTGTAAAGTCCAAGTCCATGGCCTCCGAGGAAATCCACCTCAATGAGTGCTTTGGCGACCATGGCATCCGCGTGAAGGAAACCGACCTGGGTGAGTGGATGATTGCTATCAAGGGGCAGAAGCCATCCCACATGGTTATGCCTGCTATCCATCTGAACCGCTATCAGTGTGCCGAGATGTTCGAGCAGGAGCTGCACATTGACGTGCCGGGCGAGGATATCCCGAACATGATTCAGCTGGCCCGCAAGAATCTCCGTCAGGAGTTCCTGCAGGCTGATATGGGCATCACCGGCGCAAACTTCGGTATTGCCGAGAACGGTGCCATCGGCCTGGTTACCAACGAGGGCAACGCCCGTCTGGTAACTACCCTGCCGAGAATCCACGTAGTGCTTATCGGCTATGAGAAGCTGATTCCTACTACCGAGGATGCTGCCAAGATTCTCCGCCTGCTGCCGCGCAACGGTACCTGCCAGCGCATGACCAGCTACATGACTATGGTTGACGGCCCTACCAAGGTCATCTACAAGAATGACCAGGGCAAGGTAGTGGAGGAGGACCGCAAGCAGTACGTTATCATTCTGGATAACGGCCGCCTTGAGGCAGCCAAGGACCCTGTGTTCCAGCAGGCTTATCAGTGCGTGCGCTGTGCATCCTGCCTGAATGTGTGTCCTATCTGGACGCTGGTGGGCGGACACGTATACGGCCACATCTACTCCGGCGGTATCGGCGCTATCCTCACCGGCCTCTTTAACGGCGTAGAAACCTTTGCCCAGTTCAGTGACCTGTGCATCGGGTGCCGCAAGTGTACTACTGTCTGCCCGGGCAAGATTCCAATTCCTGATATTATTGACGAGCTGCGCAGCCGCTATGTGCAGAAGCATGGTGCGCCGGGCATGGACAAGACCATGTTCAACATGGTGCTGAATGACCGCGGCCTGTTCCACAAGCTGCTTTTGAAGGCCGGTGCTATCGGCCAGGCTCCGTTCAAGAAGGGCAAGTTCATCCGTCACCTGCCTCTCTTCATGGAGGAGATGACCAAGGGCAGAAGCCTTCCTACTATTGCCAGCGAGCCTTTCCGTGACAGGGTTGAGCGCCTGATGAAGAAGAATCCTTCCAAGCCGAAGAAGAAGGTTGCTTACTTCAGCGGCTGCAACATGGACTTCGTATTTGCTGACACCAGTGAGAACGTGGTGAAGGTGCTTCAGAGCCTGGGCATGGAGGTTGTATATCCTATGGAGCAGGCATGCTGCGGCAAGCCTATCCTGGGTATCGGCGACCGTGAGGCTGGCAAGGAAACTGCCAAGAAGAACATTGCCGCCTTTGAGAAGACCGGTGCAGATGTGATTCTGTCCGCCTGCCCGACCTGTACGGAGACCCTTGAGGAAACCTACATGAAGCTCTTTGAGAATGATCCGGAGTGGAGGGCAAGGGCAAAGGCCTTCTGCAGCAAGGTATGCGAGTTCTCCAAGTTCGTGGCTCAGGAGTATGAGAAGACCGGCCGTCTGGTTCATGCCAAGGGCGGCGAGAAGGTTACCTACCATGATTCCTGCCACATGAAGCGCGGCCTGGGCATCTATGAGGAGCCAAGGGCGCTGATTGATGCAACTCCTGGCGTTGAGCTGGTGGAGATGCACAACTGCGACAAGTGCTGCGGCATGGCCGGTTCCTTCGGCATGAAGTATCAGGAGGTTTCCATCCCGATGCTGAATGAGAAGGTGAAGAACATCAAGGACACCGG
>CAMFES010000117.1 GCA_945949525.1 uncultured Veillonellaceae bacterium
ACATCAGGCCGCATATATGGCTGTAAGTACGGCTGTAAATACTGCTGCAGATAAAAAACAAATATCGTCAAAGCTATTGTTATTTTTTTGCGTGTGCAGTTATTGTTATCTCGCTTGTTGCCCCGGAAATCGTTAAGCTGCTTGCTACAGAAGAATATTTTGAAGCTGTTTATATAATGCCGCCAATTATTGCCGGAGTGTATTTTATATCAATTTCGACTTGCAATTTACGGATTTATTAAGAAATTTATTGAAGCTGATATTAGCAAAGTAGCTGTTATGGGCAGTATGCATGAAATTGTTTTTTTGAAGGCAGCATTAATGAAAATACTTCGTGTCACCCTATAACGCCATATGGTATTTCTAAAAATGCTTTGAGAGAGTTAGTGGAAGTTTATGCTAAAAAAAATAATGTGATGTTTCAGTGGTTTAGAGGTTATTATATCGTAGGCAATTCCAAGGCAGGATGCTCTATTTTTTCTAAGATTGCCATTGCAGAATCAGAAGGGAAGCATGAATTTCCATTTACTATGGGATTAAATCAGTATGATTTTATAGATTATGATAAGTTTTGTGAACGAACTGTTATGGCTGTTTTGCAAAATAACATTTTAGGTGTAATTAATGTTTGTTCAGGATATCCAGAAAAACTAGCTGATAGAGTTGAAAGATTTATAAAAGAAAATCATTATAATATAAAGTTACAGTATGGTGCTTTCCTAGATCGACCTTATGATTCAAAAGCTGTATGGGGGGATAGCAGGAGAATTGAAACAATCATGCAGCTGAGGTGAATTTTAGATATTATAGATTACTTTTAATTAGCAATATCAATGATACCTCATGTACAAAAATAAAAAAGCCACGGCCTTGTGACCGTGACTTAAAGTTTTACAGCAGCTATTAAAGCAAAGCCAGATACTGTTGATATTCAGATTTTTCAATGCCGATGGCATCCATAGCTTCTTCGGCAGACCAGTGCCTGTTTAGCATGAGGTTTTTTATGCTGTTGATGGTGCTACGTTTTTCGCCCACTGCAATGCCGCGCTGTTCACCCCGCTCCTCGCCGAGTTCAATGAGGGCTTTTCTTTCGTCTTCTTTATTCCATTCAAAACCAAACATGTTGATAACCTCGCTTTCGTTGTCGGTAGATAGTTTGGCACAATTTCGAGGGAAGACAAGCTATTACAGCAAAGCCAGATACTGCTGATATTCAGATTTTTCGATGCCCATGAAGGCAAGAGCTTTTTCAGGTGGCCAGTTTTTTGCGGACATGATATTGGTCAATATTTTCAAATTCGCTTTGGTAATGCCGCGCTCCTCGCCGAGTTCGATGAGGGCCTTTCTTTCGTCTTCTTCGTTCCATTCAAAACCAAACATGTTGATAACCTCGCTTTCGTTGTCGGTAAGATAGTCAGTCATAATGCCGTTTTTGAGGCAGTAGTCTATGGTCATGCGGACTGAGTCGTTTATGGAAATGTTCTGGTTGCGATATTCCTTGAATTTGTTGGAAAAGTTGCTGTAGTCACGAAGCGGCTTGCAGAGTGCTTTCAGCAGCTGGCTCTTTCCGGGATTCAGGTTGTGGCATTGGACGATGAGTTCCAGATTTCTGCCCGGCATTGCAAATGCCCTGCTGAGCCGCAGCGTTTTCTGGTCAAAGCTGGTATCCTCGCCATCGTAGAATACGTGAAATTCCGGTGTTGGCAGGGAAACAAGCCTGCTCTTATAGATTTTTTCGCGAAATGGCTGGAGATGCAGCTTGAACAGCTCGTCTGCATAGCTGAGAAAGCGGACAGGCATGTTGTCGTTGATGGTGCTTTGATGCTCTATCAGGATGAGATAGGTACTGTCCATGGTGCATGATACATCATTTTTCAGGCTGCTGAAAAAGCTGCCGTCCAGCGTGTTGATCTTTAATAGATTCAGGTCTGTATAGTCTGCGCCCTGCAGGGCGTTGATGAGCGACAGCAGCCTCATATTTGGCGTGCCGCTGCCGTGGCCGCCGTTGAAGTAGTGGCGAAACATGGTGTCCCGTACAGATTTGTTTTCCATATAGCTTCCCCTTTCATTATAGCAAAAAACCAGGCAAATAGGTAGATTTTGCTATGCCCTATGTGCCGAAAAGGATTCAAAAAATTCGGCTGATATGTTGTTGTAGAAAGCTTTCATTGGGGAAAGCATAGCACATAGGTTTATCAATTTCCATGGTAAAAAAGCAGTGATTATCCTATATAAATATATATTTATATATATCCCACAGAGTGCAGGAAAAAGCAATAGGAGAATGGGCTGGTTTTGGGAGGTATGGTGTATGCTGGCAAAGAATATTGATTTGCAGAACAAAACAGTGCTTGTAACAGGTGCGGCAGGCTTTATCGGGGCAAATCTGGTGCTGGAGCTGTTCAAAAAAGCAGATGGCGTAAAAATCATCGGATTGGACAACATGAATGCTTATTATGATGTGCGTCTGAAGGAGTACAGGCTGCGGCAGATTGAGGCTGTCGGTGGTAACTGGCAGTTTGTCAGGGGCAGTATTGCCCACAAGCAGCTGGTGAATGATGTTTTTGCTGCCTGCATGCCTGATATAGTGGTCAATCTGGCGGCACAGGCAGGTGTCAGGTATTCCATTACCAATCCTGATGCCTATATAGAGGCGAATATTATCGGCTTTTATAACATTCTTGAGGCCTGCCGCCATTCCTATGATAACGGCGCAAAGGGCGTGACGCATCTGGTTTATGCGTCATCCTCCTCCGTATATGGTTCCAATGCAAAGGTGCCGTATTCGACGGATGACAAGGTTGACAATCCTGTTTCCCTCTATGCTGCTACCAAAAAAAGCAATGAGCTTTTGGCGCATGCCTATAGCAAGCTGTACAATATCCCCTCTACGGGGCTGCGGTTTTTTACGGTGTATGGCCCGGCGGGGCGTCCTGATATGGCTTATTTTGGCTTCACCAATAAGCTGCTGGCGGGTGAGGAGATACAGATATTCAACTATGGCAATTGCCAGAGGGATTTTACCTATGTGGATGATATAGTGCATGGCATCAGCCTGGTTATGGAGCATGCTCCTGAGAAGGCAACAGGAGGGGACGGGCTGCCATTGCCACCTTATGCCATCTATAATATCGGCAACAATCATCCGGAAAATCTGCTGGAATTTGTGGATATTTTGCAGGAGGAGCTGATTGCTGCCGGGGTGCTGCCCAAGGATTATGACTTTGCCGCCCACAAGAGGCTGGTGCCCATGCAGCCGGGGGATGTGCCTGTTACCTACGCTGATACCGGCAGTCTGGAGCGGGATTTTGGCTTCAAGCCGTCTACATCTCTCCGGGATGGCCTGCGTAGCTTTGCCAGGTGGTACAGGGATTTCTATATGTGCTGATGGGACAGATGCATCGGCCTTTGTTGAGTTGAAGTGTGTATGTTGAAGTGTATATGTTGAGGCTTTGCAAGCTTTTGAGGTGTTAGAGGATTTAGAGGCTGAGAGTTTTTGAGGTGTAAGTGATGATGAGGATTGCAGTAGCAGGTACCGGCTATGTGGGCATGAGCCTGGCCGTTTTGCTGGCACAGCAGAATCAGGTGACCGCCGTGGATATCGTGCCGGAAAAGGTGGAGCTGATAAATAACAGGAAATCTCCTATACGGGATGAGTATATAGAGCGGTATCTAAAGGAGAAAAGGCTGAACCTGACAGCGACTATTGATGGGGATAAGGCCTATGGCGATGCGGATTTCGTGATTGTGGCAGCACCCACCAACTACGACAGCAAAAAGAATTTTTTTGATACGTCGGCAGTGGAGGCGGTCATCCGGCAGGTGATGGCTGTCAATAAAACCGCCATTATCGTCATAAAGTCTACCATCCCGGTGGGATTTACGGAGAAGATAAGGCAAAAAACGGGCAGCAGGAACATTATTTTCAGTCCGGAGTTTCTGCGTGAGAGCAAGGCGCTGTATGACAATCTTTATCCTTCCAGAATTATTGTGGGAACTGACAGGCAGGATGAGGCACTGACCAGGCAGGCGGAGGTGTTTGCGGGACTTCTGCAGTCTGCCGCCCTGAAGCCGGATGTTGAAACTCTTATCATCGGCTTTACGGAGGCCGAGGCGGTAAAGCTGTTTTCCAATACCTATCTGGCGCTTCGGGTAGCGTACTTTAACGAGCTGGATACCTACGGAGAAATGAAGGGGCTGAATACGGCTGAAATCATCTGGGGAGTGTGCCTTGATCCGAGGATTGGCACCCATTATAACAATCCATCCTTTGGTTATGGGGGATACTGTCTGCCGAAGGACACAAAGCAGCTTTTGGCAAATTATGGGGATGTGCCACAGAATATGATGTCTGCCATCGTGGAGTCCAATCGAACCCGCAAGGATTTTATTGCGGACCGGGTGCTGGAGCTGGCAGGTGGCTACGATGCCAACAGCCAGTATGATGCGGACAGGGAGCAGGATGTGGTGATAGGCGTTTACAGGCTTACCATGAAGCAGAATTCAGATAATTTCCGTCAGAGCGCTATCCAGGGAATAATGAAGCGCATCAAGGCGAAGGGGACGCAGGTGATTATTTATGAGCCTGCACTGCCGGATGGAAGCACCTTCTTTGGCAGCAGGATTGTCAATGATTTGGCAAGGTTCAAGGCCATGTCAAGGGTTATTGTTGCCAACAGGTACGACAGAAAGCTGTCAGATGTGGAGGAAAAGGTATATACGCGGGATTTGTTTGGCCGGGATTGATAAATATACCAGGTTTGCAAAAAATAATAAATTACATGTAGAAAATTTTGGTCAATGATGTTATAATCCCATCTTTGACAGTTGTTAAACTAAAAAAGGTCTATCAAGCCAGTATT
>CAMFES010000118.1 GCA_945949525.1 uncultured Veillonellaceae bacterium
GCAGAGTTTCCTGCACCTACATTGCCGATCTCCCGCAACGCATCCATCTGCGCCGGAGAAAGGTTTGCAACATCATCTGACATTCCTTAATCCCACCAATCTATCTAATGGGGCGAGGATTACTCCTCGCCGCTCAAACCCATAATCTCGCTGATATTCAGCTGAATAATCAGACGGCCGTCCACCTTGCCGATGCCGGAGATAAACTTGGAGCTGGCATCATTGCCAGCGGTAATTGCCCGCGTTGTATCAATATCATCAGCATTGATGGTGCGCACCTCTGTCACAGCATCCACCAGCATACCTACATACACCTCGTCGTACTGTACAATGACAATACGGGTGTTGGCCGTATACGGAGTATCCTCCAGGCCCAGGCGCTTCTTCAAATCAATCACCGGCAGCACACTGCCGCGCAGGTTGACAACGCCCTTGATAAAATCAGGAGCAAATGGAACTCTGGTAATATCACTGAGGTTCTTTATCTCCTGAACATTCAAAATACTAAAGCCGTATTCCTCGTTTCTCAGCTTGAAGGCGACTACCTGAACCTCGCCATCAGCCATAACCTGATCCTCTTTAGCCATCTTCCATACCTCCCTTGATTACATCAACGCGCTGACATCCAGAATCATGGCCACATGACCATCACCCAGAATAGTAGCACCGGCCAGCATCTTCAGGCCTGACAGCAGCTTGCCCAGGGTCTTGATAACGATTTCCTGCTGACCAATCAGGTTATCCACCACGATACCAATCTTGTGGTCACCTACATGGACTACCACCACGAAGATGTCGTCCTCATCGGTGGCCTCGCTGCCTCTAGGTACGCTCAGAACCTCGTTGAGGCGGGTAATCGGAATAATCTGACCCCTGATAACGATAACCTCCTTGTTCTGAACGGTCTTGATATCGTCAGGAGTAATGTTGATGGTGCTGTCGATGGAGCCAAGAGGAATAGCATACATCTCATCCTGTACCTTGACAAGCATAGCCTGGATAATGGCCAGGGTCAGAGGCAGCTTGATCTTGAATACGGAGCCCTCATCAATCTTGGTTTCCACGTCAACGTGGCCGCCCAGGGACTCAATCTTGCTGCGCACAACGTCCATGCCTACGCCACGGCCTGATACGTCCGTAATCTGCTCCGCAGTGGAGAAGCCCGGCAGGAATATCAGCCTTACTGCATCGGCATCCGGCAGGGCATCGGCCTCATCACGGCTGATCATGCCCTTCTCAACTGCCTTGTTGCGTATCTTGTCAGCATTGATGCCGGAGCCGTCATCCGTAACCATGATGACAACATTGTTGCCCTCGTGACGGGCAATCAGCCCTACCTCGCCGGTGCGCGGCTTGCCCTTTGCCTCACGCTCGTCAGGATGCTCAACACCATGGTCGAGGGAATTTCTCAAAAGGTGCATCAAAGGATCGCCAATCTCGTCGATAACGGTACGATCCAGCTCCGTGTCCTCACCCTCAATAGTAAGGTTGATGTCCTTGTTCAACTCCTTGGCCAAATCGCGGACCATGCGAGGGAAACGGTTGAATACCTGGCTGACAGGCACCATGCGAACCTTCATGACTACGGACTGCAGGTCAGTAGTAACCCTGTCCATCTGCTCCAGGGTTTCTGTCAGCTCCGTCAGGCGATGGGTCATACCTATCTGCTCCAGGCGAACCTTGTTGGTAACCAGCTCTCCCACCAGATTCATCAGGGTGTCCAGCTTCTCAATATCCACGCGGACGGACTGGCCTGCCACGTGAGCCTTCTTGTCATGCTTGGCATTGTTGCCGGCTGCCGGCTTGGCTGCCGGCTTGGCTGCAGCCGCAGGCTTTGCCTCAGCCTTGGCCGCAGGCGCCTCCTTGGCAGCAGCAGGAGCTGCAGGTGCCTGCTCCTTCTTTGCGCCATCCAGTTTTATCTCGGTAACCTTTACCGCACTTATCTCGGAGATGGCCGTTACGCCTTCCTCCACGCGCTTTGCCTCTGCATCCGTCACCAGGCACACGTCAAAGCTATGCTCAAACTTCTCCTGCTCCAAATCCTGGGCAGGAGGAACAGACTTGATTACATCCCCCAGCTCATCCAGCACATTCATGACCATATATGAACGGGCGGACTTCAGAAGACAGGTATCGGCGATCTCCACATGCACCCAGTAAGGAACCAGGCCGCTGTTCTTCGCCTCCTTGACCACCAGCATATCGGTGTCATTCAGCTCACAGCCCTCCGGCATGCCGGCAGCCGGTGCCGGTGCGGCAGCCGCCTCACCGCCTGCTGAACCGGCTCCTGCCTGTTCAACGCTCTCGCCCTTGGCAATGGCATTTACCATGCGCACCAGATCGGACACATCCACCAGGTCCTCAGACTCGCCGTTGCCGATGTTCTCAACCATCTCCTGCAAGGAATCAACGCACTTGAAAATAACATCAATGATTTCAGAGCTTACCTTCAACTGCTCCTTCCTGAGCATATCCAGCAGGTTCTCCATATCATGGGTAAGCTCGGCCGTCTTGGTATACCCCATAGTCGCTGACATGCCCTTTAATGTATGAGCATTACGGAAAATCTCATTGAGTACAGATAAATCCTCTGGATCATTTTCCAAACTCAGCAGGCCATCATTCAGAGACTGCAAATGTTCCCGTGACTCATCCAAAAACATTTCCATGTACTGATTTGTTTCCATTTCTATTCCCCCTGATTGATTAATTCCTAACTCTCTTCATAATTGCGTCCGCTACCTGTCCCACAGGCAGTATCTCGTCCGCAATGCCCGCCTCAACAACGGATTTCGGCATGCCGTACACCACGCAGGTTTCGTCAGACTCGGCGATTACATAGCCGCCGGCCTTCTTTATCTTCTTCATCCCCTCTGCACCGTCACTGCCCATGCCCGTAAGAATAACAGAAACTATATCTCCTCCGTATTTTACAACGGAGTCAAACATTACATCCACTGCCGGCCTGTGGGACGCCAATGGAGGATTCTGATTCAAGGAAATCTCCCTGCCGGAAGCATTTCCTGCCACTGTGAGATGATACCCGCCCGGAGCAATATACACATGCCCCGGCAGGATAGGCTCGCCGTCCTCCGCCTCCTTGACAGTCACCTGCGACATGCTGTTCAGCCTATCAGCCAGCGACTTGGTAAACCCGGCCGGCATGTGCTGCACCACCACCATGCCGCAGGGCATGTTGCCCGGCAGCTTCGGTATGACCTGCTGCAATGCCCTCGGCCCGCCTGTCGAGGTTCCCAGTGCCACCAGCTTGGTTCCCGATGAGCCTGAGCTGCTTCCCCCGTATACCGGTGACGGCTTCTTTTTCAGCAGGGGATTCTCCCGCTTTGCCATCATGCCCGTCAGGCCCTGCTTGTGCTGCTGAACTGAAGCAGCCAGCTTTTCCTGGGCCGATTTAGGTTTTATAGAAGCAGCTGTTTGAGTATGGGCTACATTGTAACCCTTCTTCTCAAATATATTAATTCGCTTTAAATTCCCAGCTTCCTGCTTTTTGGCAAAAATATTCTTATTAATTTTTGATTTATTTATTTTTGCCCCTGCCACGCTGCGGCATTTTGCTATAATATCCTCTTCAATTGCGTCAATTTTGGAGATAGAGCCGCCTGTCTTGCACAAAAAATCCACCGCTCCCAGCTCCAACGCCCTGATGGTTTCATCCGCGTCCTTTTTTGTCAGGCTGCTGAACATCAGCACCGGCACAGGACAATCCTTCATGATGACCTCCAGCGCGCTCAGCCCGTCCATAACCGGCATGTTTATATCCAGCGTCAGAAGATCAGGCCGTTCCTTTGCCACCAGCTTGATGGCATCCCTGCCATCCCTGGCAGTCCCCACCACCTGAAAGTCAGGTGTCCTTTCAAACAGGTCTGACAACACCTTGCGCATAAATGCCGAATCATCTGCAACAACTACGCGAATCATGATACCGCCCCCCATTATTTCTTGCCAATCCCTTTTGCCAGGCTCTTCCTCTGCAATGCGAAAATAAACTTGACCAGCTTATTCTGATGCTGCCTGCTCATATCAAGAAATTGGAACCCAACGTGATAAACATTGCTGCCTGCGGCCTCCACCCTGGCACACCGTACAACCCTGCCTGTAATGCGCAGCATGCCCACACCGGGAATGTTATCCAGCTCCAGCACCGCCTTGCTGTCCAGGGGCAGCATCGTATTGTTCACAACGGCCAGCCCGCCGCCACTGATATCTATGACCTTGGCAAAAATCATTTCCCCTATTGCGCCATCCTCGTCCAGCGGCCTCACCACAATCGGACAATCCATGGAAATCCTGACAAACTCGCGATTCTGAACCTTTTCCACCGTTTCCGGCCTGCTGACGAACCAGACGGGAATCGGATGCCTGCCCTTGTCCTGATAGACCGTCCTGAACTGGTAATAACAGCCCTGCCCCGTCATCCTGCACACCAGCTGCTCGCCTGGCGAGGGAATGATAGGCACACCCCTGTCGTCCACCGGCATGGCAACCATCATCTTCTTGTCAGATATATCCTCTATCCTGCTGGCCACGCCAATCTCGGCATCGCTGAGATAAAAAGTCAGGCGCGCCCCAACCTTGAGCGCCTGGTCAGCCGGCATCTTCTCTCCCTTTATCATAATACAAACCTACCCCTTGACCGCAAGTCAAACCAAAATACAATTATCACTATCTATTTTATCGAAAAATACTTACTATTGCAAAATATTAGTGGAGATTATGGAAAAATTTTCTCAAAAATCCCTGCCAGCCCA
>CAMFES010000119.1 GCA_945949525.1 uncultured Veillonellaceae bacterium
AGCATGGGCTTTTGGAGCTTGTCAATCCTGTGATTACGGCACGGGAGGGCTGTGCAACCGACTCGGAGGGCTGCCTCAGCGTGCCAAATGTTTTCGGCGATGTGGAGCGTGCTGCCAAGGTGACAGTGGAGTACACCAACCGCTGGAACAAGCGGAAAAAGCTGACAGCTGACGGGCTTTTGGCGCGCTGTATCCAGCATGAGCTGGACCATTTGCAGGGGGTGCTGTTCATTGATGTGGCAAGGAGCATCAGGCAGGGGGATAAAAAGCAGCAGTAAGCAGGGGCAAACAGCAACAAGCAGCTATGAACAGCTATTAGCAGCTATGCGCAGTCCCAAAGAGGCAATACAAGGAGATAAGCATAATATGGATAGATTGAGGACGATTTTCATGGGTACGCCGGATTTTGCCGTACCCTGCCTGCGGGTCTTGCAGGAAAAAACAGATATTATCACGGTGATTACCCAGCCGGACAGGCCAAAGGGCAGGGGGCACAACCTTCAGGCCTCTCCTGTGAAGCAGGCGGCCCTTGAGTATGGCTTGCCGGTATTGCAGCCGGAGAAAATCAAGACCGAGGAATTTACGGCAAAGCTGGAGGAAATGAAGCCTGACCTGATTGTGGTGGTTGCCTTCGGGCAGATTCTGTCCCAGCGGATTCTTGACATCCCAAGGCTGGGCTGTGTCAATGTCCATGCTTCCCTGCTGCCAAGGTACAGGGGAGCGGCGCCTATTCACTGGTCCATCATCAACGGCGAGGAGGAAACCGGCGTGACTACCATGCTGATGGATGCAGGGCTGGACACCGGCGACATGCTGCTGAAGGACAAGGTGGCCATCACTCCTGACATGACCACGGAGGAGCTTCACGACAAGCTGATGGACATGGGGGGCAGACTCCTGTCCGCAACCATCGACGGCCTGGCAGCAGGCACTATCGTGCCTGAGAAGCAGGATGATAGCCTGTCCAACTATGCCGGGATGCTGAACAAGGAAACAGGGCACATTGACTGGACGAAGACTGCCTTGGAAATCCACAACCTCATCCGGGGGCTCAATTCCTGGCCCGTGGCATGGGGCATGCTGGAGGGCAAAAACTATAAATTCTGGCGTACCCGTGTCATTGATGGGGCTGGCAGCCAGAATGGAAGCGGACAGCAGCCGGGAACGGTGGTGGAGCTGGGCAAGAACAGCTTTACAATAGCCACCGGCAAGGGGCTTCTGGAGGTGCTGGAATTGCAGCCGCCAAGCAGGAAGCGCATGAGTGCCGGGGATTTTGTCCGGGGCCATGGTGTGGAAATCGGAGCAGTTTTCTCATAAAAAGCTTGGGTAAAAATTATGAATTGCGTTGTACAAAATAAAGCTCCCCATAATAGCAATAAGAAAAGGCTTTTTCTCAGCCTGATGGGCGGCAGCTTTGCCGTGGTAGCCATCGCCTTCCTCATCATGTGGAAGGTTGCTTATCCGGGGCTTTGGGAAATAAATGAATATCTGCCGTTGTGCTTCGGCCTGGTGCTGGGGGTAGTGGCAGGGCTTTTGGCGCTGGGCAATTTCAGCATGCTGGCGGGGGTGCTGGGGTGGCCTGTGCCCAAATTCTTCAGCCGTCAGACATACGGGCTGATGAATATGCTGTTTTATGTGGCGTTAGGTGCCGGGAAGCTTTTGGGCATTGACAGGCGGCGGATTGAGGGCTCCTTTGTGGCGGTGAGCAACCAGATAGTAAAGCATCGCCATCTGAAGGTGCCTCCTGACAGGCTGCTGGTGGTGACGCCCCATTGCCTGCAGCTGGCAGACTGCCCCCACAAGATTACCCGTGCCCCAAATAACTGCAAGCGCTGCGGCAGGTGCGATATAGGTGCCCTGGTAACTATGGCAGAGGAAATGGGCTTTCATTTCTTTGTGGTGACAGGGGGCACCCTGGCCCGGCAGACCGTCATGAAAATCCGCCCCCAGGCGGTAGTGGCTATCGCCTGCGAGCGTGACCTGGCCAGCGGCATACAGGATGTATACCCGATTCCCTCCGTGGGAGTTCTGAACCTGCGCCCCAACGGCCCCTGCTACAATACCCATGTAGACTTAAAGGAGTTTCGTCAGGCTATCGAAGATATTCTGCTGCCTGATGAGAAAAAATAGCGTTTTACTAATGTGACAATATATTGCGAAACGTGCTATGGTTGTGCCTTGAGCGAGAGCGGGTTTTCTAGGGTACAACTATAGCACAGCGTGTATATGTATCTCGAAAAAGGAGAAAATAACCTAATGGATAAAGCAAGGGAAGCCGCATTAAAAATCCTCCATGCCGTGCATCAACAGGGCGCCTACGCCAACGTGGCTCTGGCCAAGGAGCTGAGGCAGGGCGGCCTGTCGGATATGGACAGGCGGTTCGTGACGGAGCTGGTTTACGGCACTGTCAAGGCAGGGGAAACCCTGGACTGGATCATCAAAAAATACATTTCCCGTCCCTGGAAAAAGGTCAATCCTGTAGTGCAGGACATATTGCGGCTGGGCACCTATCAGCTGCGCTACATGGACAAGATACCTGCCTCTGCCGCCTGCAATGAGTCGGTGGAGCTGGCCAAGAAATTTGCCAGCAAGGGGGCGGCAGGCTTTGTCAACGGCATCCTGCGCTCCATGGTCAGGGAGCCGGAAAAGGGTGCTTTCCCTTCCGGCAAGGGCAATGCCACGGTGCAGCTGGCACTGAGGGAGCAGCATCCTGAGTGGCTGGTGCGCCGCTGGATCAAGGAGTTTGGCTACGATGAGGCGGAGAAGCTGTGCCGATTCAACAACCAGCAGGCACCTTTGTCCGTGCGCACCAATACATTAAAGACCAGCCCTTCCGAATTGAAGCTGCAGCTGGTGGCTGCAGGCGTGGAGGTACGGCCTTCTGACTTAGCGGATGAGGGATTTATTCTGGAGGAGCATGGTGCATTGGACAGCCTGTCCGCCTTGCAGGAGGGCTACTGCCAGGTGCAGGATGAAAGCTCCATGCTGGTGGCTCATGTGCTGTCACCAGAGCCGGGGGAGCTGGTGCTGGATGTGTGCAGTGCCCCGGGAGGAAAGACCACCCATATAGCCGCCCTGATGGAAAACAGGGGACGGATTGTGGCATGTGACATCTATGACCACAAGCTGCAGCGGGTGATGGAAAATGCCAACCGCCTTGGCATACAGATTATTGAGCCGCGGCTGCAGGATGCCAGAACCATCGGCAGGGATTTTGCAGGACAGGCTGACAGGGTGCTGGTGGATGCCCCTTGCTCAGGCCTTGGGGTGCTGCGCCGCAAGCCGGATTCCCGCTGGCGCAAGACCCCGGAGCTTATCAGGGAGCTGCCTGCATTGCAGCTGGCCATTCTGGAAAGTGCCGCCGAGGCGGTAAAGGCGGGGGGCGTGTTGGTGTACAGCACCTGTACCATTGCCCATGAGGAAAATCAGGATGTAGTCAACAGTTTTTTGCAGGCTCATCAGGAATTTGTGCTGGAAAATGCCGGGGAAAGGTTGCCGGTGCCGAGAAAAGAGGCCATGGTGCAGCTTTATCCCCAGCGTGACGGCACCGACGGATTTTTTATTGCCTGCATGAGGAAAAGATAGATTTGATGGGAAATTTAGTGCCTGCATGAGGAGAAGATAGATTTTATGGAAAATATTTTTGGCAGGACGCTGCCGGAGCTGACGGAGCTGGCAGTATCTATGGGAATGCCAAAATTCCGTGGCAAGCAGCTGGCGGAATGGCTGTATAAAAAGAGCGTGACGGATTTTGCGGCGATGCAGAACCTTCCCAAGGATTTCCGCAGCAAACTGGCGGCAGGCTATGTGATTGACCGGGCGGCACGGGTGGACAGGCTGGACTCCGCTGATGGCAGGACCAGCAAGTTCCTTTTGAACTTTTCCGATGGGGAAGGGGTGGAAACAGTGCTGATGCGCCAGCCCTATGGCAACAGTATCTGCGTATCTTCCCAGGTGGGCTGCAGCATGGGCTGCCGCTTTTGCGCCTCCACCCTCCACGGCATGGTGCGGAATCTCACCGCCGGGGAAATGCTGGCCCAGACCTTCTACATCAACGACCTTTTGCGGGAGGAAGGGCAGAAGGTGGACACCATCGTCATCATGGGCTCCGGGGAGCCTCTGACCAACTACGACAATGTGCTGGCCTACATCCGCCTGCTGCATGAGGACTATTGCCTGGGCATGAGCTACAGGAGCATTACCCTGTCCACCTCCGGCATTGTGCCTCATATCTACCGTCTGGCGGAGGAAGGGCTGCCCATCAACCTTTCCATTTCCCTCCATGCGCCAGAGCAGGAGCTGCGTTCGGAGCTGATGCCTATCAACAAAAAATATCCTCTGGCTGATGTGGTGAAGGCAGGCAGGGAGTACGGCGAGAGGACCCGCCGCCGGGTGACTTACGAGTACATCCTCATTGACGGGGTAAATGACAACCTGCAGCAGGCAAAGGAGCTGGCAGCTCTCCTGCGGGGGCAGCTGGCCAGCGTGAACCTCATCCCCATTAATCCTGTGGCGGAGCGGAACTGGAACCGCCCTTCACTGGCGCGGATTGAATTCTTTGAGAAATACCTGGCAGACCATCACATTGCCGTCACGGTGCGCCGGGAGATGGGCAACGACATTCAGGCGGCCTGCGGC
>CAMFES010000120.1 GCA_945949525.1 uncultured Veillonellaceae bacterium
GCAAACGGTACGCTCCAGCTCTCATAGAGGGCGGCAAGGCAGAGGAATACAAACACAAATGCCAGTGCCAGCACCTGACTGGTGGAGCTGCTGGTCTTCTGCTCCTCACGAGCCTGACCGGACCACTCTATACCGAAGCCATCAGGAGCAACCTCCCTGACTATTTCCTCAATGGCAGTCATGGCCTCACCGGAGGAATAACCGTTGCCTGCGTTGCCCTGAATACCAACAGAACGAGCTGCATTAAAGCGGCTGATATTGCTGGCACCAGTGGTTTCACGCGGCTTCAGCAAAGAATCCAGCGGCACCTTGGCACCTGTATTGCTGCGCACATACATAAAGCGCATATTTTCAACATTACTGCGGAAGGATTCATCTGCCTGCACAACTACCTTGTAGGTACGGCCAAACTCGTTGAAGTCATTGACCTGATTACCGCCGTAGAATACCTGCATAGCAGTGAACACATCAGACAGGCTGACGCCCATTGCTTTAACCTTTTCCCTGTCAATATCATACTGATAAATAGGGGAATTGATGGAATAGGTGGAGCGCACGCCCTGCAGCTCAGGACGCTGGTTTGCCGCAGCCAGAATCTTCTTGGTAATCTGATCCAGCTCCTCGTCAGTATGGCCGGACAAGTCCTGCAACTCCATCTGCCAGCCGCCCACAGTACCAAGGCCTGGCAGGGCAGGCATGTTAAAGGCAATAACCCGTGCCTCCGGTGCAACCATAGCCCCTACACCGAAGGTCTTCATAACAATGGCATCAATCTGAGTTTCTGCACTGGTTCTGTCAGCCCAAGGCTTCAAGCCAACGAACATGGCACCAGCACTGGATTTGTCGCTGAATGCCATGATGTCAAAGCCAGGAATACCCATGACACCGTCAATACCCTCTACCTGCAACAAGGCAGGTATCAGCTTGTCGATAACCTTCGTCGTCTGGTTCAGGGAAGCTCCCTCCGGCAGGTTTACTGCTACAGCATAGTAGCCCTGATCCTCATCCGGCACGAAGGTGGACGGCACAATCTTGTACAAGAGCCCTGTCAGGCCGCAGACAATCACCACAAACACCAGGGCAACCTTGATGTGGCCAATAAACCAGCCCACCACGCCCTGATAGCTGAGGCGCATTCTGTTAAAGGCCTCGTTGAATTTATCAAAGAACCGTCCCAGTACACCCTCATTTTCATTCTTCTCATGAGGCTTCAAGATAGTGGCACAGAGAGCCGGTGTCAGTGTCAGTGCCACAAAAGCCGACAAGGCCATGGAAATAGCGATGGTCAGGGCAAACTGGCGATACAGAACACCCATCATGCCCCCCAGGAATGCCACCGGCACAAATACTGCCGCCAGCACGAAGGCAATAGCCACAACAGGGCCCTGTACCTCATCCATGGCCCGCTCAGTAGCGTCCACAGGATTCAGGCCCTTCTCCATGTGCGCCTCAACGTTCTCGATAACAACGATCGCATCATCTACTACCAGGCCGATTGCCAGCACCATGGCAAACAAGGTCAGGGTGTTGATGGAGAACCCCAGGAAAGTAAAGGCAATAAATGTACCTATCAAAGATACAGGCACTGCCAAAAGAGGAATGAGGGTTGCCCGCCAGTTCTGCAGGAAAACAAATACTACCAGCACAACCAGCACCAGTGCCTCGATAAATGTATGCACAACCTCATTGATAGAGGCACCGATAAACTTGGTGCTGTCTACAATCTCCTTGATTTCCAAATCAGGCGGGAAGTCCTTCTGGGCATTCTCCAGGATTTTCTTTACTTCCGCTACAGTAGTCATAGCGTTGGCATCACTGGTGAGCTGGATACCGAAGCCCACTGCATCCATGCCGTTGTAGCTAGGTATGAAGTTATAGTCCTCGGCACCAGTTTCTACCCTTGCAATATCCTTGATGCGCACATACTGTCCGTCAGTGGTAGCCTTCAGGATGATGTTGCCAAACTCCTCGGCACTGGTCAGACGGCCATCAATCTTGCCGGTTGCCTGCTTTTCCTGACTGTCAGCCACAGGCGCAGCACCTACTGTACCTGCCGGAGCCTGCACATTCTGCTCATTAATAGCTTTCATGATATCAGCAGCCGTAATATTCATTTCTGCCATTTTAGCAGGGTTTACCCAGATACGCATGGCATGGCTGGCACCAAAGACCATTACATCGCCTACACCGTCTACACGCTTGATCTGATCCAGCAGATAAATATCCGCATAGTTCTTCATCCACGGGCGGTCATAGGTCTTGTTCGGGGAATACATTGCCATCATCAGTGCCATATCATCGGATGATTTGCTGGTAGTTACGCCCATAGACTTTACGGATTCAGGCAGGCTTGAGTTGGCAATTGCCACATTGTTCTGCACCTTTACCGCATCCATGTCGCCATCGGTGCCCAGATTGAACACTACGCTCAGGCTGTAACTGCCGCTGTCAGCAGCAGTAGAGGACATGTAGTCCATGCCCTGGGTACCGTTTACCTGCTGCTCAATAACCTGTGCCACCGTATCATTAACAGTTTTCGCATTGGCACCTACATAAGTGGTGCTGACGGAAATCGTCGGCGGCGAAATCTGCGGATACTGGGCAATCGGCAACTGAAAAGCTGCCAGCACACCGATGATTACAATCAGCAAGGATATTACGATTGCAAATATCGGTCTATGTATAAAAAACTTAGCCAAGTGGACGCCCCCTTATAAATTGCTTGCAGTGAGGGAGAAGCCCATATCCTCCGGCTTTACCTCGGTGATAGCCAGATCCATGCCCTCGGTCAGGGAGGTAAGCCCCTCTACAATAACCTGCTCCTTGCCAGTCAGCCCCTTCTCAACAATGCAGTAGCTGCCAATCTTGGAGCCAAGCTCTACATTCTGGGTCTTTGACTTGCCGTCCTCGCCTACAATCATCACGAAGGACTTGCCCAGAAGCTGCTGTACAGCACGCTCCGGCACCAGAATTGCTCCCTTCAGGGTGTCGCCAACCAGCTTGGCACGGGCAAACATGCCCGGCACCAGGACGCCATCAGAGTTGTCAAACTGCGCCTTGACAATCAAGGAACCAGAATTGTCCTGCATGGCGCGGTCAACCTCTACAATGCTGCCCTCAACAGGATACTCAGAACCATCACTGAGGGTAATCCTTACGCTCTTGCTAGGCAATGCCTGCCCGGGAACTATAGCGGCACCCACATACTTCAGGTACTCACCCTCACTGATGCTGAACTGCACAAAAATCGGATTGCTGGAACCAATCGTCACCAGCGTAGTGTTGCCTGCAGCAGCATAAGTGCCGACAGCCACATCATCAACTGCCAGCTTGCCGCTCATCGGTGCATAGACAACAGTATCATCCAGATTCTGCTGAGCCTGCTGTACCAGGGCTGCCATAGCATCAACATTTGCCTGGTAAGCAGCCACCTGGGCACGCTGGGTAGTAACTACCTGCTCAGAAACAGCCGCTGCTGCCAGAAGCTGCTCATTGCGCTGCAAATCAATCAGGGCATTGTTATAAGTTGCCTGGGCCTGGGCCAGATTGGCCTGAGCCTGCAGCAGGGCAGCCCGATAATTACGGTCATCAATCTTGTACAGTGCCTGACCGGCAGACACATACTGTCCGCCCTTGATATACTTGTCCGTCACATTACCGGACACCCTGGCCTGCACCTTTACTTCATCCTTGCCCTTGACGGAGCCTGCATACTCAAGAGTCAGAGGCGTATCCTGCACCAGCACGTTCATCGCCTTGACCTGCACGGCCCCCATAGCTCTCTGCCGGCCGCCGCCACCGCCAAAAACTCCCATCAAAAGTGTTCCAGCAATAACCACCACCACGATGGCTATTGCTATAATAGCTTTTTTAGACAAATCTACCTACCTCCTATTATTCCCATATAAACATAAATAAGGTTGAATACGAACAATATATCCCTGTACATGATACATTCACTCCGGGAAAAAGTCAACATATACAGGCACTATTTCAGGCACTGTACAGTATAAGCCCTTATTATGAAAAATACCTAAAAACTCAACTATCACAATCCATCAAAATTTGTATCTAACAAGCCCGATTACATCCAAATCATCAGGCACAAAAACGTGGCCGCTAAAATATTTTTCACACTCTCTCCTATATTCCCTTTTGCGAGTAGAAATAGTCTTATCCTCAGTGTGATAAAGAACGACATGCCCTACTCCCAGCTGCTGCGCCAGCTCCCCTGCCTCCTTGACAGTACTGTGATTTTTTTCATAAGGCTTGAACTCATCCCTGTCATCGTACTTGCAGAATGCCTCAGACATCAGCCAGTCCGCTCCCTCAACGTACTGACGGCACTGAGGATTGTATGGCTCATCCCCCAGGCAGGTCAGCACCAAGCCATCATCCTTGAACACCATCCGATAGCCAAACTGCTTTGCCTTGGTGGAGAAAATATCAAATGCCGTCAGGGTAAGCTCCGGCAGCTCCACCTTTTCCCCATCCCTGACCTCATGGATGAGAATATCCCTGCCTACATTGGCCAAATCCTTCTTTTTCAACATCATGGCGCACATCTTCTCCAGCATATCCTTCACCACATCGTG
>CAMFES010000121.1 GCA_945949525.1 uncultured Veillonellaceae bacterium
CAGGGCGTTGACGTTATTGCCTTCGTGCCAATCGTTGAGACTGGCTGGGATACCGTTCTGAAAGAGGCAAAGGATGCCAAGATTCCTGTAATCATCGTTGACCGTGACCTGAAGGTAGAGGATGATTCCCTGTATGTGGCAAAAATCGGTACCAACATGATTACCGAGGGTGAAAAGGGCTTTGAGTGGCTGGCAAAGTATGCCAACGAGAAGCAGCTTAAGCCTCGCGATGGCGGCCAGAAGCTGAACATCGTTGTATTGGAGGGCACTGTAGGCTCTACCGCAGCTCTGGGCCGTACCAAGGGCTTTAACGATGCAATGGCAGCTTCCCCTGACAAGGATAAGTTCAACATCCTGGCTTCCCAGACCGGCGAGTTCACCCGTCAGAAGGGCCAGGAGGTTATGGAGTCCTTCCTGAAGTCCTATGGCAGCAAGATTGATATCCTGGTAGCTCAGAATGACGATATGGCTCTGGGCGCTGTACAGGCTATTGAGGCTGCAGGCCTGAAGCCTGGCAAGGACATCACCATTCTTTCCTTCGATGGCGTAAAGGGTATTTTCCAGGCTATGATCGAGGGCAAGACCAACTGCACCGTTGAGTGCAATCCTTTGCAGGGCGAGCTTCTGATGGAGACTGCCAAGAAGGTTCTTGCCGGCGAGAAGGTTGACAAGATTGTATATGTAGAGGAAGGCGTTTTCCCGGCTGAGGTTGCTGAGGCTACTCTGCCATCCCGCAAATACTGATACTGTATAAACTGCATAAACTAGCTTTCAGTGCAAGCTGAAAGGGCAGGAATGGGCCGCGCCCCGGCTCTCAGGGTCTGGGCGTGGTTTTTTATACCCGGGAATAGGCATGTTTTTGTAAGGGGGAGGATTTTTATGGCAGCAGCATTGTTGGAAATGCGGAATATTGACAAAGTATTTCCAGGTGTCAGGGCCTTGTCAAATGTTGATTTTACCCTCCATGCAGGTGAAATTCATTCACTGATGGGAGAAAATGGTGCAGGCAAATCAACCTTGGTCAAGGTGCTGACAGGTGTATATCCGAAGGACGGGGGCACAATTCATCTGAATGGCAGGGAGATTTCTCCAAAAACTCCGAAGGAGGCGCAGGAGGAGGGCATTTCCACCGTATATCAGGAGGTCAATCTCTGTCCTAACCTGACTGTGGCAGAGAACATTTTTATTGGCAGGGAGCCGCGCAGGTTTGGCTTCATTGACTGGAAGGAAGTCAACAGAAGGTCTGTCGAGCTTTTGCAGAAGCTTGATGTGGATATCGATGTAAACAAGACATTGGATAATTACCCGGTAGCAATCCAGCAGATGGTGGCTATCGCCAGAGCTGTGGATGTAGATGCTAAAATCCTCATTCTGGATGAGCCGACCTCATCCCTGAATGAAGGCGAAACAGCCAGATTGTTTAAGATTGTACGGCAGCTCCAGAAGCAGGGCATGGGCATTATCTTTATTTCTCATTTCTTAGAGCAGATTTATGAGCTTTGCGACCATATCACCATTTTGCGCAATGGCGAGCTGGTAGGCTCCTATGAGGTGGCAAAGCTGCCAAGGCTTGAACTCATCGCCAGGATGGTCGGCAAGGACCTGAATGACGTTAAGGATATGGATAAGATGGCGGAAAAGAGTGTTCCGTCAGAGGAAGTATTTATTGAGACTGACCACGCTGCCAGCATCGGGCAGATAAAGGATGTTTCACTGCAAATCCACAAGGGCGAGGTTATCGGCTTTGCCGGTCTCCTTGGCTCCGGACGCACGGAGACAGCGGAAATGCTCTTTGGCTTGAAGGATGTAACAGGCGGTCAGCTGAAAATAAACGGCAAGGCTGAAAAGCTGGCAAATCCTATGGCTGCCATGAAGGACGGGATTGCCTTCTGCCCGGAGGATAGAAAGCTGGCAGGCATCATAGGTGATTTGACGGTACGGGAGAACATCATCCTGGCATTGCAGGCCATGGACGGTATGTTTACTCATATTCCTTACAGCGAGCAGGTGAAGCTGGCGGACCAGTTTATTGAAAAGCTGCGCATCAAGGTGTCTGACCGTGACCAGCTGATCAAGAACCTGTCCGGCGGCAACCAGCAAAAGGTGATTATCGCCCGCTGGCTTGCCACCCATCCACAGTTCCTCATTCTGGACGAGCCTACTCGCGGTATAGATGTGGGCACCAAGACGGAAATCCAGAAAATGGCAGTGGAGCTGGCAAAGACGGAGGGCATGTCCGTGGCATTTATTTCCAGCGAAATGGACGAGATGGTGCGTACCTGCTCCAAGCTGATTGTAATGCGGGACCGCAGGAAGGTGGCGGAGCTGACAGGGGAGCAGGTAAGCTCCGACGGTGTTATGCAGGCGATTGCCGGAGGTGACAACTAATGGAAAAGCTAAAGAATTTTACATCCAGCTCATTGTTTTTGCCGGTGGTTGCCCTGGCAGTCCTGCTGGTTTTCAATGGTATTTTCGTAGAGGGGTTCTTTGACATTCAGGTGACGGAGGACGGCAGGCTGTTTGGCCGCGTGATTGATATTCTTACCCGTTCCAGCTCTTTGGTTATTCTTTCCCTGGGCATGACTCTGGTTATCGCCACCAGCGGTATTGATATTTCCGTAGGTGCTGTGGTAGCTATCTCCGCCGCTGTGGTCTGCACCCTGATTGGCGGCCGTGGCGATGGCGTGGCGGAAACCCCGATGCTGCTGGCAATGCTTGCCTCTGTGGGGATTGGTATCCTCTGCGGCCTTTGGAACGGCTTGCTGGTAGCCAAGTTTAAAATCCAGGCGGTAGTGGCAACTCTGATTTTGATGACTGCCGGCAGGGGTGTTGCCCAGCTTTTAACTGAGGGTCAGATTATTACTGTTTATTACAAGCCTTTTGCTTCAATTGCCGGGGTTATTCCGGGGATGCCGTTGCCGACCAATGTGTTTATCGCCCTGGCTATGGTGGCATTCGTGGCAATTGTCATGAAGAAGACCAGCATCGGGCTGTTCATCCAGTCGGTAGGTATCAACCCTACGGCTGCCAAGTATGTGGGCATCAACGTAACCATGGTGCTGTTTCTGGTGTATGCCTTTTCCGGCTTCTGCGCAGGTGTTACCGGGCTGATTGAAAGCTCCCTTATTAGGGCGGCTGATGCCAACAATGCCGGACTGAACATGGAGATGGATGCTATTCTGGCAGTAGCACTGGGCGGTACGCTGCTTTCCGGCGGCAAGTTTTATCTGGGCGGCTCCGTTATTGGTGCCATTACTATCCAGACATTGACGACTACCCTTTACGCTCTGGGCGTATCTGCTGACCAGCTGCCGGTAGTAAAGGCGGTGGCCGTTATTGCCATCTGCCTGATTCAGTCCAGAAAGGCAAGGGATTTGTTTGAAAAGTGGAAGAACCGTGGCAATGGTGCTGCGGCAGCTGGTGCAAAGGCGGTGAACAAGGCATGAATAAGAAGCTAGGCGAGATAATCGCATCCAAGTATTTTTCCTTCTTTGTGACTGTTATCCTGTTTGCCGTGCTGTACGGGGCAGGTATAGCCATGTACAAGGGCTTTATGAAGCCGCAGGTTTTCCTCAATCTCTTTATTGACAATGCGGCATTGATTATTGTGACTGTGGGTATAACCTTTACCCTGCTGATTGGCGGCATTGACCTGTCAGTAGGTGCGGTACTGGCACTGACCTGCATGGTGCTGGCGTGGATTCTGGCAAATACCGGCATTCCTGTCTTTGCAGCGATTTTCATCGTGCTGCTGATGGGAACCTTGTTCGGAGCCTTGCAGGGCTACATCATCGCCAAGTTTGATTTGCAGCCCTTCATCATCACTTTGGCAGGCATGCTGTTCTGCCGCGGTATGACGGCAGTGATTTCCCGGGAGACAATCAATATTACCGATCCTGTTTTTGTGGCTATGGCGGATTTCCGCCTGCCGGTGGGTCCTGGCTTCGTGTCTATGGGGGTGCTGATTGCCCTTGCTTCCCTGATTATAGCAGCAGTGGTGCTGGGCTTCACCAGATTTGGCCGCAATATCTACGCTTTGGGCGGCAGCGAGTCCTCGGCTTCCCTGATGGGATTGCCTGTGTTCCGCACCAAGGTAAGCGTTTATACCATCAGCGGCTTCTGTTCCTCCCTGGGTGGCATTGCTTATGCCCTGATGATGCTGACAGGCTATAATCTGCACGGCATGGGCATGGAAATGGATGCTATTGCTTCCACCGTTATTGGCGGCACTCTTTTGACCGGCGGCGTTGGCTTCATTCCGGGAGCTTTGTTCGGTGTGCTGATTCAGGGCGTTATCCTGACCTTTATCAGCTTTCAGGGAACTCTGTCCGCCTGGTGGACAAAGATTGTGGTAGGTGCTCTGCTTTGCGTATTTATCATCATGCAGGCGTTTATTACCGAGCACAAGAGTAAGCTGACAGCTCAGAGCTCATTGGAAGAAAACAGCTGACAGGCAAGGGGGAATAAAAGTGTTAGAGGATTTGAAGCAGAAGGTGTATGAGGCAAATATGCTCCTGCCAAAGCATGGG
>CAMFES010000122.1 GCA_945949525.1 uncultured Veillonellaceae bacterium
TCATAGGCACTGAACTCCGCCTGCTGATTCATGCGCATATCCAGCGGCGCATCCTGCATATAGGAAAATCCCCTGTCAGCCGTATCCAGCTGATGAGAAGAAACCCCCAGGTCAAACAGCACTCCGTCCACCTTGTCTATGCCCAAATCCGCCAGCACCGCTTCCAGCTTGCTGAAATTGCTCTTTACTATATCCACGCGGCATCTGCAATCAGCCAGCCTTTCCTTCGCTGCCCCGATTGCCGCCACATCCTGGTCTATGCCCACCAGTCTTCCCTTTTCCGTGAGCATATCCGCTATCAGCCGGGAATGCCCGGCACCGCCCAGAGTGCAGTCCACATAGATGCCATCCCTGCTGGTCACCAGTCCGGAAACGGTTTCCTCCGGCATTACGCTAATATGATGAAACTCCATGCGAACTCCTTATATTCCCAAATCCACCAGGGTTTCCGCAATGCTGGAAACGGAAGGTGTGATTTCCTCGTTGTACCTGAGCCATTCTTCCTTGCCCCACAGCTCTATACGGCTGGAAACGCCGATTAGCACGACCTCCTTCTGCAGCTTAGCATGGGTGCGCAGTGTGGCAGGAACCAGAAAACGCCCCTGCTTGTCGCACTCCAGCTGTCTTGCACCGGAGAAAAAAAAGCGGACAAAGGCTCTCGCCTCTGCCTTGGCCAGAGGAAGCTGCTTCAGCTTGTTGGACAGGTTCTCCCATTCCGAGGTGGTGTAGAGGAACAGGCAGTTGTCCAACCCCTTGGTGATAATGAAGCTCTCGCCTAATTCTGAACGAAAATCAGCCGGCAGAATTACCCTGCCCTTGGCATCTATAGAATGCATATATTCGCCCATCAGCATACTTCCTCACCACCTTCATGGATAATGTTACCACATTCCCCCACTTTTTGCCACTTTTTTGATACGTCATGTAACAATTATTCACTATTTTATGTAAAATGAGCAAAATATCCTAGAAAAATCCTTCTGTGAATTATATAAAATGAAGGAAAATCAGCGGTCTGACAAGCCTCTCACCATAGCTATGCAGACAATAAAAAGAGGCTGCCTGACGGTCAGCCTCAAAATATAGATGAAATTACCCTGAAATATCTGCCATGCAGCCTTCAGCATTCTTTATCCGTAGAGATAGAAAAGAAAATTACGCTACATCAGCCACAGCCTCTGCCTCATCAGCCTGCTGATATGGAGCTTTGCTGTCAGACACCAGCACAAAAGCGCCAAACAGGGTAAAGGAGCCTACCACTGCCCCCAGGAACAGATAGGTGCTAGGGAAACCGATGCTGTCATAGAATGAACCCACAATCGGGGACAGAATGGCAGCTCCCAGCTGGTTGGACAGCTGATAGCCCACCAGATACATTACTGAGGCCAGTCGGTTATCAAAATTCTTAGCGATGTACTTGAACACAGCTACCAGCAGCAGGGACAGCTCCACAGCATGCAAGAGCTTGATAGCGGAAATGCCGATGGTATTCACCACCACGCCGGAGCCAACCATGCGGCAGGTCATAATGGTACCGGCCAGAATCAGGCTGCGCTTTGCTCCCAGCTTGTTGACAAAATACGGAGCTGCAAACATGGCAGCAGCCTCCAAAAATACCTGGAAGGAGTTCAGATAGCCAAAAGCCTCGTTGCCCTCTGCTTCGGTTGGAAACAGGGAAGCATAATAGATGGCAAACTGCTGGTCAAACACGCTGTATACGCAGGCAGAACCCAGAATGAAAATCATGAACATCCACACGTTTTTAATCTTGAACAGTTCCTTGACATCAGTCAGGGAAATATTGTTCTTCTTGGCAATCTCCAAATCAGATGCCTTCAGCTTGGTAGTGTACAAAATAACAGCCAGTGGCAAGGACATGATGGAAGCCAGAATAAAGATATAGCTTGGATTCAGGTTGAATACCAGCCCGGCAGCAAAAATACCTACCGCTGCTCCTAATGACCCCCAGCAGCGGGCACGGCCAAACTCAAAATCATTGCTGCGTCCTGCCTTCTCCACGAAGGACTCAATAGCTGCCACCCCGGCATTGTAGGCAATAGCCATGAACAATGCTCCAGCCACTACACCTGCATAGAAGAAATTCTCCAAAAGAGGCTGATAAACCAGCAGGAAAAACGGCGCTGTCATGGCAACGCAGAGGTTGATAAAGCCCAAAAGATGCTTCCGGAGGCCGATGCGGTCAGAAATATAGCCGTATATAGGCTGGAAGGTCATAGCTGCAATAGCATTGGCAGCATAAATCGTACCAATCTGGGCACCGCTCAGATGCAACACCTGCTTGAACCATATCGGCATAAAGGCCAGAAATACCAGCCAGCAGAAGAAAAAGGTAAACAGAAAGCTGCTCAAACGCAAATATATTGAATTTTTCATTTTATATAACCCCTCATTTTGTCGAAAACTACCGCGATTTTCTCAAATCACAGCTTGTCAAAAAACCCCTGAAATAAATAACAGCTTGTCAAAAAAAACCGGAATTAACGTCGCTCATCAAGCTCATCGGCGGCTCACATGTTGTCTAGCTGATAGAAGACACCCCGCTCCATCAGCACAGAGCCACCCTGTGGCTCAAAAATAACCGCCCTGTCCTCCATCTGAGGATAATACCTGGTGCTGAACACCAAATCACCATCATTGAGGAAGAATTCCAGGGAAGAGCTATCCTTGAACACCCGCAGGGAAATATGCTTCGTACCAGCTGGCAGCTGCCCCCTGCGCTCCTCGCTTCTACCGCTCATAGGAGATTTCCTGGTAAGGCGGACACTGCCACTTTCCTTCTCAATCAGCAGGCTGACAGCAATGGAAGCTCCATCACAAAAATGCACTGCCAGTCCCTCAGCAGAAGTCAGGTCGAAATCTGCACACAGCTCCCCTGCTGCCAGATTCCAGCTTTCAAAAGAAAGTTCCTCACTAAAGGCGCAGGCGTTTTCCGTATATGCTTCCTTGCGCAGAGCCTCCATTTCCGCTGCCGGCAGGGATACCACCCGGCCCTCCCGATAGTGCAGCTCTCTTGGCACGGTCATGTGACAGGACCAGTTGTCCTCCTGCTCCGGCATGGCACTTTCCCACATGGCCAGCCAGCCAAACATCAGACAGCGTCCATCCGGTGCCTGAGCCACCTGTGGCGCATAAAAGTCAAAGCCGTGATCCAGAAGCTGGAATTCATCACGATAGAACCTGCCAGACTCATAATTCATCGCCCCCGGCATGGCTACGGACTGATGAAGATTCATGAAGCGATAGCCCTCCGGCTTTACCCCCTGAGGCGACATAATCAACGCCTCATGTCCATCAAACTCTGCAAAATTCGGACACTCCCACATAAAACCCTCGTTGCCGCGGGCTCTGGTCATCACGTTGACAAAATCCCACTTTACCAAATCCTTGGACTTGAACAGCAGCACCTGACCGGTTTCTTCCTCGGTCTGGGCGCCTACCACCGTATAATAAACGCCCTCATGCTCCCATACCTTCGGATCCCGAAAATGATGATCCTCCGCCTTGGAAACATCTTCCGGCAGGGTAATCACAGGATTTTCCTCGATCTTTTCAAAATTTACGCCGTCTTCGCTGACTGCCAGGCACTGGCTCTCAATCCTATCCGGCTGCCCCGGCTTTTTCAGCAAATCCACATGGCCGGTGTACAGAAGGTACAGCTTGCCATCCTTTTCGATGCCGCTGCCTGTAAAGCAGCCATCCACATCGTATGACTTGTCAGGGCAAAGAGCAGTTTTCTCATGCTGCCAATGAACCAAATCCTTGCTGGTGACATGTCCCCAGTGCATAGGCCCCCACTTTGGCTCATAAGGATAGAACTGATAGAAAAAGTGCCAGGTACCCTGATAATAGCAGAAGCCGTTCGGATCGTTGCACCAGCCCACCAGCGGTGCGATGTGGAACTTAGGATACCAGCGCTTGTTTACCTTGCCTGCGTTGGCAGCTATAAACTCATCAGCTTTTACAAGACCATTTTCAGTTGTCATTTGCATACCCCTCCATGCAATATAAATTATACATCTTCTCTGCAGACTTGAAATGAATTCCCTGTGGGAAATCCTTTTCAAAAGCTCTAAAAATTTCATCTTGAAATCTCTTTGTCGAACCGGTTTGATGAATGAGTAAAAAAAAGTGTGGAAGAACTTAGGTACCAACAAATGCCCACGACCAGGGGAATGGAAGACTTTTCCTTGCCATGATGCTATTGGCTGGATTTACTCATTCATCAAATCGGTTCGAGAAATACTTTCAAGAAAACGAACCGGCACAACCGATATCCCCTGCAACTGACAAAATAACCCTCTAAAATATTCAGCTGCTATATCGAACCGCTTCGATACCTGATATCTGGAGTATAGCAAAAAATACCCCTGCTGTCAACTCTTTTTTCTTTCCCGCAAAACTATTTTTTGTGCTAAAACCCGACTTTGCCACAAAAAACATGCTCGAAGCCTTGTAATACATGGCCTCGAG
>CAMFES010000123.1 GCA_945949525.1 uncultured Veillonellaceae bacterium
GCACAGCCCTCCCGTGCCGTAATCACAGGATTGACAAGCTCCAAAAGCCCATGCTCATCCTGCACATCTATTACCACGCAGCGGATGGACTGGCCAATCTGGGGAGCCGCCAGACCCACGCCATCAGCCTTGTACATGGTTTCCGCCATGCTATCCATAAGCTTTCTCAGCTTGCTATCAACCTTTTCAATCGGAGCCGCAATCTGCTTCAAAACAGGATCTCCTGCTTTCACAATCTCCAGCACTGCCATTTATATCATCCTCCCAAAATTCTTCATAACTAATTAATTCTAGCACATTTACATACACATTGACAATTTTTCCCACAAAAAATGACAGAGTTGCTTCCCCCTGCCATTTTCTGTCATCAAATTGCGTTATCTGCCATCATTTTGTTTACTGATACTATATTGCACCGGCTTTTCTGCTACCATCAAAGTATCAGACCGCATGCTGTAAATACTGCCTGCTTCGTTGCTCATCGGCAACCTGCTCCGCAAATATTCGCCCAAGCATGCATCTGTGCAGTATATATAACATCCCTTCATGCCGCGTGTCATCAACGTGCGATATGTATTCTTGATAATCTCGTCGGCCTTTGCCAATGCCAGCTTCGGATTTGCCTTGTACAGCTTCTTGATGCCCTTGAGGGACTGGTCAGTTGTTGCACGTTTGGAAAAATCCGTAACAATGCTGCCATTTTCATAACGCATGTCATCACCTATGATGACACCTGCATAATCAAATTCCAGGCCCTGTGCAGTATGAATGCACCCTGCTTCATGTACCGAATTTTCATCAATGGCAAAGGTCTGGCTGTTGGCCAGATTCCAGCTGATTTCAAAATCTCCTATGCGTATATCATGATAATCCGTATTATTGCGCCCATCCTTCGGCCAATTCCAGCAATACCCTGCCAAAATGCGTGCCTTGTTATTGATGGCGTTCTTTGCCAATATCATCTCACGCACTTCCTCAGGCGTATCACACACCTTTATTTCATAATCAAAAGGCTCAAATCCCACATTGACATCCGCGGACAGGTAAATGCAGCCATCACCTTCCTGACGATTTGGTTTCTTTATTTCCAAAACATCATCCAGCCATGCAAGATAGCCATTAGAGCCATTGCATCTGAACTGGGAAATCAGCTCCAGCCGGGCAACACTGGAACCTTCTACTGCCGCCCAATGCTCTATTTCCGCTACGGAACCAATATCAGCCATAGTCACACGCTGGCTTTCATCTATAAAGAAGACAGAACATAATGAGGCATGTATCAGCTCTTTGACCTGATTTTCTCCCAAATTCTGGAATAATCCTGATTTTTCGTTGAGCCTATGGGCCTCGTCCACCAGAACTGTATGCACGATATTCGCCTCATGCCCGGTGTAATTGCCGGAGCCCTGAAACATGTTCTTGATTATCTTCCCTTTTTTTAACCCGCCCTTCAGCTTCGCCTCATATACATACCTTGGCGCACTGTTTTTGGAAACATACTGCACAAACTGTCCTTTTCTTGTCAGCTCAGCCAAAAGGTTGATGGCAATCACGCTCTTGCCAGTCCCGGGGCCGCCCTGGCAGATAATCGTCCTTTTCTTTTTATCTTTTTGGCACTGTTCAGCCAGGCTGATTATTTTATCGTATGCAACCTTCTGCTCATCAATCATGACAAATTCCCTGTTTCCCTTGAGCATGGATACGATAGCATCCTGCAAGCTCTTAGAGGGGCGGATTTTACCATGGTCAATCCAGTAAAGAATCTCCTTATTATCACCATACCTGATAAACTTCTTTATATAACTGCGCAACCCTGCCACCTGCCCCATCGTAAATGCCGGGGCAGCCTGCGTATAGGCCTCATACTGCTTATCATCCAACGGATCATTTTCTGCGCGCAGATAATTGTGCAGAAAGGCACAGGGCTGCAGCACGATATTTTTATCCTGCGCCGTAGCATTGTAATCTGCAATGGTCTGAGCATAGGACCATGCCTGATAGGAAGGGTGAACCACCTGCCTCAAGGCATTGCCAGTAAAAGTTTCTACCAGCGCATCTGAATTTTCTACCCTGTTCAGGCTCTGCCACTGCTTCAGCTCTATAATAACCATTCCCGGCTGCCTGTCCACAGCATACCCGGATATCATAAAATCAACCCTTTTGGCAGTCTGGGGAATATTATATTCAATGGCAATACCGGCATCCGATGGTATTTCTGCATCATTCATAACCTTGTACATATACTGCATAGAATTCACCCATGACCGAAACTCGTTGTCAGTGGTATGCCTGCCCATTCTTTCCAGTATATTTCTCTGAATTTCTATGGCAATAGTGTCCTCTTCAACACTTTTGAGAAAATCGCTTTTCAAACCATCATAGATGATCATATTCATCAGCTCCATCCATTAGAAAACTCTTGCTTCCTAAACAGTTCACTATAGCATATTTTCTTTATTTTATCACACAGCAGGCTATATTTCCACACAGCAAAAGAGGCCGGGACATACATCCCGACCTCAATTTTATTTTTATTCAGCCCGCAAGGCTCTTTTCAGAACCTTTCAGCGTCCTATAGGACAACAGCAACTGACAGCTATTACTTGCCAGCCAGCTTCTTGTAGCCTGCCAGACGGTTCTGGGCATCCTTCTTGGTCTTCTCAAAGAGAGCCTCAGCTGCCTCAGGGAAGCTGCGCTTGAGGGAGGAATAACGAACCTCGCCCAGCAGGAACTCCTCGAACTTATCCCAGTCAGGCTCCTTGGAATCCAGGGTGAAGGCAGGCTTCTCGCCGCCAACCAGAGCAGGGTTGTAGCGGAAGTTAGCCCAGTAGCCGCACTCAACAGCCCTCTTGGCCTCCTCCTGGCTCTTGCCCATGCCGATGCGGATGCCGTGGTTGATACATGGAGCATAAGCGATGATGAGGGATGGTCCCGGATAAGCCTCAGCCTCGGCAATAGCCTTGAGAGCCTGATTCTTGTCAGCACCCATATCAATCTGAGCTACATATACATAACCATAGGTCATAGCCATCATGCCCAGATCCTTCTTCTTGGTCTTCTTGCCGGTTGCAGCAAACTGAGCGATTGCAGCAGTAGGAGTAGACTTGGAAGCCTGGCCGCCGGTGTTGGAGTATACCTCGGTATCGAATACGAATACGTTTACATCCTCGCCGGAAGCAAGTACATGGTCTACGCCGCCGTAGCCGATATCATAAGCCCAGCCGTCACCGCCGAAGATCCACTGGGAACGCTTAACCAGGAAGTCGCTGTTCTCGGCAATCTTGTTCAGCAGCTCGTCGCCGTTCTTCTCGTTCTCCAGAAGCTCGGCAACAGCATCAGCACGCTGGCGGGAACCCTCGCCTGCATCCTTGTTGTCGTACCACTCCTTGAGAGCTTCCTGCAATGCAGCGGAGCCCTTGCCGGCATCCAGGGCAGCCTTTACATCAGCAGCCAGGGCGTTGCGGACAGCCTTTACGCCCAGGAACATGCCAAGGCCGAACTCGGCATTGTCCTCGAACAGGGAGTTAGCCCAGGCAGGGCCATGACCCTGTGCATTCTTGGTATAAGGCATTGCCGGAGCGCTGGCACCCCAGATGGAGGAGCAGCCGGTAGCATTGGCAATCATCATGCGGTCGCCAAAGAGCTGGGTGATGAGCTTTGCATACGGAGTCTCGCCGCAGCCTGCGCAGGCGCCGGAGAACTCAAGCAGAGGCTGCTCGAACTGGGAGCCCTTTACAGTGTCCTTCTTCACAGGGTTTGCCTTCGGAGCAACCTTCTTAGGGTCTACGCCGTAGTCAAATACAGCCTGCTGAGCCTCCTGGGTTGCGATAGGCTTCATAACCAGAGCCTTCTCCTTGGCAGGGCAAACGTTAGCGCAGTTGCCGCAGCCGGAGCAGTCCAGAACGGATACAGCCATGGTGAAGTTCAGGCCCTTTGCACCGATAGCAGGCTTGGAAGCGAAGGCTGCAGGAGCTGCATCCTTCTCAGCATCAGTAGTGAGAACAGGGCGGATAGCTGCATGAGGGCAGACAAATGCGCACTGGTTACACTGGATGCACTTGGTAACATCCCACTCAGGTACGTTGATGGCGATGCCGCGCTTCTCATAAGCGGATGCACCGCTAGGGAAAGTACCATCAGCCAGGGACTCCAGAGCCTTGACGGACAGCTTGTTGCCCTCCTGGCGGTTGATAGGGTTCTGGATGTTCTTGATGTAATCAGGCAGGTCAGCTGCAGCTGCCTCAGCGGCATCCTCAGCAGTTGCCCAATCAGCAGGCACCTCTACCTGATGCAGGGCATTGATACCTGCATCGATGGCACCGTGGTTCATATCAACGATGTTCTGGCCTTTCTTGCCATAGGAAGTAACTACGGCATCCTTCAGGTACTGAACAGCAGTATCAATAGGAATAATATCAGCCAGCTTGAAGAATGCGGACTGCATTACCATGTTGAAGCGGCCGCCGAGGCCCAGCTCCTG
>CAMFES010000124.1 GCA_945949525.1 uncultured Veillonellaceae bacterium
TCTAACGCCAATAACAATACTGTCATTGTCAACGGTGGTGAGTATACTATCGGAGCCCTTGCGGGCGGATATGTACAAATTAGCTGAGATTTTGATGATTTTGTAAATGGCGTAAATAAGCGTATAACAGGGCATTTTGCGATATTTCGGGAGGAAAATATATGAAGCAACGTATACTTTTCGTGTGCCATGGGAACATCTGTCGGTCAACAATGGCTGAGTTTGTCATGAAATATCTGGTGAAGCAGGCGGGGAGGGAAGATGAGTTTGAGATTGCCTCGGCGGCTACCAGCCGGGAGGAAATCGGACATGATACCCACTATGGCACAAAGGAAAAGCTGCGAGAAAAAGGCGTGCCTTTTACAAAAAGGCGGGCGGTTCAGATGACGAAGCAGGACTATCATTATTATGATTTGATCGTGGCGATGGATAAGGAAAACCTGTGGGGAATACGGCGGATTATCGGTGAGGATAGGCTGGGCAAGGTGCGGCTGCTGTTATCCTATGACGGGGAGCCGGAGGGCGAGGTGGCTGACCCTTGGTATACGGGGGATTTTGAGGCAACCTATGTGGATGTATTGCGCGGCTGTACAAAATTGCTGGAGTGGTGCAAAAATGAAAAATGACGCTATGCAGGGAAGCATTTCAGCGGGGCATCTTAATGAGGGTAACGATACCACGAATAAAGCCGGTATCAGGGTGGATGCGGCAATAGAAATGAAAATTATTGCCCGCATACACAATGACTTTCCAAGTAAGTTCGGGATTCCCAGGCAGAGCGGTGTGGTTAAGGAACTGAAAGGATGCATAGTCTTTGAACCGGAATACAGAAATCCTGATGCTTTGCGTGGAATTGAGGGGTTTGACTATTTGTGGCTGATTTGGCAGTTTTCGGAGGCAGTGCGCGACAAATGGTCGCCGATGGTGCGGCCACCTATACTGGGAGGCAACACAAGAATGGGGGTATTTGCTACCCGCTCACCGTTTCGTCCCAATGCTATAGGCCTTTCCAGTGTCAGGCTGGAAGGGGTTGAGCTGCATACATCCGAGGGACCGGTACTGCATATCAGTGGTGCTGATTTGATGGATGGCACGCCGATTTTGGATATTAAGCCGTATCTTGCCTATGCGGACAGCCACCCGGAGGCGGCACAGGGATTCAGGGGGCAGGGCTGGAAGCGCAATCTGCAGGTAGAATTTCCGGAGCCCCTTCTTTTGAAGGTGCCTGCTGACAAGCGGGATAGCCTGCTGGGGGTATTGGCCAGTGATCCGCGGCCAACCTATCATGATGCTCCGGAACGGGTCTATGGAATGCCCTTTGGCGGTCAGGAAATCAGATTTCGTGTGGCAGAAAAGCAGCTTGTTGTGTTAGACGTAATTTAGTTGATGTGTTGCGGCTTGACATGGCCGATGTTTTGGTGTAGCATGAAAATGGATTTTCTGAATTAATGGATTAAACTGAATATGGTTGTGACAGGTACCCGCGTGCAATGTTTTTTGTACTGGGTTTAATAGGGAATTCCGGTGAGAGGCCGGAGCGGTCCCGCCACTGTAAGGGGAGTGACGCGCATAAGTTATGTCACTGGAGCTGGTTTCCGGGAAGGCGCGCGTGCATGATGAACCTGAGCCAGGAGAACTGCCTGTCATAGATCACCGTTAAGGCCGGGCAGTTATGCTCTGCCATACCCACGAGCGATGGGGAGGAGATTGACATTAGCAGGGGGAGTCTTTCTTTTGATGGAAGGACTCTCTTTTTTGCGTGGTATTGATACATTGTCCGGTACATATACGATGTTAACATCTGTGTCAGGCTGATGGATATGTTTGCCGGTCAAGGCTTTTCAGGCTTGTGACCGGCTTATTTTTTTCTGAGTGGAAGAATAGGAGGCAATTAATATGAAACAGACGGGGAAATGGAACAGAAAATTAGCATTTCAGGTGGCAGCTGCCCTATTGGCAGGTACTATGGCTGGAAGCACTGCATTGGCGGCTGGCAACGGGCCGGATAGTCAGGTGACTGAAGACGGCAGTGTAGATGTGTATGAGCTGGAAGATACCGTAGTTACGGCAGAGCGTATACCGACCAGAAAAATGGAAACACCTGCTAATATGACGATCATCACGGCGAAGGAGATTGAGGATAATCACTATCGAAGCGTAGATGAGGCCGTTGGTCATGTCAATGGTGTGTCTATTGTGCGTATGGCAGGCGGTCTGCGCAGTTATGTGCGCATCAATGGTGATGACAGGGTAGTTTTGCTGGTAGATGGGCAGAGATTAAATGATGACCAGGGTTCGGCAGATGGCAGATTTAGTGCTGACCTGAATATGATACCATCCATGGACAATATTCAGCGCATTGAAATCGTCAAGGGCGGTGGCAGTGCATTGTACGGCAGTGATGCAGTTGGTGGCGTTATCAATATCATCACAAAAAATGCGGTAAAAAATCAGACCAAGGTTGATATCAGCACAGGCTCCTGGGGCAGTCACAACTATGAAATAAGCACACAGGGAAAGGAAAAGGATTTCAGCTGGTTTATCACAGGCGGCCTGCAGAAGCGCGGTCATTTTGACTACAAGTTTAATGGCAACAGCCCTACTATGGCGAATAGTGATTATAACAATAACAGCTTTTCCATGAAACTGAAAAATCGTTTTTCAGATGCCACGTCATTGGTATTGTCTTATAATCACAAGTCTGTGGATAGCGGCTTGTATGATTGCTCTGGTGCGACTTCCAGTCTGCCGATATCTTTTGGCGATAGGTTGCAGGAGAATTTTAATAATTATTCTATTACTTGGAATTACAATGAAGATAAGGAAATACCAGCTTATATAAGGTTTTTCTATAATGAAAAAACTATTAATATGGGGTATGTTGATTGGAGCACAGGTATAAAATGGCAGCATGCTCCATTTTATACCCGTGTGATGGGGATTGATACCCAGCGTGGCTGGAAATTGAGTGATAAGCATACGCTGGTAACTGGTTCTGAGTGGCATCAGAGCAATTCGGAGAACGTAGCAGGTGGTAGGTATCAGGGTAAAAAAATCACCAATAGGAGTATATTCCTGCAGGATACCTGGAAGCTTGCAGACAAGTGGACGCTGGTTCCAGGCCTGCGCATGGACAATCACAGTATGTTTGGCACACATTGGTCGCCAAAGATTGCTGTTAACTATTTGGCTGATGCGGATACGCAGATATATGCTTCATGGGGACGCGTGTTTAAGGCACCAACTGCCGATGATTTGTATTATCATATACCTGGGCCATATGGGATGTTTGGTGATCCAAATCTGAAGCCAGAAACAGGTTATACTGAAACTATAGGCATAAACCACAATATAAATGAAAGTACAAGTATTGGTTTCTCTGTATTTCAGAGTGAACTGCACGATGCTATAAATTGGATGTATGATAGTACAAGTGGGAATAGCTATGCGCAAAATGTTGATAAAGAAAAACGCCGTGGCTTAGAGCTGTCCTTCAAGCAGGAGCTTAGTCCGATGTGGAGCTATGACTTAGGTTATTCCTACATTAAACGTGAGGCAACATTTACAGGTTCACCTATGATTGCAGATTCAGGCAACCTTCAGCCGAATGGCTATCGCATTGGGGTTCACTACAAGAGCGGCGCATGGAAGGCGAATCTGCTGGGTACCATCGGCAGTGGTCTGGATGCTCAGTATTATAACAACAACAGCAGCTATAATGTCTGGGATTTCAACCTCAGCTATGACATTAAGAAAAATATCACGACTTACTTCAAGGTAAACAATCTTACCAATCAGGAGTATTATGAGCAGAAGAATTCTGCTTATGGCTATTACCCATGTGCAGGGCGCTTCTATCAGGTAGGTCTGACCTGTACTTTCTGATAATTACTTAATGGGGTGTAATATGCTGGAATTAGTAAATCTGTCAAATGACCGTACAGATACGGAAGGTTTGCTGGGCGGCAATCCTGAGCGGCTTGCCGCCTTCCTGAAAAAGTTTCATCTTGACGGCATAGAGTTTATGTGCTGTGGGCCCTGGGAGAAAAATTTCCACCAACCGGACATTATCAAGGGCTTTCATCTCTGGTTCTGGCCCAGCTGGCTGGATTTTTGGCTGGGAAATGAACAGGCACTGCTGCGGGAATTTGGCTCCCGGGATAAAGTGGAAAGCTGCTTTGGTGCTTCCCGTGAGGCGTGGCTGGACAGTTGGGCAGCCAATTTTCAGCAGGCAGCAGACTGCGGTGCAGAATATGCCGTTTTCCATGTGGCACAGGCAAGAAGCAGCGAAATCCGTTGCCGTAGCTTTGCCTACAGTTCAGCGCAGGTAGTAGATGCTGTGCTGGATATAATTAATCAGCTTTCAGCCCGGCTGCCATCGGAGATGGCCCTCCTATATGAAAATCTCTGGTGGCCCGG
>CAMFES010000125.1 GCA_945949525.1 uncultured Veillonellaceae bacterium
ACAGTACCCATAGAAAACCTTTGTTGTACCTCGGTGCTTAACGATACGCGAGCCGAAGGCGAAGCGTGAGTTTAGCATCCGCTAGGTACAACTAGGAGCGCGAGCGTGTTTTCTATGGGTAGCTGTCCCACTCATCCCATTTTTAGTCTGAACAGAGTCCACGAACTATCAAACTACATCATCAGTATGTGCACGAAGTAACGATCAACCACTACGACAAACTGAAATTTTTATCTGCAATGCTGCACGAAATGCTCAATCCTGGCGATAGCCTCGGAAATCTTGGCTACGGAGGTAGCATAGGAACAGCGCACATATCCTTCGCCACATTCGCCGAAGGCGTTGCCCGGCACCAGTGCCACATGCTCCCTCATAAGGAGCTTCTCAGCAAATTCCTCGGAGGTGAGCCCGGTGGAGGTAATGTCAGGGAAGATGTAGAAGGCGCCCTTTGGCTCAAAGCATTTCAGCCCGGCATTGGTCAGTCCGTCATAAATCAGGCGGCGGCGCTTGTCGTACTCGGAAACCATCTTCTTCATGTATTTTTCACCGTTGCGCAATGCCTCTACAGCTGCAATCTGGGCGGTAATCGGTGCGCAAAGCATGGTGTACTGATGTATCTTGGTCATGGCGGCAATGATGTCCGGGTTGGACAGGGCGTAGCCGATGCGCCAGCCGGTCATGGCATAGGCCTTGGAAAAGCCGTTCAGCAGAATGGTGCGGTCCTTCATCTCCGGCAGGCCTGCAAAGCAGATATGCCGCTCGCCGCCGTAGGTCAGGTCACCGTAAATTTCATCGGAAATCACAATCAGGTCATGCTTTACAGCAAAGCGGGAGATGGCAATCAGCTGCTCACGGGAGAGAATTGCTCCGGTAGGGTTATTTGGATAGCCGATGAGGAGTGCCCTGGTCTTGTCGGTAACATGCGCCTCCAGGTCCTCCGGTGTAATGCTGAAATTATTCTCAATTTTTGCCGGCACAGGCACAGGCACGCCGCCAGCCAGGGCAGCGCAGGCCTTGTAGGATACATAGCACGGCTCAGGAATGAGGATTTCATCCCCCGGTGCCAGAATGGTGCGCATGGCAATATCCAGTGCCTCGCTGACGCCTACTGTCACCAGCACGTCGGTCTTTGGCTCATAGTCAATATTGAAGTTGCGCTTTTGCAGGGCGCAGATTTCCTCCCGCAGCTCCAGCAGTCCTCTGTTGGCGGTGTAGGAGGTGTAGCCCTGCTCCAGACCGTAGACGCAGCTCTCCCGGATGGCCCACGGCGTAATAAAGTCAGGCTCGCCTACGCCCAGGGAAATAACATCCTCCATTTCGGCGGCAATGTCAAAAAAGCGGCGGATACCGGATGGGGGAATTGCATGTACAATGGGAGAAATCCTCTTATTCCAGTTGATATTTTCTGTCATGGGGTCATCACCAGCCTTCGGTCTTGTTCTTTATCTTCAATAATAATGCCATCCTTTTTGTATGGCTTCAGCATGAAATGGCTTCTGGTCTGGGTTACGCCCTCGATGGTGGAAAGGCGGGTTGCCACAAAGTTTGCCACTTCCTGCAGGGATTTGCCCTCGATGATAACCAAAAGGTCAAAGCTGCCGGACATGAGATATACGGTGCGGACCTCGTCAAAGCGATAAATGCGCTCCGCGATGGCATCAAAGCCGGTTTCCCGCTGAGGCGTCAGATTGACCTCGATAATGGAGGTCACGGTGTTGTCACCGGTCTTTTCCCAGTTAATCAGGGTATTGTAGCTGAGAATTACCTTGTCGCGCTCCAGCTGTGCCATCTGCTGCTCTACCTCGTACTCGCTGCGGTGCAGCATGGCCGCCAGCTCCCCTGCCGGACGGCGGGCATCATGTTCCAAAAGCTCTAATAATTCGCGCATATTCATCGCTCCTTTTTTACATAGTAATAATTTTTATATCACATACTGAGAAATTTTGCAATGAAAAAGCAAAAGTATAATTCATTTGACTGAAAATTGATGAAATTTTATGTGTGCCAAAGAAAATACTGAAAAAATATTGGTGAGAATTTTCCTGCAACATTACATTGCATAAAGTTTGATTTTTGTATAAAATAGTCTTGGTATATTTTTTTGTAATAAAAGCTTACATGATGGCAGCTAGTGCCAGTGAGTGTAATGAAGGTAATGAAAGTTTTGGCGGACTGTTTTTTAAAGGAGTCGATAAGCTTGATTATAGGAAATATAAGCGAGGCGGCTTCCGGTTTCAGCAAGTATCCGGAGGCAGTCAGGGAGGCCCTGCAATACCTGTGCCAGCAGGATTTTAAGAACATGGCAGATGGCAAGTACCCTATTCATGGGGAGGACAGCTTTGCGATTTTGCAGCGCTACAATACCCGCGTGCCGGAAAGCGGCAAGCCTGAGGCTCACCGCCAGTATGTGGATATCCAGTATATAGTGGAGGGCAGGGAGGAGCTGGGCTGGTGCCCTATGAGCCCGGAGCTGAAGGTCTGCGAGCCCTATGACGGTGAGAAGGATATTGTCTTTTTTGACAAGCTGATACCTATTAGCGGCATCACTTTGGAGGCGGGGAATTTTGCTGTGCTTTACCCTACGGATGTGCATCGTCCCTGCGGCTCGCTGGGGGATAGCTCCGTGCCTGTTACCAAGGTTGTAGTGAAGATTGCTGTGGATAGCATCAAGTAGCAGTATGCTTTTGGTCTGTGAAGTTCAGGCTTTGAGTGATTTGGTATCTTTGCCAGCTGGCTTGATTTTATAGGTCATACATTCGGTATTAATTATTAACTATTAACTATTAACTATTAACTATTACTGTATAGCTGATTTTAGATAACCTTATTTTTCAATATAAATAATGGAGGCAAATCAATGAGTGTAAGAAGAATTTTTGTAGAAAAGCGACAGGGCTTTTTCGACATTCCTGCCCAGCAGCTGTGCGATGACCTGGTGGAGAGCTTCCGCCTGACCGGTCTGAAGGCAGTACGCCTGTTCAACCGCTATGACATTGAGGGGCTGAGTGACGAGGAATATGCTCAGGTAAAGGCCGTGGTTTTCTCTGAGCCGCCTGTGGACGTTATCTACGAGGAGGAGCTGCCGAGCTTCCCTAATTCTACTATGTTTGCTGTGGAGTACCTGCCGGGCCAGTACGACCAGACTGCTGACTCCGCTGCCCAGTGCGTGCAGCTGGTTACCCAGAAGGAGCGTCCTGAGATTGCTACCGCCCGTGTAGTGGTGCTGGTGGGCGATGTGGATGCCGAGGCTGTGCAGAAGATTAAGGATTATTATATCAATGCCGTGGAGAGCCGGGAGGCATCCATGGAAAAGCCTGATACCCTGGACATGAAGTTCGAGGCACCTGCTGATGTAGAGGTGCTGGAGGGCTTTAACGAGATGGATGAGGCAGCATTGCAGCAGTTCATGGATAGCCGCGGCTTTGCCATGAGCTTTGAGGATTTGAAGTTCTGCCAGCAGTATTTCCGGGATACTGAGAAGCGTCAGCCTACCATTACCGAAATCCGGGTTATTGATACCTACTGGTCTGACCATTGCCGTCATACCACCTTTACTACCGCCATTGATCTGGTGGATATTGAGAAGGGGTATTACAGCAAGCCGATTGAGGATGCCTACAAGCAGTACCTGGCTGACCGCAAGGATTTGTATGCCGGCCAGGAAAGGGATGTTACCCTGATGGACCTGGCTGTTATCGGCATGAAGGCTCTCAGGAAGCAGGGCAAGCTGGAGGACTTGGACAAGTCTGACGAGATTAATGCCTGCAGCATCGTTGTCAATGCCGACATTGATGGCAAAAACGAGGACTGGCTGGTTATGTTCAAGAACGAAACCCATAACCATCCTACTGAGATTGAGCCTTTCGGCGGCGCTGCTACCTGCCTGGGCGGTGCCATCCGCGACCCACTGTCCGGCCGTTCCTATGTTTATCAGGCCATGCGCGTGACTGGTGCCGCTGACCCGAGGCGTCCTGTCAGTGAGACCTTGAAGGGCAAGCTGCCTCAGAAGAAGATTACCCTGGGGGCAGCAGCCGGTTACAGCTCCTACGGCAATCAGATCGGACTGGCTACCGGACAGGTTGCCGAGGTATATCATGAGGGCTTTTTGGCCAAGCGCATGGAAATCGGTGCCGTAATTGCAGCAGCTCCGAAGGTGAACGTGGTCCGCGAGGTTCCGTCTCCGGATGATGTTATCGTGCTGGTAGGCGGCCGTACTGGCCGTGATGGCTGCGGCGGTGCTACCGGCTCTTCCAAGGAGCATACACTGGAATCCCTGACTGCCTGCGGTGCCGAAGTGCAAAAGGGCAATCCGCCTACGGAGAGAAAGATTCAGCGCCTGTTCAGGAATCCTGAAATCAGCCGCATGATCAAGCGCTGCAACGACTTTGGTGCAGGCGGCGTGTCCGTTGCCATCGGCG
>CAMFES010000126.1 GCA_945949525.1 uncultured Veillonellaceae bacterium
CCCCCTTTTTCAGGCTTGCTCGTAAAGTTGTATGTATCACTATGGTCACAAATAATGTATGTCATTTTATCATTTTGTTTATATCTGTTCAGACAAAGAAAGGGATGAGTGAGGACAGTACCCATAGAAAACCTTTGTTGTACCTCGGTGCGCATAAACTTAGCATCCGCTAGGCACAAAGGGATAATGAAACCCTATTGACATGAATTAGTTTCGAGGATAAATCCTTGTATGCTAGGCGGAGGAGGAAGGCATGGTGGTTCCATGCCGACCGACGACAACAACGCAGACAAGGATTTAGACCGAAAATAATCATGGATATAGGGTTTTGTTATCCCTAGAGCGCGAGCGTGTTTTCGATGGGTACTACCGCTACCTGTCCCTTTTTATGTCTGAACAGAGTCCACGAACTAACAAATCAATTCAATTTATATTGTCACCAAAGTATCGTATAAGCACTACGACAAACTGAAATTTACTCAATCTACACGTTCATGCTCATTGTTGAGATATCCCGACGGCAAATTTGCATCAATGGCATAATTAAAAAGATGGTCATCACAATTATTTTCTCGTAATAAAACTATTAGTGAATCTAAATAAAGCTGTCAGCCTATTAAAGATTAATCTGTAATTATGTATCATTGATGTATGCTCATAGTTGCAAGGAGGAAAAAGCCTATGGATTATAAACAGCTTGGCAAACGCATAAGACAGGAGCGGTTGCGACTGAATCTGACCCAGGAACAGCTTTCTGAGTATATTGGTATTTCCACAGCATATCTCGGACAGATTGAACGCGGTGACCGCAAGGTCACACTGGACAAATTAATTCCCATCGCCAACCGCCTCGGCGTTACCATAGACTACCTGCTCAACGACTATATCAACGGGAAGGCTAACGATGTAAACCTGAAACGCCTGAGCCAGCTCTTTGACGGCAAAACAGAATCGGAAAAGGAAATGGCTGTAAATGTTGTCAAACTTCTTTTTTCCTATACAGGAGAATGGCAGAAAAACTGATATCCCCGCCGAAGCTCCCTGTCCCACACCATTAGGGCCAGTCTTCAAAGGCACTACAAATACAAAAAGCAGTAGCCGCTCCCCTGCCGGCACAGGCAGGCTGAACGGTTACTGCTTTTTTGAGTGTGTTTTATAAAATACTTATCCTTAAATTGAAATCTTTTTTCCCCAGCGGCTCAATCAAGCTCACATTGGCCTTTTCTTCAAATACATCACCCTCGTCGGTACAGGTAGACAATCCGCTCCAAGGCTCCAGCGCAATAAACGGGCTCTTATTGGCCGTTGACCAGAGGATGAGATACGGAAAATCTGAAAAATCAACTTCAATCCCCTTTTGATGCTTGTCTGTTGCCAGCCGCACCCTGCGGGATTTTAGCTTGTCCAGAGTTATAGCATCAACCTCAAAATATTTGTAGTCCAGCGGCAATCGTTTCTGCCCCTTCAGGAATGGGCGGCGTGTAATTCTGTCCACCAGCCCGGTATCAGGAAGATTTACTGCCGCAGTACAATCCTCTTCCTGTTCAAATTCCAGATAGTAGTCCTCATACACGGTATCCTCTGTCAGCGGGCAGTTGAAACCGGGATGTGCCCCCAAAAAACACGGCATGACAATACTGCCGTTATTTTCCACAGTGTACTTCACGTTGATACTTTTGCCGGACAGGCTGTAGCTGATAGACAGCTTGAAATCGTATGGATATCGAGCCAGCATTTCCTCATCAGCAGAAATACTGTACACCACCTCTTCATCATCTGCTTTTTCCAGCAGAAACTCCTTTTTTCTTACGATGCCGTGGCGCGGCATATTGGTTTCCTTGTCGCCACCTATCACTGCCCTGTCACCACGCAGACTGCCGCAGATGGGAAACAGCACCGGTGCCTGCCCGCTCCAATATTTTTTGTCCCCTTGCCACAGATACTCCGTGCCATCCTTGTCCCTGATAGAGCTGAGGGCTCCGCCCAGAGAATTGACAGCAACTGTCAGGCTCTCATTTTGCAGAAAATTTTCCATGATATCTATCACTCCCATGCCTTTGCTTTAATACTTGATACATCCTTAATATACCATGCCTGCCATGGGCAAAGTTATCAGGCTCTGAAAATATTTTCACAATAACATCTGCCGCAACATCTTTTGCCCGACAGGGGCAAAGATAGTATAATGGTATCATCTGTTAATGTAAAACTTATTTCAAAGGAGGATAGTTATGAAACTGTTACGCAAATTACTTTTTCCACTTCTTATTCTGCTCCTGCTGTGCCAGCCCGTCCTGGCTGCAGATTTCAGCAGGCTGGTCATCCTGCACACCAATGATACCCACGGCTATGATGAGTACGGTGACGGTCACAACGGCATGGCTGTTATTGCCAGCCTGAAACAGGAGCTGGAATCACAGGGATATGACGTACTTCTGCTGGATGCGGGAGATGCCATTCAGGACAACAATCTGGTAAACTTCAGCAAAGGCCGGTCGGCCATCCAGTTTATGAATGCTGCCGGTTATGACGCCGCGGCCATCGGCAACCATGAATTTGACTATGGTCAGGATGTCCTGCAGCAGCTTATGTCCGAAGCGCTTTTTCCCTATGTCGCCGCCAACATTCTGGTATACGCCACCGGCAAAACCTTTGCCAGGCCGTATACCATCCTGCAAAAAGGCGATGTAAAGGTCGGCATCGTCGGCCTGACAACACCACAGACCATCACCAGTACCTCACCCAAAAATGTATACGGACTGACCTTTCTGCAGGGCAGACAGCTTTGGCGCGTCACTGAGCTGGCTGTAGATGAAATGAAGCGTCAGGGCTGTGACCTGATCATCGCCCTCGGACATCTGGGCAGTGAGCCGGACTGCACAGGCAACCGCTCCGAGGATATAGCTGAGCAGGTGGACGGCATTGATATCGTTATTGACGGACACGACCATCTGGTAAAGAACAGCTATATCGGCAGCACCCTGCTGGCAGAAACAGGCTGCTACACCCGCAACATCGGGCGCATCACCTATGAAGATGGCCGATGGACGGAAAATATGCTGCCCTTCGGCGAGTATACACAGGAAAAACCTGATGTGAAGCTGCTGGTGCAGACAGTACGGGATCAGGTCAATGCCAGTCTTGGTCAGGTGGTTGGCACCTCCCTCGTAAATCTTGATGGCAGCCGCGTTCCCGGTGTGCGCACCATGGAAACAAACGCCGGTGACTTCTGCGCTGATGCCCTGCTGTGGCAGGCCCAAAAAGCCAATGTGCTGGACGGGCCGGTGGATGCATCCATCTGCAACGGCGGCAGCATTAGGAGCGGTATCGCTCCCGGCAATATTACCCGCAGTATGCTATACAGCATGCACCCTTATAACAATCAGCTGTGTATCGTAAAAATCACAGGCCGCAAGCTGCTGGAAATTCTGGAAGCAGCCACGGCTTTTACGCCTGAGGCAATGGGAGCATTCCCCCAGACTTCCGGCATAAGGTATACCATTGACACCAGTGTGCCTTATGAAAAAGGTGAGCTGTATCCCGCCTCCAGCTATTATGCTCCGGCTAATCCTGGAAGCCGCATCACCATCGACACGGTAGGCGGCAGAAGCTTCCGGGCGGATGATATCTACACCATCGCACTGGTTGAGTATCTGGCCATTGGCGGCGATACCTACGCCGGTCTGTGCCTGCCGGAAGCAAAACTGGAATACCGCAGCGTCGGTTATCTGGATGTAGAAGCACTGGAAAACTATCTCACTGAAGAGCTGCACGGAGAAATAGGCCTGAACTATGCAGCTTCGCAGGGACGAATCACTATTAGGTAAATTTCAGTTTGTAAAAAGAGATTTCAGTTTGTCGTAGTGGTTGTTTGTCGCTTCGTGCATATACTGATGGTATAGTTTGTTAGTCCGTGGATTCTGTTCAGACATAAAAATGGGCTGAGCGGGACAGCTACCCATAGAAAACACGCTCTCGCTCTAGGGATAACAAAACCCTATATCCATGATTATTTTCGGTCTAAATCCTTGTCTGCGTTGTTGTCGTCGGTCGGCATGGAACCACCATGCCTTCCTCCTCCGCCTAGCATACAAGGATTTATCCTCGAAACTAATTCATGTCAATAGGGTTTCATTATCCCTTTGTGCCTCGCGGATGCTAAGTTTATGCGCACCGAGGTACAACAAAGGTTTTCTATGGGTACTGTCCTCACTCATCCCTTTCTTTGTCTGAACAGATATAAACAAAATGATAAAATGACATACATTATTTGTGACCATAGTGATACATACAACTTTACGAGCAAGCCTGAAAAAGGGGG
>CAMFES010000127.1 GCA_945949525.1 uncultured Veillonellaceae bacterium
GACGCAGCTTCACCTCTTTTACAGAGATGACCTTCTGCTTCTTGCGGGCTTCCTTTTCCCGCTTCTGCTGTTCATATCTATACTTACCAAAGTCCATGATGCGGCATACAGGCGGCTTCGCCTTTGGGGCAATCTCCACCAGATCAAGATGCTGATCCATGGCCATCTGCAGCGCATCACGCACCTGCATGATGCCCAGTGTCTGCCCTTCTGCATCAGTTACACGGATTTCTCCGCCGCGAACCCGGATTTCTTCGTTGATTCTTGCGATTTCCTTAGCTATGAAAATACACCTCCCTGCAGATATTTACAAACGGCGTCATTACAGCAGCACCGCACAAAACAAAATAGAGGCGGCACAAAGCCACCTCTACCAAAAAACTCTGATATAAACCCAACTGATCTGTACCAGCAGGTGAGAAGTGGCAACTTCTGCTTCAATCACTTTGCCTATGATAGCACACAGGACAATTCCTGTCAACTACTTTTACTGATTTTTATAAAATTTTTATCAGTATTTTTCGGACTTGGATGCGATATTATCCTGGATATAGGCAATAAACTCGTCTACAGACATGGTGCTGGTTTCCTTTTCACCATGCTTGCGCATATTGACAGTGCCTGACTCAACTTCCTGATCACCCACTACCAGCATGTAAGGAATCTTCTTTACCTGTGCATCGCGCATCTTGTAGCCGACCTTCTCATTGCGGTCATCCACCTCTACCCGCAGCCCCAGGTCAAACATCCTCTTTTTCAGCTGGAAGGCGTAGTCCATGTGCTTGTCGGTAATCGGCAGTATCTTCACCTGTACAGGTGCCAGCCAGGTCGGGAAGGCTCCCGCATAGTTCTCAATCAGGATGCCGATGAAGCGCTCAATGGAGCCGTATACCACGCGGTGAATCATGACAGGGCGGTGCTTCTGCCCGTCCTCGCCCACATAGGTCAGATCGAACTTCTCCGGCAGCTGCATATCCAGCTGGATGGTGCCACACTGCCAGGTACGGCCGATGGAGTCCTTCAGGTGGAAGTCAATCTTCGGGCCGTAGAAGGCGCCATCACCCTCGTTGACAATGTAATCCAGCCCGCGATGCTCCAGGGCGTTGCGCAGGCCGTTGGTGGCCAGCTCCCACATCTCATCGGAGCCCATGGAATCCTCCGGGCGGGTGGAAAGCTCGGCATGATACTGCAGGCCAAAGGTGCTGTACACCTCGTCAAAGAGGTTGATGACATTCTGGATTTCCCCCTCAATCTGGTCAGGGGTCATGAAGATATGAGCATCATCCTGGGTGAAGTTGCGCACCCGGAACAGGCCGTGCAGGGCACCTGAAAGCTCATGGCGATGCACCAGGCCCAGCTCCCCGGCCCGCAGAGGCAGATCGCGATAGCTGTGCTGCTGGGTCTTGTATACCAGCATGCCGCCAGGGCAGTTCATAGGCTTGATGGCATAATCCTCGCCATCAATCTCGGTAAAATACATATTTTCCTTGTAATGCGCCCAGTGGCCGGACTGCTCCCACAGCTGGCGGTTCAGAATCATCGGCGTCTTGATTTCCTGATAGCCGTAGCGGCGATGAACCTCCCGCCAGTAGTTGATCAGCTCGTTGCGGATAACCATGCCGTTCGGGTGGAAGAACGGGAAGCCAGGCCCCTCCTCATGAATGCTGAAAAGATCCAGCTCCTTGCCCAGCTTGCGGTGGTCGCGCTTGGCAGCCTCCTCCAGCATCTTCAGGTATGCCTCCAGCTCATCCTTCTTCTCAAAAGCAGTGCCATACACCCGCTGCAGCATCTTGTTCTTCTCACTGCCGCGCCAGTAAGCACCGGCCACGCTCTGCAGCTTCAGCGCCTTTACCTTGCCGGTGGATACCACATGAGGACCCGCGCACAAATCCGTGAACTCGCCCTGGGTGTAGAGGGAAATCTCCGCCTCTTCCGGCAGGTCATTAATAAGCTCTACCTTGTAGCCCTCACCGGCTGCCCTGAACATGTCAAGAGCCTCCTGGCGGCTTACCAGCCTGCGCTCCAGCTTCAGATTCTCCTTGACAATCTTGTGCATTTCCTTCTCGATATCCTTCAAATCCTCATCTGTGAGGCGCTTTTCCATGTCGATATCGTAATAGAAGCCATTCTCGATGGCAGGCCCGATAGCCAGCTGTACATTTTCCTCCTTGTACAGACGCTTGATTGCCTGTGCCAGAATGTGGGATGCCGTATGGCGCAGCGCATGGCGTCCCCCCTCGTCCTCAAAGGTGAGAAATTGCACCCTGCAGTCCCTGTCAAGAACTGTGGTCAAATCCATAGTTTTATCATCAATGCTGACAGCCAGCACCTTTTTTGCCAAACTGTTACTGATAGATTTTGCCAGCTCTATGGCACTGATACCAGCCTCTGCCTCTCGGATGGAGCCATCCGGCATAGTCAATTTAATCATCTTAACCCTCCTATATAGTCAAAGAAATTTATGATTTCTTTTAAAGTACCAGCTTCCATTATAGTATTTACATGAACTTATTGCAAGTTTATACGAAAGAAGCCCGCTGAAATTTCTTCTGACAAAAGTATAGCTGACGGTAGCGGCAGCCTGTCAAGAAAAATTTCTTTTTCCCTTCTTTAATAAGAACTATGCTGCTGAAAAAAGTTTTGGTAAATTTGTTCCGAAATTACTTGCCAGGAACTATTTTTCGTGTTATTATATACGCAAACAGATATATCACGAACTTTTCTTTCGCGAAGAAGGGTTTTCCTTCCATCGCATCCCAAGCCTGACCACAGGCCTGCCGTCAGTTGGAAATTTGATGAGGAGATGTCTAAAATGAAAAAGCTGCTTGCAACATTGTTAATAACCCTTGCCTTTATTGCCCCGCTGCACCTGGACAATGAATATCTGCGCGCTGATACCTTTGCCGCCGTAACCGTGCAGCAGGGAGAAAGCCTTCATGACCTGGCCGGCAGATACACGGTAAACGAAAGGGACAGGTCACAGCTCATTGAAGCCATCTGCGAAATCAACGGACTGACCGAGGACACCGTCCTGAAGGCAGGACGCCGCCTTCAGGTGCCTGTTCTTTCCACCGCTGACAGCAATGCCATTGCCCAAAAATAAACACATAAAAAACGACCACCATAGACGCCCGGTATCTTCCCCGTGAGCCCTTCCCTTATGGTGGTCATTTTCATATAGATCATAGATTTAAGTTTCTTCCAGCAGCTCCATCAGCTCATCGTAGTCCTTCTTCAAAGCGTCATGCTCTGCCTCTAGAGCCTCATTCTCGGCCTTCAAGGCCTCATACCTGCGGGACTGCTCCTGCTGCATGGCAGACAGCTCATGGCTGTGCTTCTGCTGAATACCGGCTACTTCCTGACTGTGCTTCTGCCGCAAGCCGGCTATTTCCTGACCGTATCTCTGCTGCAGACCGGCCATTTCCTGACCATGCTTCTGCTGCAGGCCATGCACGTGGTCGGCATGCTGACTGTTCAGACGGGACAACTCCTCCTGATGGCTGGCGTTGACATCGGCCAGCTCCTCACTGTGCTGCTGCCTGAGTGCCTCCAGCTCTTTCCTGCACCTTGCCAGCTCCTCCGCGTGCTTCCCTTCCAGCCTGTCATGGGCGGCCTTTGCAGAGGAACGGCTTGCAGCCAGCTCCTCCGCCAGCTGCAGGGCCGTCAGTATGCTTACATTAAGCGGATTAACCCTTTTGAAATGCCTTGCTGTTTCCTGCATTCTGGCATCCAGCAGGGAAGCCAGCTCCTCCAGCTGCCTTGCTTCATTGTCACTGCTTTTCAGCTTATAACGGTTTCCAAGAATAGTTACATCCACTATTGCTGCCATAAGCATCACCCTCTAAGTTCTGCGTCAAACTCCTTCTGTACAGCCTCCAGAATCTTCTGGAAGCCCTCATCCGCCTCTGCATCCGTCAAGGTCTTGTCATTGGACTGGAACTGTATGCTGAAGGCCATGGACTTCATGCCTGCGGCAATCTGCTTGCCCTGGTACACATCAAACAGGGTAACCCCGGCAAAGAACCTGCCGCCATTTTTTGCAATGGTACGCTCAATCTCCGCCGCGCTGACATTTTCATCTACCAGCATAGCCAGATCGCGGCTGATGCCCGGATAGCGAGGCAGTGACGTGCAGCTGTTCTTGACTACGGTGTACTTCAGCAATGTCAGCAAATCCATCTCAAAGATATATGCCTTTTTGCTGATGCCGAAGTTCTCGGCCACCTTTGGATGCAGCTCGCCCACAGCGGCAATAATCTCCTTGCCCTTCTTAAAGAGAGCAGTCTTGCCAGGATGCAT
>CAMFES010000128.1 GCA_945949525.1 uncultured Veillonellaceae bacterium
TTACCTGTCTGGTAGCGGCAGCCGGCCTTTATTCAAATACCAAGTCCAAGCAGGCAGTGGATGAGATGTACGGGTCCAACCTCATGGCAACCCAGTACCTGACTCATGCAGACAGCCAGCTTTTGCTCATCAAGGATGATGTGTCCTATGTATTGCAGCAGAATCTGGCTCAGGAGCCAAGAAATGTGCTGCTGGGAGATGTTGTTGACAAACTGAAGGGTATTCAGGGGGATGTACAGGAAGTAAAGTCTATCTGTCCTGGCGAAAAGATTCAGGGGATCATTTCCGAGCTGGATGAGCATTTGAACAGTACTATTCCGCAGGTGGAGGCAGCCAAGAAGCTGGGTACTTCTCCTGAGGACAAGATTGCCCTTTACAAGGCACTTAACGAGATTGATGATGTGTCCCAGCATATGGGGGAATTGACACCTGAGAACGTTATGCAGGGTAAGATTCTGTTCCAGGCTAGTGATGAGGCCTATGATTTTGCCTTGATGGCCTTTGCGGTTATCATCATTGTAGGCCTGGTTGTGGGCATTGCAGCAGCTGTCATTATCTCCAAGGGAATTGCCAATCCGCTGCAGGCTTCGGTGGAGCAGCTCAATGCCGTTGCTGACGGCGATTTGACCCAGACTATTGATACCGGCATGCTCAATCGTAAGGATGAGGTAGGTGTCATGGTGCAGGCACTGCACAGAATGCAGGAGTCCCTGCGGGATGTGCTGGGCACTGTTCGTCAGGAAGCCGATAACAGTGCTGCTATGGCGGCAGAGGTCTATGAGCTGGTAGGAGCCATGAACGGCAGTGCCCAGGATATGTCTGCCGTTACCGAGGAGATGGCCGCCAGCATGGAGGAAACTGCCGCATCCACCTCCAACATGCAGACCCTCAGCGATCGCATCAAGGAGCAGGTGGAGGTCAATGCCAAGGAAGCCAGCGACAGTGCGGAGTATTCCAACACTATCTCCGACAGGGCCAAGGCTCTGAAGGAGGATGTTCAGCAGGCCCAGCGGGAGGCTGAGCGCATCTATGCAGGCACCAAGACTTCCCTGGAGCAGGCCATCGAGTCTGCCAAGGTAGCAAACAACATTACGGAGCTGACCCAGGCCATCAGCGATATTGCTGACCAGACCAATCTGCTGGCACTGAATGCGGCTATTGAGGCCGCCCGTGCCGGTGAGCATGGCAGGGGCTTTGCGGTGGTTGCTGACGAGGTAAGAAAGCTGGCTGAGCAGTCCCATGATACGGCGGAGGAAATCAAGAGCCTTACCGTCCGGGTAACTGATGCGGTGCAGAATTTGTCCGTCAGCGCCCACGGCCTGCTGAAGTTCATGGAAGAGAATGTTCATAAGGATTATGAGAAAATCAACAAGACGGCGGAGCAGTATCGTGAGGATGCTGAGTATTTCCACGGCTTTGCCAGCCAGAGCAACGAATCTGCCCAGGATTTTGCCCAGTCCATTCAGACTATGAACAACAGCATGGAGGAAATTGCCAAGGCTACCCAGGAGGGGGCTATCGGCAACAATACCGTGGCACAGCAGGTAGTCAATGTGGCTGAGAAGGCCAATGAGATTCTCACCAAGGTCAACGTGTCCAAGGAGGGCGCGGACAACCTGAAGAATCAGCTGTCCAAGTTTAAAATTTAAGATATGTCATAGTTATCTGCGGGAGGTCCGGTTTCGAGAGAAACCGGGCCTTTTGTTTTGTTTGCTGGCATACGGCAGGCTGAACATCATCATTCAGGGAGGCAGCGTCATTCAGCTGGAAAAGACGGAACAGCAGAGATTTACCGGCCTCTACGGAGAAGGAATATGAGTGCGTATCTGTGTCCCGGCAAAAAGGAAAAGCCTATCAGCTCCCCGCTGCTGAAGGTGCCGGTCTGGAAGGACGAGGCTGAGGCGGAAAAGGAGAAGTGATTTCCGGGGATTACCTGATGTAGATGGGTGATGTGGTAAGGTCTGACTGCAGCTTCATGGGCTGCTCACCTAAAGGATTTGAGGGCAGGGGGGCAAGGCAAAGCTCCCGCAGGTTAGCAGCGGCAATATCCATGTACAGCATTTTCTGCAGGAGGCTAAGCCTGTCGGTATGCTGCAGATGGCGGCGGTTCAGGTATTCCGCCATCTTGGTGACAATCGGCAGCTGTGTCTTTTGACGGATGTCCTTCAGCATGCGGCGGCCTGTTTCATCAAAGGCCAGCACCCTTATGTACAGGGGGGCAGTCATTTCAGCGACTGTGTCCTTGGTGTTTCCCAGCAGCAGGTGCATGAGGATGCGCTGGATTCTCGTGGCAGGGTAGCGGCGTGTAGCAAGCTCCTGCAGGAGAGCCTTGTAGGAGGCGGAACAGGACGGGGAGCAGGCTGCTTCCTTCAGCCTGTATTCCATGCCTTCGCTGACACCGTAGCTTGCTCCTATTTCGTTGACGTCCAGGGAGAGCAGCTTCCAGATGATGAGTGGAAGCTGTTTTTTTGTGCTGGGATACATGGCGGTATTTTCTATTTCTGACAGGGTGGCAGATGGAACCGCCTGCATCAGCTGCCTGAAGTCGCCCTTGTGCGTCAGTATCCGTATGGCAGTGCCGCTGGCATACGTTCCTGTGACAGAGGCGTCATTGTGGCCTGCCCCTGTGCGGAGAAGGGGCAGGGGCGTGATGCCGTCAGCGTCCTTCAGGGCGCGGAGGTACTCGATGGCGAGAATGGTGTTGGGCTCCGCGAGCATTTCCTCGGACAGGCCGGTGCTTTCGGCAGTCAGCTGGCTGACTGCGGCACCATAGGAAAGCCCCTGCTTCAGTTTTTTTTGCAGAAGGTCGGGACAGCTGTCCGGCTGAAAATCAGCCGCCGCCTGCAGCTTTTCCATGCAGGGATATTCCGTGCCAAAGGCCAGCCTGTCCACTATGCCTAGGCTGTTTAGCAGCCGGATGCCGCCGGTGGCAAAGTCCTGGGCGCTGCGGCAGGCAAAGACCGCAGGCAGCTCAATGACCAGATTGACGCCGTTCTTTACGGCAGCCTGCGCCCTCTGCCATTTGTTCAGCAGGGCAAACTCCCCCCTCTGGGTAATACTGCCGCTCATGCAGGCCACGATGCCGTCGTCATGCAGTTTTTTTATGCAGCCTATCTGATGCCTGTGCCCGTTATGAAAGGGATTGTACTCCGCTATGATGCCTGTTGCCATTTTATCACCGCCAAGGAAGATTATTTTTGCTGCAGCTGTGCAGCAAAATCCATGTAAAAACATTATAGCATAGATTTGAGTAGAAAAAATATTATATATGGTGTATAATATTATGGTATTTTTGTAATCAGATTCAAATTTGGATGGTGAGAAAATGAAAGTTACCAAGAAGGATATGGAAAACGTAGCAGTTTTGTCCCGTCTGGCAATTCCTGCCGACAAGGAGGAGCAGTATACCCAGCAGCTCAATGATTTTCTTGAGTATGTTGACAATCTCAGCGCTGTTCCTACTGATGATATTCAGCCTATCGCTCACGTTCTGCCTGTCAGCAACGTGTTCCGGGAGGATGTAGTCAAGGAGTCTTTGGATCGTGAGCTGGCTTTGTCCAACGCTCCGTTGAAGGATGATGGCTATTTCCGTGTGCCAAAGGTTTTGGAAGATTGATTTAGGAGGCTTGACTGTGAAACTGTTTGAACAACCTGCCCATGTCCTCCATGACATGCTGGTAAATAAAGAAATAACCTCGCTGGAGCTTACTCAGGCTGTGCTGGCGCGGATTGATGAGGTGGAGGGTGATGTGCAGGCGTACCTGACTGTTACCCGTGATGAGGCTCTTGCCCAGGCAAAGGCTGTGGATGAAAAAATCGCCAGGGGCGAGGCCATTGCTTTTCTGGAGGGCATTCCGGGGGCAATCAAGGATAATATCTGCACCAAGGGCGTGAAGACCACCTGTGCTTCCAAGATTTTGCAGAAATTTGTGCCGCCTTATGATGCTACCGTTGTGCAGAAGCTGGCTGCTCAGAATCCTGTTGTGCTGGGCAAGACCAATCTGGACGAGTTTGCCATGGGCGGCTCCACCGAGAACTCCGCCTTCCACCCGACCCATAATCCGTGGAATACGGACTGCGTGCCGGGGGGCTCCTCCGGTGGCAGCGCTGCTGCCGTGGCTGCCGGTACTGCTGTGTGGGCGTTAGGCTCCGATACCGGCGGTTCTATCCGCCAGCCGGCTTCCTTCTGCGGCGTTGTGGGCATGAAGCCTACCTATGGCCGTGTTT
>CAMFES010000129.1 GCA_945949525.1 uncultured Veillonellaceae bacterium
GCTGTACTCGCTGAAACAGGAAGCTCCCGCCTCTATAGGCGGGAGTACGTTCACTGTACAATGTATATATAATATACATTAAAAGGATGTGATTGAAATGGCTGCGGTAGCAACACAGATAAGGATAGATGCTGATATAAAAAAAGAGGCAGCTGCTTTATTTAAAGATTTGGGCCTTGATTTGTCTAGTGCGGTTAATATTTTTCTCAGGCAGTGTCTTTTGCGTAATGGCTTGCCATTTGAGGTGAAAAAGTTTCAGTATAACAGGCAGACGATGGAAGCGATGGCAGAAGCACTGCGAATAGAGAATGATTACGATGTACCTGGATATACTGATATGGAAAGTCTGAAAAGGGCATTGGAAGCATGAAATATACAGTTAAGGAAGTCATGCAGACATTTTCAATATGTATCAGCTGGTTGCAGCATGAGCTGTTTACAACTTGTCTATTTCATGCCTGTAAAAGGCGATTTTTTCCTCAAGGTTCCTGCCATATTCCTGCCATTTTTTCTGCTGTTCAAGGACGTATTGCTGATGCTGGACAAGCATGGCGAGCCGTTCAGGCATGGTGGAAGCACCGGTATAGCGTAGCCGGGCGTATTTCTGGATGTCGCAAAGCTTCATGCCGGTTTCCTTCAGCCGTCGGATAAAGCCTACCCAGGCAATGTCAGACTCCGCATAGCAACGTTGTCCGTTTGGCTTTCTGTCCACCCGTATCAGTCCCAGTTTTTCATAGTAGCGCAGGGTGCTGGCTGGCAGATTGGTTCTTGCGGCAATTTCTCCGATAGTCATATTTTCACATCCCCATATAATCTCACATAATTTTACATAATCTCGTATTTTGCTCAGATTTAGCTAATATTTTGCTTGACTTAAACCTTGCTTTAAGTTTTATGCTTTTAGTACAAGCTGTATTGCTTTTAGTATAAGCTTTAAAGGAGGCAAAAGTAAATGAAAAATGAGCAGAGCAGGTTTAAGCAGGGCTGGCAGCAGCTGGCAAAAGTAGATGGCAAAGGCGGTGAGGGCGTGATAAATGCCTTGGAGGATGTTGCGCCTGACCTGGGCAGGTATATTGTCGAGTTTGCTTTTGGGGATATTTATACAAGGGAAGGCTTGTCCTTGCAGGAAAGGGAACTGATAACCATCACCAGCTTGCTGGTTATGGGTGGCTGTGAGCCCCAGCTCAGGGTGCATATTAACGGCGCCCTGAATGTAGGGATTTTGCAATCGAAAATAGTGGAATCATTCATGCAGTGCATTCCTTATGTGGGATTTCCACGGGTGCTGAATGGGATATTTATAGCTAAGGAAGTTTTTGCAGAGCGTGCTGCTTCTGAATAAAGGAAGAAATAAATTGCCAAATAAGAAGGCTGACGAGCTAAGGTTTTAGTTTGTCCGTCTTCTTATTTGGTGTCGTATATTACGTTAAATCACAAAATGGAGTCGGCATTTCTTTTACTGTAGATGAGGCGTCTTACTTCCATGACATCATCAATCACCACATAATAAACAGTAAAGCTGTGCACATAAATGCGAAAATATTGATGCTTGCGTTTTTTGCTTGACGGAAAAGGCTCAAAGGCGAGCGGGGCATTCAGGCGTCTTAGGATGGCTGCCTCAATATCATCAAGAAGTTTTGCTGCAGCTTCTTTATTTTGCAGCGTATTGGCAATATAATTGATTGTGTTAGTCAAATCTTGCTCAAATATGGGGAGATAACGAAGGGAATAGACTTTATTTTCCATTTATTATACTCCTGGCTTTGGCAAACACAGCTTCATGCTTCAGCCTTTCATCGGTGGTATCAGCCTGCCAATCGGCTTCGTCAAGCTTTATTTCCGTATTTTCTGTTAGACGGGTATATTCCGACAGGCTAAGGACAACCATTGCCCCGTAGCCGTTTTTAGTAAGGTAAACAGGCTGGTTCTCTCGTACCAGCAATTCAATTTCTGTAAATTTGTTTCGTAAATCTGAGACAGGGCGAATTTGAATCATAACCTACACCTCCTGATGGGATCCTATCATTATATTATCATAATTTTATCATTAATAAAGGAAAATTGCATTATATTTCAAAAAAATGGCGTGGCGCATATCAACAGACATGCGCTCACGCCATTTTGCCTTACTTTAAGTAAATATTTTGCTTAGTGTAGTGATTGCTTTTACAGCATTTTTTAACAGCATTACTCAATGGAATCCAGGGCATTGGCAATATCGGCAATCAAATCCTCCTTGTCCTCAATGCCCAGGCTGATGCGGATGAGCTCTGCAGGTACTCCTGCCTCGATGAGCTGCTCATCGGTCAGCTGGCGGTGGGTGGAGGTGGCAGGGTTCAGGCAACAGGTACGGGCGTCCGCCACATGGGTTTCGATGGCACCCAGCTTCAGGTTCTTCATGAAGGTGCTGGCAGCCTCCCTGCCCCCCTTCAGGCCGAAGGAAACCACGCCGCAGCCGCCCTTTGGCAGGTACTTTTTGGCACGCTCATGATATTTGCTGGAGGCCAGCCCCGGATAATTTACATAGGCTACCTTTGGATGGGCTTCCAAAAATTCTGCCACGGCCTGGCCGTTTTCCACATGCTTCGGCATTCTCACATGGAGGGATTCCAGTCCCAGGTTCAAAAGGAAGGCACTGTTTGGGGAAGGGATGGAGCCCAGATCCCGCATGAGCTGCACGGTGCATTTTGTGATAAAGGCGGCCTCCTTGCCGAATTTTTCCGCGTAAATAATGCCGTGATAGCTGTCATCAGGAGTGCAGAGACCAGGGAACTTGTCAGCGTGGGCCATCCAGTCAAAGCTTCCGGCATCAACGATGGCGCCACCTACGGCAGCCCCGTGGCCGTCCATGTACTTGGTGGTGGAGTGGGTAACGATATCCGCCCCCCACTCAATCGGTCGGCAGTTTACCGGGGTAGGGAAGGTGTTGTCCACAATCAGCGGTACGTTGTGGGCATGAGCAACCCTGGCAAAAAGCTCAATATCCAGCACCGTCAGGGCAGGGTTGGCAATGGTTTCGCCAAACATGGCCTTGGTGTTGTCCTGAAAAGCGGCGCTCAGCTCAGCTTCATCTGCATCCGGGGATACGAAGGTCACGTCAATGCCCATCTTTTTCATGGTGACGGCAATCAGGTTGTAGGTGCCGCCATAAATGGAGGAGGAAGCTACGATGTGGTCACCGCATTCACAGATGTTGAACAGGGCAAAGAAATTTGCCGCCTGGCCGGAGGAGGTCAGCATGGCTGCGGTGCCACCCTCCAGGGCGGCAATCTTGGCCGCTACAAAATCATTGGTAGGATTTTGCAGGCGGGTATAGAAATAGCCGCTGGCCTCCAGGTCAAACAGCTTGCCCATTTCCTCGCTGGTGTCGTATTTGAAGGTGGTAGACTGGATGATTGGCACCTGCCGCGGCTCGCCATTTTTCGGCGTGTAGCCTGCCTGAACACATTTTGTACCGATATGATAATTCTTCATACAAATTTCCTCCTAAAATACTATCACATATATTATATTCATATATTTTATAGTATGCCACCTGTACTTTCAAGGGCAGGTGGTGAAAAAACGTTAAAACTGTGTCAGCTAAAATTCAATTGTCATAAATTGTCAAAATAAATGTAAAGGTTGCGAAAATGATATGTCCATTTACAAAAGTTATTGCAGGTTGTATAATAATGTAAACGGATTGTGCATATTTCATATAAGGAAAAGTGCATGGTTTTAGTTGGTTGTGTATACTTTATACGTTGTACCAATTTTGACTGATTAAGAAAAAGCCGATTTGCGTCAATCATTTCGTCTTTTTTGCAAGGTTGGACAAAAGATGGGCTGCGTACTAATCACAAGGGGGAGTATAAAAACAT
>CAMFES010000130.1 GCA_945949525.1 uncultured Veillonellaceae bacterium
GCAGGCAACGACAAGCTGACTGATATCATGAGCCGCAACGAGGACTTCATCAAGAGGATTGTGCTGGGTGACAGCATTTCCTATGGCACAACTGATGTTGACGGCGGTTTTGCAAAGGAATGGAATATCAACGGCGAGGATATTACCCTGGCTATCAAGTAATTTGCTTCCAATAAGCAATATGTCAATGAGCGATACGCTAATGAGCAATATGTCAATGATTTGTGAGTAATTTGCTCTAATAAAATGCGGTGTATGACTGCAAGCGTCCCTTTTGGGATATGGCAGCTGCACCGCATTTTTGTCTTTTGATGAGCTATATGGTATTTTAAATTGTATATGGTATATGTGTGGTGCTATTGTATTGCATTGCATATAGTATATGATATGTGATATATGATATCGGATATATGCTTCGCGATATGGAGCGCATGTGGAGGTGACTGGATGGTTTATCAGAATATTGTTGAAGGGCGGTTTGTGGACAGGCCCAACAGGTTTGTCGCCCATGTGGAAATCAATGGCAGGGTGGAAACCGTGCATGTGAAAAATACCGGGCGGTGTCGGGAACTGCTGCTGCCGGGGGTGAAGGTAATTCTGGAAATTGCGGTCAATCCCGACCGCAAGACAAAATATGATTTGATTGCCGTGTACAAGCAGGGCTTCGGGCTGATTAATATGGACAGCCAGGCACCCAATAAGGTGGTGGCAGAATGGCTGGCAGAACAGGGCTATGATGTGATAAAGCCGGAGTACAGATACGGCAGCTCCCGGATAGACTTTTACATGGAAAAGCACAGGGGCACAGAGGCGGAGAAAGATAAGAATTGGCATAGAAATGAGGAAGAAGGAAAGAGCTGGCAGAAAAATGAGGATAGTGGTGATGGTGAGGGGCAGGAAGCTATAGAACGCTATCTGATGGAGGTGAAGGGCTGCACCTTGGAGATTGGCGGCATCGGCTATTTTCCTGATGCACCTACGGAACGGGGGATCAAGCATCTGAAGGAGCTGACAGGTGCAGTACAGCAGGGGTATCACTGCATCATGGCGTATGTCATCCAGATGGAGGGCATCAATGAGGTGCGCCCAAATATTTCCACCCATCCTGCCTACGGCAAGGCGGTAGAGGAAGCCCTTGCCGCCGGGGTGAAGGTTTTGTTTTTGTGTACGGAGGTAAAGGAAAATGAACTGCGGATAGTTTCTGGCAGGTATTTGGGATAATAAAATGAGTTTTTTGGGGTTAAAAGTGGTATAATACCCGTTAGAAGATGTTCTCATTTTATTTTTGGGGAGGTACTTTTTATGACCAGGGAAGACATGGAAAAAGTTGTTCAGGATATGATTGCGGCCAAGTCCTGCTATCCGGTGCTGAGGGCCAGGGGCGAGGAGTGGCTGAATGCCGGGGATACCGACACTGAGGAAGCTGCCTGGCAGAAGCTGGTGGCACAGGCCAAGGTGGATATCATGCCTATTGACGAGCTGATCAGCTTTGCGGCTTCGGAAACGGGCACCAAGGTACTGGGCAAGGATGGCGCGGAGATGCTTTTGAAGCATGCCAAGGCAATAAAGGCCCAGGGGGCAGAATATTGCGACTGTCCGGCATGCAAGGGGGCGGCTATTGTTATTGAGTATGAAAACCTGTATGACTAAGCGTTTATGCCTATAGAGATGGAAATATACTGATGTAATAAAAATGCTGGTGTGATGTGGAAGGTGATTGTGCATGATAGTGAGTGTCAGCAGGCGTACCGACATCCCGGCATTTTATAGCGATTGGTTTTTCAACAGGCTGAAGGAAGGGGTTGTGCATAGCGTCAACCCCTTTAATCGCAGGCAGATAGGTGAGATTTCCCTGCGGCCGGAGGATGTGGACTGCTTTGTTTTTTGGACAAAAAATCCAGCCCCCATGCTGGACAGGCTGGATCTTTTGGCAGGCTACAATTATTATTTCCAGTTTACCCTGACGCCCTATGGCCGTGATGCAGAGCCGGGTCTGCCTGATAAGCGGGAGCTGTTAGAGGTATTTCGCAGATTGTCTGCAAAGCTGGGACGGGACAGGGTGGTATGGCGTTATGACCCTGTTTTCCTGTCTGGAAAATACGATATGGACTTTCATGCTGTTGCATTCAGGCAGCTGGCGGAGAGCCTGCATGAATACACGGATTTATGTGTCATCAGCTTTGTGGATTTGTACGCCAAAATCTCGCGAAATATTCGGACGTTGGCTCTTTTTCCGTTGGATGAGTTAAAAATGCGGCAGATGGCAGCTATGTTCAGTTCTATTGCCGCTGAATATAACCTGACACTGGAAAGCTGTTCGGAAAAAATAGATTTGTCTGACTGCGGAATCCGGCATGGTCAGTGCATCGACAAGAGGCGGCTGGAAAAAATTCTGGGAGGCAGGATAGATATTGGTAAGGACACCAACCAGCGGCAGGAGTGCGGCTGTGTGCAGAGCGTGGATATAGGCCAGTACAATACCTGCCGCCACCTGTGCGCATATTGCTATGCCAACTTTAATGCCAAAATGGTGGAGGCATGTGCTGCCATGCACAATCCGCGTTCCACTATTTTGTCAGGAGAGCTGCGGGGAGATGAAAAAATCAACAGGCGCAAGGTAGAGCATTTGAAGATTGTGAAGGATGCTGACGAGAAAAATACAGGTTATCCAGGTCAATTATCATTATTTTAAATTTCAGTTTGTCGTCTTGAAATAACTTAATTTTTAACCTAATCTGCCAGAAGTCCTCCACCTCTTAGGTGGGGGATAAAGGCAGGTCTGGCGAATTTACGTAAGTAATTGAGCCAGACAATTGCTTCGAATATAGTTTTGCAGTATAATCAGTAATAGGATGGAAAGGATTGATTATACTATGGAATTAGATACTAATAATCATTCAGTATTCTTGCTATACTACCATCTTATCCTGGTGGTAAAGTATCGTCGCAAGGTATTCTCTGACCAGATGAGCCAATATGCAAAAAATATATTCATTCGCATAAGCTCTTCTTATAACATCACTCTGGAAGAATGGAACCATGACCATGACCACGTTCATATCATGTTTCGTGCCCATCCTAACACAGAAATATCAAAATTCATAAACGCTTACAAGAGTGCCAGTTCAAGGCTGATAAAAAAAGATTTTCCCGAAGTCAGACGGAAGCTGTGGAAGGAAATGTTTTGGTCAAGAAGCTATTGCTTGCTGACAACAGGTGGCGTTCCTATAGAAATAATACGTAAATACATAGAAAGCCAGGGCAGGTGATTATGGTGAACAAGGCGTATCGATACAGGCTCTATCCGACAACTGAACAAAGGATTATGTTTGAAAAGACCTTCGGCTGTGCCAGATTCATCTATAATAAGATGCTTGGAGATCGCCTTGAGTATTATAAAGAAACAGGAAAAAAGCTGAACAACACTCCTGCGCAGTACAAGGAAGAATTTCCCTGGCTGAAGGAGGTGGACAGCCTTGCCCTTGCCAATGCTCAAATGAACCTGAACAAGGCATATAATAACTTTTGGCGCAATCGGAAGCATTTTGGCAAGCCACGTTTCAAATCAAAGAAAGCAGGCCGTGCCTCGTATTCTACAAATAATCAGAATGGCTCTGTCAGAATTGAGGGAAATAGGATTAAGCTTCCTAAAATAGGCTGGGTCAGGCTGTGCCTGCATCGTCCCCTGATGGAGAATAGCACCATAAAGACTGTAACAATAAGCAGGACACCAACAGGAAAATACTATG
>CAMFES010000131.1 GCA_945949525.1 uncultured Veillonellaceae bacterium
AAACATAGATTTCACAAGGCTTTACGGGTGCTCAGCACCTGCGAAGTTTGAGTTCATCATTACGGTTTTGTGTTGTGGTTTTTGCCTGCCTTTTTCTGGGCCAAAATTGTTTCAAGTTTTTATTTAAGATTAAATATGGTTGGTGAGAAGAAAATAGGTATTTTTTTCTTAATCTGTACGATGGTCTTGGCTTCATTTTTGTTGCGTAAGTATGATTCTTGGAATAGTTTTTATATTTTGGGCATTGTTGAGGGAATAATATGCAGCGTATGGATGATTATGGGGACAGAGGTTGCATATATGTTGGAATATGTTCAGAAAATGTCGATTGTTAGAGCCTGTAAGTCTTTTACTGTGATTTTTGTGGGGATAGGCTTAGCATCTTTTATGCATATACCAGTGTTAAATCTTGGTGGTTACCAGGTGGAGAATTTTTTGTTCAATGGATTGTATAGCTTTGCAATGTTTATGCTTCTGTATGTTTGGGGAAGGATATTCCAATGTTCTAACTGTGACAGAATTAAGCGTTGGCTCTTCTGGCTTTCGGAAAATAGTATATATATCATGGTATTTCATGTTTATACAAATAATATTGTTCACGAACTCTTTAAACAGATGAATGTGGATAGTTGGCAATTAAAATCTATAGCTTCGTATATTTTATTGTTTGTTTGTATGTTTATCTGGGATAGATGGTGTAAGGTAATGGATAAAACATATATAAAGAGATAATATTAGCAGAGGAGGAATTGTATGGAAGAGTGTTTGTCAAAGCAAACATCGTCTTGTATAAAGGGAATAATGGCAATTTGCGTTCTATTGCATCACATATATTTAACCAGTAATATGACTCTTTTTTTACCATTAAGGATGCTGTTTCAATGTTTTGGATATTTGGCAGATTTAGTAGTACCACTTAAATGCATAAGAGGGGAAATAAACAGAAAATGTGTTGATGTTTTGGATAGAATTGATTTTCTAAAGATGTAAATGTTATACATTTTCAAAGAATGAAAATGCATGATATGGTGTGTTGGGAAGTTATAAATAAAAAGCAGCCGCAGGATGCGGCTGTTGAAGAAATCTGACTGTATTCGTATAGGTTACGGCTTGGAGATGGCGGCCAGCTCTTCCGGGGAGTAGCGCCCGGAGGATTTTAGTGCATCCATGGTAATAAGGCCATCGGCAAGCAGGTCGCGAAGGCTGGTGATTTTGCCAAGTTTTATTCCTATGGCTTTGCCGCGGGCTTCGCCACGAGCCTCGCCACGAGCCTCGCCGGCCTCCAGCAGGGCCTGGCGCTCTTCCTGTTCATTCCATTCAAAACCAAACATATCGATAACCTCGCTTTCGTTGTTTTCAAGATAATCAGCCATAATCTTGTGCCTGCGACAGAAATCTATGGCTTTTTGCGTGGACGCGGTAATGCTCATTTTCTGCCGTTGGTATTTCTTGAACTGGGCGGAGAAAATGCTGTATTCCCGCAGGGGACGGCATTTCCGCTTCAGCTCACGGCTCATGCCGGGGTTGAGGTTGTGGCAGTGGACAACCAGCTCCAGGTCACTGCCTGGCTGGGCAAAGGCACTGCTCAGCCTGAGCAGCTCATGATCAAAGTCCTTCTGCTCCCCGTCATAGAATACATGGAATTCAGGGGCGGGCAGCCTGATGAGGGTCTTCTCATAAATCTTTCTGTAGAAGGGCTGTATGAATCTCCTGTACAGCTCATTTACGTAATTCAGCAGACGGAGGGGCATGTTCCAGTTTATCGTGGACTGATGCTCTATCAGTATCAGGCAGGTATCGCCAAAGCACATGGAGATGTCGTTCTTGATGCTGCTGAAGAAGCTGCCGTCCAGCGTATTTAGCCTGATTATCTCCGGGCTTTCATAGCCGGTGCCCCGCAGTGCATTCCCCAGGGACAGCAGCCTGCTGTTGGGTCTTCCCTGGCCGCTTCCGCCATTGAAGTAGTGCCTGAAAACCGTATCTCTTATTTGTGTATTTCCCATAATCATTCCCTCTCAATTATATCAAAAAATGGTAAAAACTGATAGTGGTTTGTGTAATGTCTGCAGAAAATACCAATCACATGTCTGCCATGATTGTATCATAATTGAACTGGTGAAAATATGGGAACAAAGTCAGTTTGTGCCCTATTATATATAATATAAAAACGTTAAAAATATCAACAAACATGTTCAAGTAGGATAATTTATCTAGGAGTGAGATAGAAATGAAGAAAGCATTGATTACCGGCGTTACCGGTCAGGATGGTTCCTTTCTGGCGGAGCTGCTGTTGGAAAAGGGATATGATGTGCATGGCATCATCCGCCGTTCCTCGGTGGACTACCGGGAGAGAATTGCCCATCTGGAGGGAAAGCCACATTTTCACCTGCATTATGGTGATCTGGGGGATTCCATGAGCCTGATGGCGGTGGTGGGCAGCGTGCGGCCTGATGAGATATACAATCTTGCGGCTCAGAGCCATGTGCAGGTCAGCTTCGATGTGCCGGAGTTTACGGCGGATATTGATGCCACGGGGGTGCTGCGCATACTTGAGGCTGTGCGCCTCTGCGGGCTGAAGGACACCTGCAGGATTTATCAGGCCTCCACCTCGGAGCTTTATGGCAAGGTGGAGGAGGTGCCACAGAATGAAAATACGCCTTTTCATCCCTACAGCCCTTATGCGGTGGCGAAGCAGTATGGCTTTTGGATTACGAAGGAGTACCGGGAGGCTTATGGCATGTATGCCTGCTCCGGCATCCTGTTCAACCACGAATCGGAAAGGCGTGGGGAAACCTTTGTCACCCGCAAGATTACCCTGGCCGCCGCCCGCATCGCCCAGGGCAAGCAGGATAAATTATATCTCGGCAATCTGGACAGCCTGCGGGACTGGGGCTATGCACGGGACTATGTGGAGTGCATGTGGCTGATTCTGCAGCAGGATGAGCCGGAGGATTTTGTCATCGCCACGGGTGAGCAGCACAGCGTCCGGGAGTTCTGCCAGCTGGCCTTCCGCCATGCAGGTGTCGAGCTGGAGTTTACCGGCAGCGGCATGGAGGAGAAGGGCATAGACAAAGCCACAGGCAGGGTGCTGATAGAGGTGTCCCCGGATTTTTACCGTCCTACGGATGTGGTCAACCTCTGGGGTGATCCTACCAAGGCACGGGAGAAGCTGGGCTGGAACCCGCGGAAGACCACTTTTGAGGAGCTGGTAGCCATCATGGTGAAGCACGATATGGAGAAGGTGGCCGTGGAGCGGGCGGAGGAGCATATACGCACCAATCTGGAGGAATATCTGGAAAAGGGCGTAGTGAAGTAAAAAGGGAAGGGCTTCATGAAATAAAGGCCGTGGTGCAACAAAGATCATGGTGCGATGAAGGGCGTAGTGAAATAATGGATGCAATGAAAAAGATGGTGCAAATGGAGAATGTGGCAAAAGAAGATAAAGTAGATGAAGTAGATAATACAGCAAAAATGGCGAAGGATGCCAAGATATATGTGGCAGGCCATCGCGGCATGGTTGGCTCTGCCATTGTCCGGGAGCTGGTGCGGCAGGGCTATACGAACATCATAACCCGCACCCATCAGGAGCTGGATTTGTGCCGTCAGGCAGAGGTGGAGGCATTTTTCGCTGAGGAGAAGCCGG
>CAMFES010000132.1 GCA_945949525.1 uncultured Veillonellaceae bacterium
TGTGTACGGAGGTGGCAGTTGTGGCTTATATGGCGCTTTACAGAAAGTGGCGGCCCGGCGGATTTGATGAGTTGGTGGGACAGGAGCATGTCAGCAGAACACTGTCCAATGCAATCAATACCGGGCGGGTGGGGCATGCCTATCTCTTTGCCGGCCCCCGCGGTACAGGTAAGACCAGTACGGCCAAAATTCTGGCCAAGGCGCTGAACTGCGAGAAGGGGCCTACCCCGAATCCCTGCAACCAGTGCGAGGCCTGCCGGAAGATTAACGCAGGCAGCTCGATGGATGTGTTTGAGATAGATGCCGCCTCCAACCGCGGCATTGACGAAATCCGTGATTTGCGGGAAACAGTGAAATTTGCTCCGGCAGATGGCAGGTACAAGGTTTATATCATTGATGAGGTTCACATGCTGACGATGGAGGCCTTCAACGCCCTGCTGAAAACCCTGGAGGAGCCGCCTGCCCATGTGGTATTTATTCTGGCGACAACGGAAGCCCACAAGGTGCCTGCTACGATTCAGTCCCGCTGCCAGCGGTACGATTTCAAAAGGATAACTGCAGCGGATATCGAGGGGCGGCTGAAGCTGGTAGCCGATAATATCGGGCTTGAGTACGATGACGAGGCGCTCAGGCTGATTGCCATGAAGGCTGATGGCGGCATGCGTGATGCCCTGGGGCTTCTCGATCAGTGCGCCGCTCTGTCGGAGGGCAGGCTGACTGCCGATCAGGCCCAGGGCTTTCTGGGGATGATTGGCAGGGACTGGATAGCCGGACTGGTATCTGCCATAGGGCAGAAGGATGCGGCCGGTGTCCTGCAGAAGGTGGCGGAGCTTTTGCAGGGAGGCAAGGAGTTTTCCCAGATGCTGGGGGAGCTGGCGATGTATTTCCGCAGCATGCTGATTTTAAAAGCCTCCGGCAATGTATCCGGCGTGGATTACGGCAGCGGCAGTCCGGAGGAGCTGGCCAGGCAGGCGGCTGCTTTCAGTCAGGCACAGCTCATGGAGGTCATTCGGCGTGTGCATGGAGCCATGGCGGAGATAAAGTGGTCACCACAGCCGAGGATTACGGTGGAAGCCGCTCTTTTGGAGTTGTGCCAGTATAGTGACGGCGACAGCAGGGTGCAACAGCCCGGACAGGACGTAAAAAACGGTGCGGAGGAACAGCGGCTGGCAAAACTGGAGGCCGGGCTGGCCCGGCTTGCAGCTATGCTGAAGGATGGCCGTGCCGCGTCCGGTGCAGGCGGGGCAGCTGCCGGAGTGCAGGTGGCTGCGGCGGGTAGCAGGCTGGTTGACGGCGCTGTGGCAGGAGGTGCTGCGGCAGAGGTGCAGTCGCTGGATGGAAGCAATCTGCAAAAGCGTATTTTGCGGGAGCTGGGGGCGATGGGAGCAGCACCTGCTATCTCCTGCGTGGAAAAATGTGCGGTTCTGGCAGTCAATGACGGTCAGTTTGTACTGGGTTGCCCTACGGTTATGCTGAAGGGACTGGCGGAACGGGTGTATCGCGCCAGGCTGGAGGAGGCGGCACAGAGGGCAGCGGGACGTCCTATGCGCCTTGTCTGCCGTTTGGCGGAGGCAGTGCAGAAGGTGCAGGAGCCTGACCCGGAGCCTGATTTGCCGGAGATTCCGCCGCCTTTCGACGAAGGTGACAGTGTAGAGGTTGATATGTCGGAGCTTTCCCAGCCTGAGCAAAAAAGGCTCCAGCAGGCCGTTGACGTCTTTGGCGGAGATTTTATTGAGCCGCCGGAGGATTGAGGTGTCTGACTGCGGTTTTGGCAGGACGAAAAAATAAAAATTGACGAAGCTGTTTATATTTGTTAGCATGAAACGAGATTGTTTTTGTTCAGAAGAAAGGAGAGATGTTGATGTTTGGTGGTATGGGCGGCATGAATATGAATGGTATGATGAAAAAGGTGCAGAAAATGCAGAAGCAGATGCAGGAAATGCAGGAGCAGCTGAAGCAGCAGACCATCGAGGCTACGGCCGGCGGTGGCGTTGTCAGGATTACCATGGATGGTGAGAAGCAGGTGAAGGGGATAGTTATTGACCCTGCAGCTGTTGATCCTGATGATGTGGAGATGCTGCAGGATCTGCTGGCGGCTGCGTTTAATGAGGCTACCAAAAAAGTTGATGAGAAGATGGCCGGTGAAATGAGCAAGCTGACCAGCAGCATGGGTCTGCCTCCGGGAATGTTTTAAGCTATGAAGCGAATAGAGCCTTTGGCAAAGCTGATAGAGCATTTCAAGGCGTTGCCGGGAATTGGCAGCAAGACCGCGGTGCGTCTGGCATATCATGTGCTGGATATGGAACCGGCCAAGGCCAGGGAACTGGCGGCGGCTATTGTCAATGCCAAGGAAAAGATTGGCTATTGCCGGATATGTTTTAATCTCAGTGATGAGGATCCCTGCCGGATATGTCAGGCAGGGGAGCGCGATCATTCTGTAATCTGTGTGGTGGAGCAGCCCCAGGATGTGGATGCCGTGGAACGCATGCGGGATTTTCGAGGGGTATATCATGTCCTGCATGGCGCACTGTCGCCGTTGGAGGGCGTGGGACCTGAGAATTTGCGCATCAAGGAGCTTCTGTCCCGCATGCAGGATGGCTCCGTGAAGGAGGTTATCATGGCAACCAATCCCAATGTGGAGGGGGAGGCTACTGCCATGTACATAGCGAGGCTTCTGAAGCCGCTGGGGATCAAGGTGACGCGTATTGCTCACGGTCTGCCGGTGGGCGGCGATTTGGAATACGCTGATGAGGTTACGTTGTCCCGCGCTATGGAAAATCGCGTTGAGCTTTAAAATATGAGCAAAGTGCAGTTTACAGTTTACGTCGTGGCAGGGCCTCCCCCTGGAAAACACGCTCTCGCTCCTATTTGTGCCTAGCGGTACTAAATTCACGCTTCGTCCTTTGGCCTCGCGTATCATTAAGTACCGAGGCACAAAAAAGGTTTTCAGGGGGAGACCCTGCCACTTTTGTTCTATATGGCTTGTAAATTACATCTTATGCTGTTGTATTGTTGCAGTGCTGAAAATATTTTGCGAAGCTGTTGCATTATTGCTTGATAGAATTTCAAATGGGAGGTAGTTGCATGGAAGTAATATTTTCTTTTATGGTGGGGCTGATGGTGCTGTTTGTAATCCTGAAGGTTTTATCACTGCCGTTCAGGATTATCTGGAAGCTTTTTACTAACAGCATTGTCGGAGCTGTTATGCTTTGGATTGTGAATCTTTTTGGCGCAGGTATCGAAATTACATTTTTTAAGGCGCTGATTGCAGGTGTTTTCGGTATTCCTGGCGTGGTTGTTATTCTGCTGGCACATTTTTTGTAACTTTTTTCAAAAAAGTGTTGACAGGTGATTGCTTTTCGTGTAATATATACATCGTTGTCGCTACTGACACAGAGTTGTAGAGAATATATTGAAAGTTGTTTACAATTTAGTGTTGACGAAGTGATAAAAATATTTCAAAAAGTTCTTGACAAAATGAATGCTTTGAGATATTATATAAAAGATGGCTCACGCAGAGAGGTTAAAAATCAAAGCGGAGCAGGCAGTGTTCCTTGAAAACTAAACAATGCAATAAGAAATCATGCACACATGATT
>CAMFES010000133.1 GCA_945949525.1 uncultured Veillonellaceae bacterium
GAGGATATGCTGGATGATTTGGAAGCAGACATTATGAAGAAGTGCGGCTTCAAGGTAACTGACCATCAGGTGAAGTTCTTTGGGCTGTGTGAGGAGTGCCGGAACGAAATTGCGAATTAAGGAATTTTTTCTCAACAGCCGGCATCAGGTGGTCTGCAAGGTGGTGCGGGAGGTGTTGAACCTCTTTAAGCTGGAGCTGCCAGTGCCGGTGGAAAAGCTGCCCTACAGAAAGAGCCCTGAAAAGCAGGCGGAGCTGATAAATAACGATGCTTATGACCTGCTGGAGCTGAAAATAGAGAATTTTGCGGAGGGCGTGCCGGGGGAAACTACCTCGTCCCTGACAGAGCGTCCGGGGAAGCTGCCGGTGGTGCGGACTGTTGTGCATTATACTGCCGCTGATGGCAGCAGCCACAGCATGGAGCGCACTGATACAGGCAGGGGCAGCGAGCGTTTTGAGGCCGGGAAGCACCGGCTGATAAAACTGAATCTTTATCACCTGCTGCGGCAGGAGTTTGGCTTTAACGAAGCGCCCTGGGGCATCCTCCACGGAGTGCGGCCTACGAAGATTGTTCATCGCCTTTTAAATGACGGATTGAGCCGTGATGAGGTGGTGGAGAGGCTGAAGACGGATTATGCAGCCAGTGATGAGAAGGCTGTGACCATTACGGATATGGCCATCCGCCAACGGCCTTTTCTGGCGAAGACAGACAGGCAGACTATCAGCATCTATGTGGGTATACCTTTTTGTCTGACCAGGTGCCTGTACTGCTCCTTTCCTGCCCATATACTGCCGGGAAAAAAGGGGATAGAACGGTTCATGGCGGCCTTCCGCAAGGATTTGCTGGCGGCGAAGGATTTGGTGCAGGGATATGGCTTCAAGGTGCAGTCCGTCTATGTGGGGGGCGGTACTCCTACCAGCCTGCCGGATGATTATTTCTCCGAAATGCTGCAGCTGGTCAAGGATAGCTTCTGTGGTGAGCATACGGTGGAGTTTACGGTGGAGGCCGGGCGGCCTGACAGCATGTCTGAGGCAAAGCTGGCTGCTATGCAGGAGTGTGGCGTCACCCGTGTCAGCTGCAATCCACAGACCATGCAGCAGCGCACCTTGAAGCGCATCGGCAGGAACCACACGGTGGAGGCGGTGTCTGAAATGTTCCACAATCTCCGCCGGGCAGGGATTCCGGAAATCAACATGGATTTGATTATCGGCCTGCCGGGGGAAGGGGTGGAGGATGTCAGAAGCACCATGGAGCAGATTGTTGCCCTGGCACCTGACGATATTACCCTGCATTCCCTGGCACTGAAGCGGGGCTCAAGGCTGAAAATGAATCTGGCGGATTATGAGCTGCCGGATGACGATACCTGCCGTGAGATGTTTGCGGTGGCCATGGATTATGTGACGAGGGCCGGTTTGAAGCCTTACTATCTCTACCGTCAGGGCTATATGAGCGGACAGATGGAAAATGTGGGCTGTAGCCGCGCCGGGGCAGAGAGCATGTACAATATCCAGATTATGGAGGAACAGCAGACCATCCTGGGTATCGGAGGCGCTGCCACCACCAAGGTGGTGGATTTTCGGGAGAACCGCCTGAAATCCGTCTTCAATGCCAAGGATTTGGTGACCTATGAACGGGATATTGATATATACATAGAGAAGCGCAGGGCGTTGCTGGAGGAAATCTACGGCAAGCCGCAGACATAAATATGGCGATTAATTGTAATTTTGACATACAGGAGGATAAAGAGGAATGTTGACAAATGCACCTCGTGGTACTAAGGATATACTGCCGGATACAGTAGGCGATTGGAATTATGTAGAGGGGGAAATCCGTGAGCTGTGCCGCCGCTTTGGCTACAGCGAAATCAGAACCCCGATTTTTGAGCATACGGAGCTTTTCCAGCGGGGCATCGGCGAGGGCACCGATGTGGTGGACAAGGAAATGTATACATTTACCGACAGGGGGGACAGGAGCATTACCCTGCGGCCTGAGAATACGGCTTCCGCTGTCCGGGCCTATCTGCAGAACAAGCTTTATGCGGAGTCGAACCTGGTGAAGCTGTTCTACATCGGTTCCATGTTCCGCTATGACCGTCCCCAGGCGGGGCGCATGCGTGAGTTCCACCAGTTTGGCGTGGAGGCGCTGGGGGAGGCTAATCCTGCTGTTGATGCAGAGGTAATCCTGCTGGCTATGAGCCTTCTGGAAGGTCTGGGGCTGAAGGATTTGGAGCTGTCCATCAATTCCGTAGGCTGCCCGAAGTGCCGCAGCAGGTATCGCACCATGCTGCAGGATTTCTTCCGGGATAAGCTGGATGATTTGTGCGAGGATTGCCGCAGCCGCTTCGACCGCAGCCCGTTGCGCATTCTGGATTGCAAGAAGGACAGCGACAAGCCGTACATGGCAGATGCACCGAAGATTACCGACTGCCTCTGTGACGAGTGCAGCGACCATTTCGCAAGGCTTCAGGAGCATCTGGCCAACGCCGGTATCAGCTTCCGTCATGACCCTCGCTTGGTGCGGGGACTGGATTACTATACCAAGACCGCCTTTGAAATCAAGTATCCGCCGCTGGGTGCCCAGAGTGCCGTGGCAGGTGGTGGCCGCTATGACGGTCTGATTGAGGAAATGGGGGGCAATCCTACCCCGGCCGTGGGCTTTGCTACCGGCCTTGAGCGTCTTCTTCTTGCTCTGGAGAGCCAGAATCTGCTGCCGGAGAAGAGCCGCAGCGTGGATGCCTATGTGGTGGCGCTGGGAGAGGCTGCCCAGTCCGAGGGCTTCAAGCTGCTGAACAATCTGCGCAGGGAAGGGGTGTCTGCGGCGATGGATTTTGCCGGCCGCAGCATGAAGGCACAGATGAAGCAGGCCAACAAGCTGGGTGCCCGCTATGCTCTGATTCTCGGTGATGATGAGATTGCAGAGGGAGTGGTCATGCTCCGCAGCATGTCTGACAGCCAGCAGGAAAAAGTGGCTCTTGCCGATGTTATTGGGAAAATTAAGGCATAACATTTGGCAAAATCATTGTCAGCCTTTGGCGAGTTTGTTATAATGACAGTTGCGAAAAGAATATTCGATTATTAGACGATAATTAAGTTTTATGAGGTGAAAGGTTCAGATGGATACTTTAGAAGGTTTGAAGCGTTCCCATCACTGCGGCGAGCTGCGTGCTGACAGCGTAGGCAGTGAGGTTGTTCTGTGCGGTTGGGTTTCCCGTCGCCGCGACCACGGCGGACTGATTTTTGTTGATTTGCGTGACCGTTCCGGTCTGGTGCAGGTTGTCATCGACGAGGCAGCTATCGGCGAGGAGGCTTTTCACAAGGTCGAGACTATCCGCAACGAGTTCGTTGTAGCTGTCCGTGGCAGCGTCCGTGCCCGTTCCGAGGAAACTGTAAATCCTAACATGGCTACCGGCATGATTGAGGTGGTGGTAGAGGAGCTGCGCATTCTCAACAAGGCAAAGACGCCTCCTTTCTACATTCAGGATGGCATCGAGGTGGATG
>CAMFES010000134.1 GCA_945949525.1 uncultured Veillonellaceae bacterium
AATATTTACAAGGGCTGAGAGGCATTTTTTCCGTTTTGAAGTGTCAAACTCCCGGCAAGGTTCAAGGCCATGTCAAGGGTTATTGTTGCCAACAGGTACGACAGAAAGCTGTCAGATGTGGAGGAAAAGGTATATACGCGGGATTTGTTTGGCCGGGATTGATAAATATACCAGGTTTGCAAAAAATAATAAATTACATGTAGAAAATTTTGGTCAATGATGTTATAATGATGAAATGTAATAGGTGAAGTAGGCTATTTTTACATAAATTGAGCTTGTATGTGGAGGTATACTTGTGGGAATTGATTTTGCAGATTTGGATGAAGGCCTGGATGCCGTAATTAAGGTTGTTGGTGTGGGCGGTGGCGGCAACAATGCCGTAAACTGCATGGTTTCTTCTGGAGTACAGGGCGTAGAGTTTATCGCCATCAATACAGATGCAGAGGTTTTGGAGGAGTCGCTGGCTCCTGTGCGCCTGCAGATTGGCAGGAAGGCAACCGAGGGCAAGGGCGCAGGTGCGCGTCCGGAGGTCGGTGAGAAGGCTGCCGAGGAAAACCGTGACGAGATCAAGGCCGCACTGGATGGTGCGGATATGGTGTTTATTGCTGCCGGTATGGGCGGCGGTACCGGAACAGGCGCTGCTCCTATTGTGGCGGAGTGTGCCAAGGAGCTGGGGGCGCTGACGGTGGCTGTTGTCACCCGTCCTTTTGGCTTTGAGGGACTGATGCGCAAGCGTCGTGCCGAGGCCGGTGTAGCCAAGCTGGCTGAGCGTGTGGACAGTATTATCACCATTCCGAACGAAAAGCTGCTGGAGATTATCGACCGCAGCACGCCGTTTACTGAGGCCTTCCGCATTGTGGACGATGTGCTTCGCCAGGGCGTACAGAGCATTTCTGATTTGATTAATGTTCCGGGTTTTGTAAACCTGGATTTTGCTGATGTGCAGGCTATTATGAGCAATGCCGGTCCGGCCCTGATGGGCATCGGCGAGGCTTCCGGCGATGGTGCGCCTCTGTCCGCCGTAAAGGCGGCGGTGGAGTCACCTTTGCTGGAGGTTTCCGTGCAGGGTGCCCGGGGCGTTATCATGAACTTTACAGGTGCCTCCGACCGCCTGAGCATGGCGGAGCTGAATGAGGCCAGTCTGGCCATTACCGAGGCTGCTCATAAGGATGCCAACATCATCTGGGGTGTGGCTACGGATGACAGCCTGGGGGATGTAGTGCGTGTAACCGTTATTGCTACTGATTTCGAGGGACGTCAGGGAGCATCGGCTCCGGCGGCATCCTCTGCCAACCAGTTCTTTGGCAATCAGGCCGGTTCTGCCGGCGGGGCAGCCGCCCAGCAGTCTGCAGCCGGTATGCGCAGCTCCACCTTTGGCAATGACCCGAACCGCGGTATGCCAAATCAGGATTTCTTTACTGTCAACAACATTGATATTCCTGTCTGGATGCGCAAGAATAACTAATTCACCATTTTGAGCAATCTGAAAATCCTGTAGGGGTGCCTACAGGATTTTCTTTTAAGAACTACTGTTTATGATTGATTTCAGGCATTTGGATTGAGGTGAAGCGGATGCGGAGATACACGGTTTTGCTGGTTGTTTCCTTCGTGATAATGCTGATGGTAATCAGCGGCACCATGTATATATCAGGCGCCGGAAACGACAAGGACAGCAGCAGAAAGCTGCTGGGAGAGATTACGGTCTACACGACCCTGCCGACAGAGAATGTCACTTATCTGGCTGAGGAGTATGAAAAGCTGCACAAGGTACAGGTGAATTTTGTGCCCCTGTCCGAGCAGGAGCTGGAGCAGCGCATCAGTGAGCCAGGAAAGGCTGACATGGTACTGGCTGACAGCAGGCTGCTGCGCCGGGCGGCAGGAAAGGGCTGGCTGGTGCCTTATGTTTCAGAGCATAGTGACGCTGTGGCAGGCGGCTTCAAGGATGCAGGGGACTTTTGGATTGGCACCTGGTACGATCCTGTGGTGTTCTGCATCAACAGGGATTATATGCAGCGCAATGAAAGGCTGCCGCTGGGCTGGCGGGATTTGTCCGAGGCTGGTGACATGCGCATAGGGATTACGGATTTTCTGGCGGCGGACAGCTCCGCCAATCTGTATTTTTTCCTGATTGCCCAGTTTGGGGAACAGAATACGCTGGATATGCTGCGAAAAATCCATCCCCATGTGGTGCAGTATGCCAAATATCTGTCCACGCCTGTCCGCATGGCGGGCATGGGGGAGGTTGACCTGACTGTGGCCGTGCAGAGTGAGGCGCTGCGCTATATTGATGACGGTTATCCCCTGAAGATTATTCAGCCGGAGGAGGGAACAGCCTATACCCTGATTGGTACGGGGATACTTTTGCATGCACCCCACGGGGAGCAGGCCAAGAAGTTTGCTGACTGGCTGCTGACAGATGAGGCTCTTCTGGTATTGCAAAGCAATAAGTTCTATTTTGTGCCAACCAATCCGGCAACGCTGGCCTACAAGCAGCTGGCGGTGAGGAATCCGGCTCTGTTCAACCAGCTGGCGGATTTTCCGAAGGAAAAGCGGCAGGAGCTTTTGGATAAATGGGTAAAGCAGGTGCGTCTTGGCGGTGGTGACATCTAGCGGGGGACGCAGTGCTGACGGAGATAAATGTTGTTTTTGCCCGGCGTGGCCGGGGGAGGAGGATATAGATTGAAAGCAGGTTTTATTAGCCTTGGCTGTTCCAAAAATCTGGTGGATACGGAGGTTATGCTGGGAATTTTGCGCCAGAACGGGTATGAGCTGGTGAACGACCCTTCCCAGGCGGATGTTTTGATTGTCAACACCTGTGCCTTTATCGAGTCTGCCAAGGAGGAGTCCATTACTACCATTCTTACCATGGCGGAATACAAGGAGCCGGGCAAGGGCAGGTGCAAATCACTGATTATTGCCGGCTGTCTGGGGCAACGGTATGGACAGGAGCTTTTGGATGACCTGCCGGAGGCTGACGGCATTATTGGCACAGGCTCCTGGCATCGCATTATGGAGGCTGTAGAGGAAACGCTGGCCGGTAACAGGGTGGTTATCAACAGTGAAAACGAGATTATCTACGATGCCTCCGTGCCGCGCATTCCTACGACGCCGTCCTATACTGCCTATGTGAAGATTGCCGAGGGGTGCAACAACCGCTGTGCCTTTTGCGCTATCCCTCTCATCAGGGGCAGGTACAGAAGCCGTAGTATTGAGGACATCCGTCAGGAGGTGGAGGCGCTGGTGGACAAGGGCGTTCGGGAAATTGTGCTGATTGCCCAGGATACTACCAACTACGGCCATGATATTTACGGCCAGCCGAGCCTGGCGCGACTTTTGCGGGAGCTTTGCCGCATTGACGGCATCAAGTGGCTCCGCACCCTGTACAGCTATCCGAGATTCTTTACGGATGAGCTGATTGAGGTGATTGCCAGCGAGGAAAAGCTGGTGAAA
>CAMFES010000135.1 GCA_945949525.1 uncultured Veillonellaceae bacterium
GCCCAGAAGAAGGACAATCGCTTGGCAAAAGCATCCACAGGCAATCCCGCTTTGATACCTGTGCGGATGTATTCCAAGCCGTCGGCCAGGGTGTAGCCCAGCTCAATATCAGCCGTAGCCCCGGCCTCCTGCATGTGGTAGCCGGAGATGGAAATGCTGTTGAACTTAGGCATGTACTTGGTGGTATACTCGAAAATATCGCCGATGATGCGCATGGACATTTCCGGCGGATAGATGTAGGTATTGCGCACCATAAATTCCTTCAGGATATCGTTCTGGATGGTGCCTGCCATGACCTTCTTATCCACGCCCTGCTCCTCGCCGGACAGGATGTAAAAGGCCAGAATCGGCAGCACCGCACCGTTCATGGTCATGGATACGGACATCTGGTCAAGAGGTATGCCGCTGAACAGGATGCGCATGTCCAAAATGGAGTCAATGGCCACCCCCGCCTTGCCTACATCGCCCAGCACCCGGGGATTATCCGAGTCATAGCCCCTGTGGGTAGGCAGGTCAAAGGCAATGGACAAGCCCTTCTGACCGGCAGCCAGGTTGCGGCGGTAAAAGGCATTGGATTCCTCCGCCGTGGAAAAGCCTGCATACTGCCTTACCGTCCAGGGACGGAACACATACATGGTGGAATAAGGACCTCTCAGGCAGGGCGGTATGCCGCTGGCAAAATCCAGATGGTTCATGTGGTCGTATTCATCGTGGTTGTATATAGGCTTGATAGGAATATGCTCCATGGTCTTGCCGGTCAGGGCGGCAAAATCAGCACCGGCAGCCGACTCAAACAGCCTCTGCCACTCCGCCCCGCTGCCTGCCGGAGCCTCCTTCAGCTTCATATTGGTAAAATCAGGAAAAACAGCCATTAGTCAATCATCCCCTTTCTCTTCTGCAAAAGCTTCAATATAGAATAGCAGTTGGCACGTACATTGATATATTCATCAATGCCTGCCTCCCTGTAAGTATCCGCCAGCTCCTTCGGCGCGGTGCCTGCCAGGAATACTATTGCCTCTGGCAGCGCCTCATGAAGCTTCGGTGCTAAGGCAGGCACAATCTCCGGGTAGGTGGCATCCGTAGAACAGATAACAACTGCATCAGCCCCGGACCTGCCTGCCGCCTCCGCAGCCTCCTCCACAGTCTGGAAGCCGTTGTTGCCCAGCACCTGGAAGGCTCCCACCTGCAAAAAGCCCGTGGTGAAATCCGCCCTGGCCTTGTGCTGAGGTATCGGCCCCATATTGGCCAGGAAAATCGTCACGTTGTCACCATGCTCCGCTTGATATTTCTCAGTAATCATGCGTAGCTCCTCATACCGCTCGCTCCACCGGTGGGGCAAAATCGCCTCCACGGTTTCTTTCCCTGCCTTTTCAGCCGCCGCAGCACAATTGATAGCCTCCCGCAGCTCACCGATAGTAGCACCGGCTCCGGCGGCCTCTACAGCTGCCTGCACAATATCGCCACCGCACTTTTCCTGCTCCGCCAGCTCTGCCAGCTTTTCCTTTTTGAAGACATCATCTACATCCGACAGGTATTCCTCAATAGCCCTGCCCCTGAGCTGACGATTGGCGGCAAAATCCTCCGGCCGCTCCTCCAGCAGCTTTTCCGTCATATTCGGGTACATGTTGCTGCCTACGATGCGGTCCCGCCTAAGCTCCAGCTTTTTAAAGCGGCTGGCAAGCACAGCAGCAATCTGCTCCTGGGGATAGCCCTCCAGCAATGCGGCTGTTATGCCACCCTTTCCTTCCACCAGCTGGAATTCCGCCCAGATTTTTTCCTTAATCTCTTTTGTCAGGCTTTCCACCGCCCAGGAGCCGCCGGCCGGGTCAATAGGCTGCAGCAACCCGAACTCCTCCTGCAGCATCACCTGCACGTTTCTGGCAATGCGTCGGGAAAACTCATCCCCCTTGCGCACCGCCTCATCGAAGGTTCCGTTCTCGAAGGACTCAATGCCTCCCACCACCCCGGAGAACATCTCCGAGGTATTGCGGAGCATATTCACATAGGGGTCATACTTGGTCTTAAAGAATAGCGCCGGCTTGCCGTGGATGTGTATCCTCTGGGCCTCGCTGCTGCAGCCGAAGGCCTCGGCAATCTGCGCCCAGACAGGCCGCACAGCTCTCAGCTTGGCAATCTGCATAAAGAAATTTGCCCCCATGGAAAAGCCGAACATAATCTGTCCGGCGGCCTCGTCCGCCGTCAGCCCCCTCTCCAGCATGGCACGCATATAGTCGGCCGCTATGGACAGGGTGTAGGCAATTTCCTGCACATCGTTGGCACCGCCCCGGCTGAACACATCACTGCCTGCCATAAATGTCTTCAGGCCCGGCGCATTTTTAATGGCCCACTTCGCCGCTACGTACGCCTCATCATACAGCTTGGCCAGTGACTGCCCATTTCCGCCCTTGGCGGCCAGCTCTCCCACAGGATTGGCTCCGATAATCCCCCTCAATGCACTCACCCTGCCGCCGCCTGAACGAATAGCCGCCGCCGTCAGCGCCAGCATCGGTACGGCAGAAGCCCCTGCATATATATACAGGGGATACTTGTCCAGCTTCAGGTCTGCTAACAGGGTGTTCATATCGTCCAGGGTGCTGATACTGCAGCCCTCGTCACCAGGCTTTTCCGCCTTATCTGCATCCAGGCAGGCAAGGGAGGCACTGTCCAGACGTACATTATAGACAGTAGACCCCTTTTCCTGTTCATGACGCAGCAGCTGATTATTTTCCTGCGGCATTGTCAGGTCACAGGATTGAGCGATGCCCCAGGGAGATTTTATGTAGCCATTGGGCGTTGCACCACGCAAAAAATCATCCATGCCGGGAAAGGAATTTTGGGGCAGAATGTCCTCGGTATCTGCCCGAAAATACATAGGCGAAAAGGTGATGCCCTCGTATGTATCCGTGTACATCTTCTTTTCAAAGGGTGCCCCCTTCAAAAGAGCAATGCACGCATCCTTCCATTCATCATAGCCGGGCGGTACAAATTCATCCAAAGGCACATCAGGAAAAGCCGATTCCTGTTCTGCCTTCTTCAAAATGGCCTGAAGGTCCAGGTCCTTTTCCTCACTCATACAACAACCTCCTTCAACTAAAAAATCCATCTGCCAGAGCATGCAGATGGACTTGCCACTATGGAATACGACAGCATACAATGTACGCCTTACAGCGTCAGGCATTGTGCAGAACCGGAAAAACAAAACCAGCCCCGGAGATGCCGCGGCAAAGCCGCAGCACCCCCAAAGCTGGTAGAAGACCGATTTCACGCCAAAACAAAAGCTGTCGTTTCATAGCTCCATCCCCTACCCATCGCTCGCAGGTACAAGCA
>CAMFES010000136.1 GCA_945949525.1 uncultured Veillonellaceae bacterium
CATCTCCCAGATGAGCCTTCAATATATCCTTCATCAGCTGGTCCTTCTCCAGCATAATCAGAAGCTCCTTCACCTTGTCCACATTGTGAAACTCAGGCTGCTCCATCATCTCCGTGGTGCCGCCCAGATAAAGCCGCTCCTTGCGCTGGGAATTCAGCGCCTTATCGATCAATGTCATGGCCGACTCATAAAGTCCGTCATCGCCAATCTCAGCCTCAATCTTCTTCAGGCTCCCATTCTGGATAGCCCCCAGTGTGTGCCCGGCCAGGCATCCGTTGATGACCTTTGCCATCCGCTGAAAATCCTCAAAGGAGCTGCCGGCAGGCATTTCCATGATACGATTTTCCACAAAGCCTGCATCCGTCATCAGCACCGCAATCACGCGATGGTCATCCAGCGGCAGGAACTGCATGCAGCGAAAAGCCGCCTTGGAAATCTGCGGTGCCAGAACCAATGACACATTCCGCGTCAGCCTGGATATAATCTTCGCAGTTTCCTGAAATACCTGATCAAGCTGCTGTACCTTTGCCTTGTACCACTTGTCAATCATGGCCTTTTCTGCATCGGTCATAGGCTGTACCGGCAGCAGGGAGTCCACATAGAGCCGATACCCCTTGGAGGAAGGAACCCTGCCGGAAGATGTATGTATATGCTCCAGATAGCCAAGCATCTCCAAATCAGCCATCTCATTCCTGATGGTGGCAGGGCTCACGCCCAAATCATACTTCCTTGCCAGTGTTCTGGAGCCCACAGGCTCTGCCGAGGATATATAATCCTGAATGACTGCCTGAAGGATACGCTGCTTTCTTTCATCCAGCATTTGCACCCCTCCTCTTGTTAGCACTCAAATTCAGTGAGTGCTAACTCATGAACATAATATACCGCGTATTTGTCAAAATGTCAATAAGTCAAAATAAAAATTTTACTTTTCCCGAAATAATTTACCTGCATATCTCATCAGTCATCCGGCAGCAAAAACTCTGCAAAAACCCTGTTGCCATACTTCATGCCCAAAGGTGACAAATAAATCCTCTCTTTATTTTCCAGCAGCAGTCCCTCTTCCCTCAAGCTCCTGACAATCCCTCCGTACACAGCCTCCACATCCCTGCCGAAAACATCAGCAAATCTCCGGCGCGAGATCCCTTCTGCCGTCCGCAGGGCGAGAAAGCAGAATTCCTCCATGTGAGCCTTTTCCGTTACCCTTTCCTCCACATGGCACATGGCCCTGCCCTGAAAAATTTCCTCCATGTATACTTCTATTCTGGCAGGATTCTGATAGCGGCAATCCCCCCAGTAGCTGTGAGCCCCGGAACCAAAGCCAAGATATGGCACATCCTGCCAGTAGGAAAGGTTGTGCCTGCTTTCATATCCCGTCAGGGCAAAATTGGAAATCTCGTAGCGCTGATAGCCATACTCCGGCAGGACAGCAGTAATGTAATCATACATTTTCTCCGTCAGCTCCTCCGGCGGCAAATGCAACCTCCCCTGCTGCTGCATTTTATCAAAGGCCGTTCCTTCCTCCAGCTGCAGACCATAGATAGAAATATGCTGCACCCCCAAAGACAACGCTGTTTCCACGGACTCCTGCAGTATTTCCATATCCTGCCCCGGCAAGCCGTACATCAAATCCACGCTTATATTGCCAAAGCCCGCGTCCTGCGCCTCCGCCACAGCCTCCACAGCCTCACGGCCGCTGTGAATGCGCCCCATAGACTTCAGGCAGCCATCGTCAAAGGACTGCACCCCCAGGCTGAGCCTGTTAATGCCAAGGCTCCGCAGCAGCCGCAGCTTTTCCCCGTCCACAGTGCCGGGGTTTGCCTCTATGGTGAACTCCTCTATACCTTCCACATCTATATGCTTCTGCAGGAGATAAAACACATCTGGTAGAGCTACGGTCTCCAAAACCGTAGGTGTACCGCCGCCAATATACAGCGTCCTCGGTGCCAGCTTGCCGTCACTGCCAAATACCGCCTCGCCTCTGTCCGACAGCCTCTGCCGCACCTGGCCAGCCTCCTGCTCCAGTGCCTCCAGATATGGCTCAATCATTCTTTCCCGTCCTGCAAAGGAGGGAAAATCGCAATAAAAGCATTTCTGGCGGCAGAAGGGAATATGTACATATATACCAAAAGCCTTCATTGGAGCGCACACTCCTCCCGATTCCCCAAGCTGATGATAACCGCCTCCAGCTCCACTATATCACTCTGGCCTGTTTTCAGTCCATAATCCGCATCAGACAAGGCCAGAAGGGCCTTCTGCAGAATCCCCGGTGGAAAGCTGCCCGCTTCCCTGCCGGTCTTTTCCGCAATAAAGGGCGGCTGCCCCAGATGAGTTGCCAGCGCCCTGCCGCGAACACCCCGTGACTGCAGCTCCTGTGCCAGCCACCACAGCCGCACCTGCCGCGCCAGCATGCCCACAATCAGCACGAAATACACGCCATTGTCCAGCTGCCTCCTAAATAGCTGCAGCGCCTTTGCCGTATTCCTGTCACCGATGGCATTCAGCATGGCAAAGCTGGAAATCTCCGGCACATCGGAAAATACCTGCAAGAGATGCTCCCTGCTGATTTTCCTCTGCTCCGGCCCCATGAACAGCGCCAGCTTCTCCAGCTCCTTGCTGAGAAAGCTGAGATTTACGGTCTGCATGCTGCTGATTGCCCCTACAAAATATTCGTAGGCCTGCCGATCCATCTCCTTGTTCAGCTCCTGCAGCCTGCCCTGTAGCCAGTCACCTATATTCCCGGCGCGAACCGGCTCCGCCTCCATAACCTGACCGGCACTGCTGATGGCCTTATAGATTTTCTTCCGCTTGTCAGGCTTCCCATGCAGCTCAAAAATCACATAAGAAAACTCCGGCAGGTTTTTTAGCAGCTCAAAAAAACGCCCCTCTGCGCCGCCTGATTTCCCGCCGTTTTTTTCATCCCCCTCGGCCTTTTTATCCTTGAATAAGCCAGCCGCCCTGACAATGATTACATTTTTATCCAGAAAAAACGGCACCGTTTCCACAGCTTCCATGATTTCACTGAGGGAAGCCCCTTCCTCCAGCACCTGTATATCATCCTTTTGATAGCCGTCGGGAAAAAAGCACTGCAAAAGCCTTTCCTTCGCCTTCTCTATAAAGTAGCTTTCTTCTCCGGCCAAAAGGTAAAGATGACCGGGACTCCCTCTGCGCAGTCCTGCCATCAGCTCACCATATTTCATCGGAACTCACCTCGCATTATTCTCTAAATAGTATATCATACCGATGCAAATCCCCATAATATAGTGACGGTTGATTGTATAATGAACTTGAACAGTTAATCAAAAAAATAAAAATCCATA
>CAMFES010000137.1 GCA_945949525.1 uncultured Veillonellaceae bacterium
AGCACCGAGGCGCGTCTAAGTACCTTGCATTGGCACCGCCTTCTCCACCCATTACTTTATCTGCTGATAGTTACACTCCTGCTACAGCTCCCCACCTACGTATCAGCAATCTCTTATATTGCTCCCTAGCAACAAATCGCACCTTACAAATAAGCCTAAAAAGCGTTAATCTTTGACAGTATGGAGGTGATATTATGTCAACAGTAAGTGTACGAGTAGATGCAGGTCTTTTTTCCGAAGCAACCAGCATTGGCAAGGCTGAGTACCGCAGTGCCGCCCAGCAAATCAATTACTGGGCAATGCTTGGCAAGAATGCCCTTGCTAACCCTGACCTTCCCATAGAATTTATACGCGAAATACTGGTAGCAAAAGAATTGCCTCAGGAACCATTTGAATTCAGGGAGGAATAGCTTTGCAAATTACGCAATCTCCTTTATTTAAACGCACATATAAGAAGCTGAAAGGACAAGAGCTAACTGCCACTAACTCAGCCATCAAAGCTATAGCGGAAAATCCCTTGCTGGGTACAGAAAAAAAGCAGGACTTAGCAGGTATCCGTGTTTATAAGTACAAAGCATCCTCAAAGCAATTTCTTTTGACATACAGCTTTGACCCGATAACCCTAAAGCTGATCATGCTTGGCGTACACGAAAATTTCTATCGTGACCTAAAAACTTATATAAATTAAATCTTACAAAGTAAAACAGGCAGGAACGTGGTAGCATCAGCTATCCGTTCCTGCCTGTTTTATTTGCACATTATTTTATGTTATTTTCCTTGCCCCACTGGCTAATTTTTGCATAGTACGGAGTTGGCACATTCAGCTTCTTGCCCAGCTCCACGATGCTGTCCACCAGCCCGGCAAACTCCGACTGGCGGCCTGCGGCAACATCACGCTGCATGGAGGTCATGCCTCCCGGCTTGAAGGCGTCTATGAGCTTCAAGCCGGATTTTACCAGGTCGCTCTTGAAGGTCAGCCCCATGGCATCACCGATGGCCTGCACCTCCTTGATAAGCCCTACGAAGGTATCACGCACCTGGCCTTCCTTTTGGAAATCCTCGCTCTTGGCATTAAAATACAAACCTGCCGCCCCCATAGGGGAAACAAAGCTAAACTTCTGCAAATGGTCAGCGGCAATATTATCCGTAAAATGCCCATCTATACCGGCTGCATTAAATACCTGCTCCAATTCCTTTGCTTTTGCTTCCAAGCGCCTGTCCTGGCCCTTGCGGAAGCCGTAGAACACCCGCAGGATGGACTGGGGCTGGCTGATAATACCCGGCTCTTTAATCATGCCAAAAACGTACATGCAGCCATCCAGCACCGTCATTTTATCCGGCAGAGCCGCCTGCATGACGCCACCTGTGCCATAGACATTCAGAATGGGCAGGATAATGGTGTCCTCCCCTGCTGTACGCCTTGCCAGCTCTATAGCTGCGTCAATATCGTAATACTTGACACACACCAGCAGTACATCGGGCGTATCAGTGTACTCATCCATCGTGCAGGCCTTTGCAGGAGCAATTGTGAAAGTACCATTGTGCAGGCTTTCCAAAGTCAGCCCTTTTTCCTGCATAGCTGCTAAATGCCTCCCTCTGGCAAGAAATGTCACATCGTTGCCAGCCTTTGCCAGATACGCTCCCAGCACGCCGCCTGTGCCGCCGGAGCCTGCTATTGCAAATTTCATCATCTATCCCTCCATATATCTCATAGTTGATATTTCATGCAATACTGCAAAAATCCCTGCTTGCTCTTAATTTATTATAACGCAAAATTTCCGTACAAAAAAGCCCTCCGGCATAAATCCGAAGGGCATATAAGCAAAATGGCGGAGCAGAGAGGATTCGAACCTCCGCAGCCTTGCGACTCTAACGATTTAGCAAACCGTCCTCTTCAGCCTCTTGAGTACTGCTCCGAATATGGCGGAGAGGGTGGGATTCGAACCCACGGTGCCTTGCGACATCACCGATTTTCAAGACCGGCTCCTTAAACCACTCGGACACCTCTCCACAGCCATATTATTATAGCAAAAATAATCTAATTATGTCAAATTTATTTTACTCTGCCTTTGTCAGTTTAAACACGGCAATCTCCGGCTGGCAGCCAAGACGGAAAGGAAACCAGCTGCCGTTGCCAGGATGAACATACAGGCGGGTTCTCCCTTGGCTGTACCAGCCCCGCAGGTATTCAAACACCGGCGGCACCAGCGGAATTCCCTCAACGCCCAGCTGGCCGCCATGGGTATGGCCACTCAGCACCAACTCCGTGCCATATCCAGCTGCATTTTCCAGAAAATCCGGATGATGCGCCAGCAAAACCTTTACAGCATTGGCAGGAATGCCATCCATCGCTTTTTGGGTATATGCATCTGCCAGATAAGCAAACTGCTCACGCTGCATCGGATAATCCACACCGGCAATATAAAGAGGTCGGCTGTCCTCCAGCACCATGGCATTATCATTCACCAGATTGTGAATGCTTTTTCCCTCCAGAGCGATTTCCAGGAGGGGAATACCGCGAATATGCTCATGGTTGCCCCGGCAATAATAAATCCCCTGAGGAAACCTGTCACTGTAGCTGTCCAAAAGCCTTGCCGCCTGCATGGTCATACCGGCATTGTCAAAAACATCACCAGTAACCACCAGTACATCCGGTTGCTCTGCCGCAGTCTTTTCTAAAAGCTGCTGAAAGTCATCAAGGCTGTAAAAGCTTCCCAGATGCACATCGCTCAGCTGAGCTATCCGATAGCCCTCCAGGCGCTCTCCCAGCCCCTCCACAGGCACTGTGTACTCTACGGTATGCAGGGCATGCCTGCCCACAAAGCTGCCGTACAGGCTGAGGCTCAGAGCCAAAGCCGTCATAACTGCAACCACATATTTGCCGCCTTTCATGCCTGCAAAAAGCGACTCCCTCCTTCTCTTTGCCAGCAAGCTAAAAAGGAATTTTCCCACCAGCAACAAAGACAGAAGCACAATCAAAAACACCTGTAGCATCAGCCAGATGGTTACAGCTTGAATAATCACAGCCGTAACTGCCCCGGCATGCTCAGGCTTGAACCCCATGCCGATGCCTATGATAGACAGCATATTCAGAATCAGGCAGTACCTGTGCGGTCTCCTTCCCCCTGCTCCCAGAAAGCTGCGCAGCAGGACATACATGGCAACATTCAGAAATACCACAAACAGGGCAGAAATAACAAGAAAACCCATGCATTCACCTCGCTAGAAAAAAAGGCACTAAAAAACCGAGCCATGAAGCCCGGATACCTGAGAAACAATATGGTGCGGTTGATGGGACTTGAACCCATACGACCT
>CAMFES010000138.1 GCA_945949525.1 uncultured Veillonellaceae bacterium
CAAATCAGCCTTAATCTTCTCAGCCTCATCAGCGGAAGCGATGATAATCATGCCGATGCCCATGTTGAAGGTACGGTACATCTCATGCCAGTCCACGTTGCCCCATTCCTTCAAAAGCTTGAAGATAGGCGGCACCGGCCATGCCGTAGCATCAATCTCGGCACCCATATCATCTGGCAGGGCGCGAGGAATATTCTCATAGTAGCCGCCGCCGGTTACATGTACCATGCCGTGAATATCAAACTTCTCAATCAGCGGCAGGCAGGACTTCGGATAGAGGCGGGTAGGAGTAAGAAGCTCCTCGCCGATGGTCTTGCCCAGCTCGTCAATGTACTCATCGCCCTTGAAGCCCTTTACATCAAAGACAATCTTGCGCACCAGGGAATAGCCGTTGGAATGCACGCCGGAGGATGGCAGGCCCAGGATCACATCCCCTGCCTTTACCTTCTCGCTGGTGATAATCTTGGACTTCTCCACTGCGCCTACGGCAAAGCCGGCAATATCATACTCGCCCTCTGCGTAGAATCCGGCCATCTCGGCAGTTTCACCGCCGATCAGCGCACAGCCGGACTCCTTGCAGGCATTAGCCACGCCCTTGACCACGTCTGCCACCTGCTCCGGCTCCAGCTTGCCCACAGCCAGATAATCCAGGAAGAACAATGGCTCCGCACCCTGCACCAGAATGTCATTGACGCACATGGCCACAGCATCCTGGCCGATGGTATCGTGCTTGTTCAACATAAAGGCAAAGCGCAGCTTGGTGCCAACGCCGTCAGTACCGGACACCAGCACAGGCTCCTTGTACTTGGTACTCATGGCAAAAAGGCCGCCAAAGCCCCCCAAATCACCCAGCACCTCCGGACGATAGGTAGCCTTTACGCTGTCCTTAATCAGCTTTACGGACAGATTGCCGGCATCAATATCCACACCTGCATCTCTATAAGTCAGTTTCTTTTCCATACAATCCTCCAAAACAATTTATCACACACGGCACGCTGTCCCCCGGAGAAAATTCTTCTAAGAAAATTCTCCTAAGAAAATTCCCTTGGGGAAACAGCCCATCCCGGCAAAAAACTCTTACTTTTTGCGCTGCTCAAAAACGTACTTGTCATGCTCCGCAGGAGATGCGGACTTCTGCTCGATAGGATAGCCCCCGTCGAAGCAGGCGTAGCACATGTGGTCAGGCCCCAGCTTCCTCATGCAGTGCTTCAGACCGTCCAGGGACAGGAAATGCAGGGAGTCAGCCCCGATATAATCACGAATTTCCTCCACGCTCTTGGTAGCGGCAATCAGCTCCTTGCGGACGGATGTATCAATGCCGTAGTAGCAAGGATAAACAATCGGCGGTGAGCTGATGCACATGTGGATTTCCCTGGCACCGGCGTTTCTCAGCATGCGGACAATCTTGCCGCTGGTGGTACCGCGAACGATGGAATCGTCAATCATCACCACGGACTTGCCCCTGACGGCAGAGGAAATGGCATTCAGCTTCAGCTTCACTGCCGTATCGCGCTTTTTCTGGGTTGGCTGGATAAAGGTACGGCCAATGTAGCGGTTCTTCACCAATCCCTCCACATAAGGGATGCCAGATTCGTAGGCATAGCCGGAAGCGGCGGTATTGCCGGAGTCCGGCACGGAGATAACAATGTCTGCCTTGTAGTTGGTTTCCCTGGCCAGCACCCTGCCCATCTCAAAGCGTGCCTCGTGTACGCTGAGGCCGTCCAGCACGGAGTCCGGGCGGGCAAAGTAGATGTACTCGAACACGCACATGTTCAGCTTCGGCTCGGCGAATTTATAGCTCTTTACCCCATCATCGTCGATGACAACCATCTCACCCGGCTCAATATCCCGGACAAAATCAGCTCCTACTACATCCAGGCCGCAGCTCTCGGAGGACAAAATCCAGGTGTCATCGCCGATTTTGCCCAGGCACAGCGGGCGGAAGCCCTGCGGGTCACGGGCGCCAATCAGCTTGTCCGCAGTCATGATGGTCAGGCAGTAAGCGCCCTCAATCTTGTTCAGGCTTTCGCTGATTTTCTCCTCAATAGTCGCCTTGCGGGAACGGGCAATCAGGTTGACAAAAACCTCGGAGTCGATGGTAGTCTGGAAAATAGTGCCCGTTTCCTCCAGCTCGCGGCGGATTTCCGTGGCATTGGTCAGGTTGCCGTTGTGGGCAAGGCTGATTTTGCCGCCGGAATAGTTTACCATCAGAGGCTGGGTATTTGCCAGCATGCTGGAGCCTGTGGTGGAATAACGCACATGGCCGATGGCGATATACTGATTGTCCATGTGGGGAATCTGATGGCGGAAAACCTCATTCACCAGGCCCATATCACGGGTAACATCCATCCATGCACCGTCAGTAATGGCAATACCGGCACTTTCCTGACCGCGATGCTGCAGGGCATACAATCCCAGATAGGTCATACCGGAAACATCAATGTCAGCAGAACGGGAATAGATGCCATAGACGCCGCATTCCTCTTTCCACTTGTTTCCTTCAACTTCTACACTATACATTATTTTCTTTTTCTCCTAACCTTATTGTAAACAGCCTTTCAAAAGAAGGCAGTCTGCTAATACAGCTGTTTATATGGCTGCTCATCCCAGCTGCTGCTCGACGCGGGCAGCCTTTTTCTCCACTTCCTCTACCATCTTGGCGCGATAATCTGCCAGCTTTTTGGCAAGCTCGACATCTGACAGGGCAAATATCTGAGCCACAAAAATAGCCGCGTTCTTGGCACCGTTGACTGCCATGGTGGCTACAGGGATACCGGACGGCATCTGAACCGTACTCAGAAGGGCATCCATGCCGTTCAGCGGAGTGGCATTAATCGGCACGCCGATGACAGGCAGTGTGGTATAGCTGGCAATAACGCCGCCCAGATGTGCAGCGGCACCGGCAGCAGAAATAAATGCACCTATGCCACGTTCAGGAGCAGTAGTAACCAGCTCCCTGACCTTGGCAGGAGTACGGTGTGCAGAAGCAACGACTACCTCTGCCTCGATGTCAAACTTCTTCAACAGTTCATAAGCGGGCTTCAAAATTGGCCAGTCGGAATCACTGCCCATGACAATGGATACCTTCATTGCGTAATCACTTTCCCTTCGCAAATAACAAACCTATGCTAATTCTCCAAAAAATTCCTTGCCATCCCTGCCTGACGGCAGTCACGGCAATAAGATATAACCTATCAAAAGATAAGCATATCAACACACAACCCTATTTTACCATAGGAACATTAAATTGCCTAGCGACAAAAACTGAAAATCCTCGCTAAGCACCCATTACATGATAGCAGAAA
>CAMFES010000139.1 GCA_945949525.1 uncultured Veillonellaceae bacterium
CCTGCCTGACGGGCAAAATGCTGGATTTCCGTGGCCGTAAAGGAATGAATGGTAATGTCATACTTACTCTTGATGAGGCTCAGCATCCTCTCATAGTATTCCAGTCCCAAATCAGGATACAGGCCCCCCTGAATCATCACCTGGGTTCCGCCCGCCTCCACGGTTTCCCGCACCTTTTCCAATATGTCGTCGTAGGTCAGGAGATAGGCATCCCTGCTTTCCCTGCGGCGGAAAAAGGCACAGAAGCGGCACTCATTGACGCACACATTGGTATAGTTGATATTCCTGTCTACAATAAATGTGACCGTATCATCAAAGCGCTTCCTGCGTTCCGCGTCCGCCCTGCGTCCCAGCTCAATAGGGTCACCATGCAGCAGCAGCTCCTCCGCCTCGCGCTCATTCAGCCTTTTACTCATCCCTGCACCTCGCCTTCAGCACTGCCCTCATCAACGCCGCCATCCATACCGGCACCAGCGACATTATCAGCCGCATCAGCGGTATTTTCCTCTGCCACCGGATGATAAAAGGTATCCCGCTCCACAGGCACAAAGCCTGCCTCTGTAATCAGCTGACGCAGCTTGCTTCTGGTGATGCCGGTATTGGTCCTGGCGCCTGCCGCGTGGATAATCTTTTCCTCTCCGATGGTGCCATCAAGGTCATCTGCTCCAAACCCCAGCGCCAGCTGGGCAACAGGCATGGTCAGCATAATCCAGAAGGCCTTGATATGGTCGATATTGTCAAGAATCAGCCTGGACAGGGCCATCATCTTCATATCCTCCCAGGAGCCAACCCGCTGTAAATGCTCCAGCTGAGTATTGGCAGGGTGGAACGGAAAGGAAACGAAGGCCTGAAAGCCCCCTGTTTCATCCTGAATATCCCGCAGGGTAATCAGGTGCTGCAGCCTCTCCTCAATGGTTTCAATATGACCGTACATCATGGTACAGTTGGTGCGAATGCCCAAAGCATGGGCAGTTTTGATAGTTTCAATCCATTCTGCCGCGGTAGCCTTTTTCGGGCAGATTTCCCGGCGCACCCTGTCGCTGAGGATTTCCGCACCGCCCCCCGGCAGGGAGGACAGTCCCGCCTCCTGCAAAATCTCCAGCACCTCACGGACAGGCTTGCCGGTCATCTGGCTGAAATGCACGATTTCCACCGGCGTAAAGGCCTTGATGTCCGCCTCCGGCAGTGCCGTCCTGACCTGCTTTACCACATTCAGGTAATAGTCAAAATCCTTGGTGGGATGCAGGGCGCTGACAATGTGGATTTCCCCCAGATTCTTTATGTTTTTTGCCTCATCGAGAATTCTGGCGATGTCCTCCGTTTCCAGTACAAAGCCCCGCTTATCCCCCTCCTGGCACTGAAAAGCACACAAGGGACATCCCGATGTGCAGATATTGGTCAGGTTGATATGCCTGTTGACATTATAATACACGTTCCTGCCGCTTTTGCGCTCCTTCATCCTCCGTGCGCACTCCGCCAGAAACAGCAAATCATTATCCTCGTACAATGCCAGTGCATCCTCAAGGGACAGTCTTTCTCCCCTGGCCGCCTTCCCCCTGGCTGTTTCGATACGCTTCTCTTCCATATACATTTACCTCTATACTCACCTTATAAAAGCACTTTACAAATTACCCCTGCGCCGTAGTGCCTGCCCCGGCGCTGCACTGCGTCGGCACAGCCTGCCAGCACTGCCTGTCACTGGGCCGCATTATTCAGCTGCAGCTGCTGATCCTTCTCCGTAAAGATCCGCAGAATGTTAAAATTGCAGTCACAGGCCGCAGGAATGCGCCCTGCCTCCCTGATAATCCTGATAATCCTGTCCTCACTGAGAGATGTAGGGCTGGTGGCACCGGCATCGTGCAGAATACGCTCCTTGTGAATGGTGCCGTCCATATCATTGGCGCCAAACCCCAGTGCCACCTGTGCCACAGGCACGGTCAGCATCACCCAGTAGGCCTTGATGTTTCTGATATTATCCAGCATCAGGCGGGAAATGGCAATCGTCCTGAGATCATCCCACATGGAGGTCTGCTGTACTGTCTTGCCCAGCTCCGTGTTCTTCGGCAGGAACGGGAAGCAGATAAAGGTCTGAATCCCTCCCGTTTCATCCTGCAGCTCACGCAGCTTCAGCAGATGGTCAACCCGCTCCTCCATGGTTTCAATGTGACCATACAGCATGCTGGCATTGGTCTTGATGCCCAGCCTGTGGGCAGTACGGGAAACCTCCAGCCACTCATCAGCCGTTGCCTTGTTAGGACAGAGCCTGCTTCTTACCCGGTCACTGAGAATTTCCGCACCGCCACCGGCAATGGCCTGCAAGCCTGCCCCCTTCAGCTTCCTCAGCACTTCCTCCACGCTCAGACCGGAAATTTTGGCAAAATGGGTGATTTCCACACCTGTAAACCCCTTCAGATACAGCTGGGGAAACTCATCATGCAAAGCCTGCAGGCGTTCAAGATAATCCTCAAAGCTCCAGTCAGTATGCAGTCCGCTCACCACATGCAGTCCTGCCAGATTTGGGTCCTGCATGGCCTCCCGCACCTTTGCCACGGCCTCCTCCACGCTCATGGCATAGGCACCCGGCTCATCCTTGTCCTTGCCAAAGGCGCAGAACTTGCACTTTGATGTACAGATATTTGTCAGATTAACATGGCAGTTCACATTGTAGTAGACAATATCGCCGCACTTCTTCTGACGCACATAATCCGCCATATTGCCCAGCCAGGCAATATCCCTGCAGGCAAAAAGCCGTATTCCGTCCTCACGGCTCAGCCGCTCTCCGGCAAAAATTTTTGCCTCAATATCCTTGTAATTTTCTGAACTATACAAAACCAAAACCTCCATGCTGCCATATTCCGTTCTATTGCATACAAAGTACATTATAACACTCGAAGCAAGAACAGGCAATAATGGATGAGTTTTGTTTGCGAACTCTGTTCAGCCTAAAATGGGCTGAGCGGGACAGCTACCCATAGAAAACACACTCTCGCTCTAGGGATAACAAAACCCTATATCCATGATTATTTTCGGTTTAAATCATCGTCTGCATTGTTGTCGTTGGTCGGCATGGAACAACCATGCCTCCCTCCTCCGCCTAGCATACAAGGATTTATCCTCGAAACTAATTCATGTCAATAGGGTTTCGTCATCCCCTGTGCCTAGCGGATGCTAAGCTCTTGCTACGCCTACGGCTTGCAAGTCGCTAAGCACCGAGGCACAACAAAGGTTTTCTATGGGTACTGTCCTCACTCATCCCTTTCTTGTCTGAACA
>CAMFES010000140.1 GCA_945949525.1 uncultured Veillonellaceae bacterium
CTGGATTTGTGCCGTCAGGCAGAGGTGGAGGCATTTTTCGCTGAGGAGAAGCCGGAATACGTTTTTCTGGCGGCTGCCAAGGTGGGGGGCATTGTGGCCAACAGCGAGGCGCTGGCGGATTTTATGTATGACAACATGCTGCTGGAGATGAACGTAATCCATGCCGCCTGGAAGAATGGCTGCAAGAAGCTGGAGTTTCTGGGTTCATCCTGCATCTATCCCCGCCTTGCGCCACAGCCTATGCCGGAGAGCTGCCTCCTGACCGGTGAGCTGGAGAAGACTAATGAGGCCTACGCCCTGGCGAAGATTTCCGGCTTGAAATACTGCGAGTTCCTGAATCGCCAGTACGGGACGGATTACATCTCTGTGATGCCTACGAATCTCTACGGCCCCAACGACAACTATCATCCTGAACACAGTCATGTGCTGCCCGCCCTTATCCGCCGTTTCCATGAGGCGAAGGAGGCGGGGCTGGCCAGCGTGACCTGCTGGGGTGATGGCAGCCCGCTGAGGGAGTTCCTGTATGTGGACGACCTGGCTGAGCTTTGCGTGTTCCTGATGAACCATTACAGCGGCAACGAAACTGTCAACGCCGGTACCGGCAGGGAGATTTCCATAAAAAATCTGGCGGAGCTGGTGGCTGAGGTTGTGGGCTACCGTGGAAAAATCCTCTGGGATGGAACAAAGCCAAATGGTACGCCACGGAAGCTTCTGGATGTGTCCAAGGCCTCGGGACTGGGCTGGAAGTATAGGACGGAGCTGGAGGACGGCATCCGTCTGGCTTACGAGGATTTCCTGCACAATCCCGTGCGGGCTGAAAGGTAGCGGATAAAACAAACGGCAGTCATCGGTGTCAGGGCGCATGCGGTATGGGAACGCAGTCACCCTGCCACTGTATGCTGATTAATTTTGATGGGGGTTAATGGATTATGAATATAGTATTGCTGTCCGGCGGTTCCGGCAGGAGGCTGTGGCCCCTGTCCAACGATATCCGCTCCAAGCAGTTCATCAAGATTTTTAAGACTGAAAATGGCGGCTACCAGTCCATGGTGCAGCGGGTATACGGACAGCTGAAGTCCGTCATGCCTGATGCGGCCGTGACCATTGCCACCTCCAAATCCCAGGTTTCCTCCATCATAAACCAGCTGGGGGATGATGTGGGCATCTCCGTGGAGCCATGCAGGCGGGATACCTTTCCGGCCATTGCCCTGGCGGCGGCCTATCTGGCAGATGTGCAGAAGGTTGATCCGCATGAGCCGGTGGTGGTGTGTCCCGTGGACCCTTATGTTGAGGATGACTACTTCCATGCACTGAAAAGCCTGGGGGAGCAGGCGGCTGCAGGGGAGGCAAATCTTGTGCTGATGGGCATCGAGCCTACATATCCCAGCGAGAAGTACGGCTACATCATTCCTGAAAGCCAGGACAGCGTAAGCTCCGTCCGTACCTTCAGGGAAAAGCCTGACGAGGCCACGGCGCGGCAGTACATAGAGCAGGGCGCCCTCTGGAATGGCGGCATCTTTGCCTTCCGCCTGTCCTATCTTCTGGACAAGGCCCATGAGCTGATTGATTTTTCCGATTACAGCGACCTGTATCAGAAATATGGGGAGCTGGAGAAAATCAGCTTTGACTATGCGGTGGTGGAGCAGGAGAAGTCCATTCAGGTGATGCGCTTTGGCGGCCAGTGGAAGGACCTGGGCACCTGGAACACCCTGTCAGAAGCAATGGAGGAAAGCTGCATCGGCGATGCCGTGCTGGAGGATACCTGCGAGAATGTCCACGTCATCAACGAGCTGGGGATGCCCGTCCTGGCTCTGGGGCTTCATGACGTGGTGATTTCTGCCAGCCCGGAGGGGATACTGGTATCCGACAAGGAGCGTTCCTCCCACATCAAGCCCCTCGTGGAGAAAATTTCCCGACAGGTGATGTTTGCCGAAAAGTCATGGGGCAGCTACCGGGTGCTGGATGCCGACGGGCACAGCCTGACCATCAGGGTGACGCTGAATCCCGGCAAGAGCATGAACTACCACAGCCACAGGCATCGTGATGAGGTGTGGGTTGTGACCAGTGGCCACGGCAGGGCATTGATTGATGACAGGATCAGGAATATCAGGGCAGGGGATGTGCTGTCCATGTCCGCCGGCTGCCGCCACACCGTCTTTGCCGACACGGAGCTGAAGCTGGTGGAGGTGCAGCTGGGGGATGAAATCTCCGTCAGCGACAAGGAGAAGCACCAGATAAGGCCTGACAGCAGATGCTTTGGCGGTGCGGATATCCGGGGCATTTATCCCCTTCAGGTCAATGAGGAGCTGGCCTGCCGCATCGGCAGGTACTTTCCGGAGGTTATCGGGGCCGGCAGAGCAGCAAAAGGTCGTGGCAGGATTGCCGTGGGCTGTGATGTGCGCCTGTCCAGTCCTCCGTTGAAAAAGGCCCTTATCCGCGGGCTGACGGAGGCGGGCTGTGATGTGCTGGACATAGGCCGGTGCGGCACGGAGATGATGTACTTTGCTGTTGCGCACCTGAAGCTGGAGGGCGGCATCATGGTGACTGCCAGCCACAACTCAGGCGAATACAACGGCTTCAAGCTGGTGCGGCAGGGTGCGGTGCCTGTTTCCGGGGCTTCCGGCCTAAAGGAGCTGGAGCGGCTGTGCGCCGCGCCGCCGGAGCAAAAGGGCAGTGACCATGAAATATCAGGTAAAGCCACAAGCACAACGGCGAATGCAAATACAATTGCAAATACAAATATAAATATAAATGCAAAAACCATTGGCAATACAGGCGAAGGAAGGCGCGGCAGCGTGCAGCCCTACGACATCCTGCCGGAGTACACGGCGCATATCATTGGCTATGTGGATGTCAATAAACTGGCACCCATGCGGATTGTGGTCAATGCCTTCAACGGCGCGGCGGGAGCGGTTCTGGATTCCCTTGAGGGGCGTCTGCCCTTTGAGTTCATCCGCCTGAACTGCCAGCCTGACGGCAGGTTCCCTAACGGCGTGCCGAACCCTATGCTGAACGAGAACCGGGAGGCTGTGTCAAGGGCGGTGCGGGAATTCCACGCGGACATGGGCATAGCCTGGGACGGCGATTTTGACCGCTGCTTCATCTTTGATGAGGAAGG
>CAMFES010000141.1 GCA_945949525.1 uncultured Veillonellaceae bacterium
GACCTCAGCGTGCCGGAGGGGATCAATATTGATGACCCGGTGCGCATGTACCTGAAGGAGATTGGCCGTGTGCCGCTCCTTACCGCCGAGGAAGAGATTCATCTGGCTACCGCCATGGAGGCAGGTGTAAGGGCTGAACGGCGCATTCGTGCGGACAAGTACATCAAGGCCTATCTGCGCAATCCTGGCAAGGTGCTTACGGTGGGCAAGCTGGCCAGGAAGCTGGGGGTTGACAACAGCGTGGTGGCGACCTCCATGCTGGGTGATGACAATGAAATGGTTCAAGCCCTGCGTGAGAGGCACGGCATCAAGGATGATCCGGAGGAAAATGACAGCAAGAGCTATCGTCAGTACAATGCTGATTTAGAGGAGCTGGAAATCCCTCTCAAGACGCTGGATGCTGAAGATATGAAGAAGCTGAATGCCGATATCAACGACGGCTCCGAGGCACAGAAGCGTCTGGCGGAGGCCAATCTCCGCCTGGTGGTAAGCATTGCCAAGCGGTATGTTGGACGCGGCATGCTGTTTTTGGATTTGATTCAGGAGGGCAATCTGGGACTTATCAAGGCCGTGGAAAAGTTCGACTATACCAAGGGCTACAAGTTCAGTACCTATGCTACCTGGTGGATTCGGCAGGCCATTACCAGGGCCATTGCGGATCAGGCCCGTACTATCCGCATCCCTGTTCACATGGTGGAAACCATCAACAAACTTATTCGCGTATCCAGGCAGCTTTTGCAGCAGCTGGGCAGGGAACCGACCCCGGAGGAAATCGCCAAGGACATGGAGATTACTGTGGACAGGGTAAGGGAGATCATGAAGATTGCCCAGGAGCCTGTATCGCTGGAAACTCCAATCGGCGAGGAGGAGGACTCCCACCTGGGTGACTTTATCGAGGATCATGATGCACCGGCACCGGCAGAGGCGGCCTCCTATATGCTGCTTAAGGAGCAGCTGACGGATGTGCTGTCCACCCTGACGGAGCGGGAGAAGATGGTGCTGGAGCTGCGTTTCGGCATCAAGGATGGCAGGGCCAGGACCCTTGAGGAAGTAGGTCAGAGCTTCGGCGTTACCAGGGAGCGCATCCGCCAGATAGAGGCGAAGGCTCTCAGAAAGCTCAGGCATCCAAGCCGGAGCAAGAAGCTGAAGGATTTCCTGGATTGATTGCAGTTTATGAGTGTAAGAGCGTCTTACACTCTTTTTCTTTATTACTTTAGTGATGCTGGAGGTTTTATGTTGCTAGATGACAGGTTGGAGGCTGTGGCTGCCTTTGTAGAGGCTGGCGCGGCAGTGGCAGATATTGGCACTGACCATGGCTATTTGGCTATGGAGCTGAAAAGGCGTGACAGCAGCCGCAGGGTGATAGCGGCGGACAAGAATGGAGGCCCCTGCGGGGCGGCTCGCAAAACCCTGCGGGAAAATGGCATGGAGCAGGCCGTGGAGGTGCGGCAGGGTGATGGACTGGCGGCGCTGGCTGCCGGTGAGGTGGATACCGTCTGTATTGCCGGTATGGGAGGCAAGCTGATAACGGATATTCTGGCGGCCCAGCCAGAGATTTTTGCCGGGCTGAAATGTGTAGTCCTGCAGCCGCAAAATGCCTTTGGGGTTCTCCGGGGTTGGCTCTATGAGCATGGCTGGCATATTGAGGATGAGGCACTGGCGAAGGTGGATGGCAGAGTGTATCAGATTATCAGGTCTGTGCCGGGCAAGGCTGCTATGCCGCCTGGGCAGGAGCTTCTTATAGGGCCTGTGCTTTTGAAAAAGCGTCCGGAATTGTTTCGGGAGCATGTGGAAAACAATCTGGAGGCACTGGCAAAGGTGATGGCCGGCATGAGAAAAGGAAGCAGCCCTGACAGGAAGCGCCTGCAGGAGCTGGAAAAGGATATGGAGAAGCTGGAGGCGATGCTGGGATGAAATGTCAGGTAATTGTGGATATGCTGGAAAGGCTGGCACCGAAAAGGCTGGCGGAGGAATGGGATAATCCGGGGCTTTTGGTAGGCTCCTTCCGTCAGGAGGTCAGGAAGGTATATGTATGCCTTGATGTGAGCCTTCCGGCAGCGGAGGAGGCCATAGCCTGTGGAGCGGATATGATAGTGGCTCATCACCCCATGATTTTCAAGGGAATTCGTCAGGTGCGCACTGACTTGTATGACGGAAGGCTGCTGCAGCTTCTTTTGAGCCACAATATTGCTGTTTATGCGGCTCATACCAATCTGGATATTGCCCAGGGGGGCGTAAATGATGTGTTGGCGGCTGCTGTGGGGCTTGAGCGGGTTGAGGGCTTTGCAGTGACGGATGAGGCATCCGGAGCCTGCATCGGGCGCATTGGCTATCTGCCGGAGGCAAAAGCCCTGGAGAAATTTGTACAACAGGTCAAGGAGGGGCTGCAGGCCGATTGTGTCAGGTTTGTCAGGGGAAATGACAGGATGGTGCGGAAGGTGGCTCTTTGCAGCGGTGCCGGAGCTGAGTTTATCGGCAAGGCGGCCTTTAAGGGGGCTGATGTATATCTGACTGGCGATGTGAAGTATCACGATGCCCAGAAAGCGGTTCAGCAGGAAATCAGCCTGATTGATGCCGGGCATTTTGCTACCGAGTTTCCTGTGGTGGCCGTGCTGGCAGATTATCTGAGGCAGGAGGCGGCTGCCCTGAAAAAGCCGCTGGAGGTAGTTACGGATACGGTTTCCGCAGATTTCTTTGAATATGTCTAATTTGTATAATAAATCCTATCTATTATATAGGAAATTGACAGTGGTTTTGGTTTATGCTATAATGTTTCTGTTATGAGTGTGAAAGACAATCGCTGGCGCGGCGTACCTGTACGTGTGCGCTTGAGGAAAGTCCGGGCTCCACAGGGCAGTGTGCTGGATAACGTCCAGCGGGGGTGACCTCAGAGAAAGTGTCATAGAAACGGAAACCGCCTAAGCAGGCCCTGCCTGCCGGCAAGGATGGAAAGGTGCGGTAAGAGCGCACCAGCAGCCAGGTGACTGGCTGGCTTGATAAACCTCACATGGAGCAAGACCGAATAGGGAAGGATACGAGGCGGCCCGCTGACCTTCCGGGTGTGTCGCTAGAGCTGTCAGGCAACTGGCAG
>CAMFES010000142.1 GCA_945949525.1 uncultured Veillonellaceae bacterium
TGCGCAAAATCAGGCTGATGCTCTGCCATTTTGCAAAAGTAGCACTCATCATAATTTAATAACCCCTCCATAAAAATAATATTATAACTATTCAAACGCCATAATATTGTAAACTTCAGATGAACACATGTCAAGATTTTTCCACTGCACACGTACAATGATAGTTTTTTCTTTTCTAGGCGTACATAAAAGGGTGTGCCCTGCCAAAGCGGGACACACCCAAATCACCAAAATGCATTATCACACAAAATGCAATAATTTATTTAACCACAATATTTACCAGCTTGTCAGGCACACAGATCATCTTGACGATGGATTTGCCGGCAGTCAGCTCCTGCACGCGGGCATTGGCCTTGGCAGCTACCTCCATCTCCTCTCGGCTGATGCCGGTAGCAATCATGATGCGGTCACGAACCTTGCCGTTGATCTGCAATACAATCTGCACCTCCGCCTTGACCGTAGCCGCCTCGTCGCACTCAGGCCACCTCTGCTGATGCACGCTGCCCTCGCCGATGAGGATGCTCCACAGCTCCTCGGTAATATGCGGCGCAAACGGTGCCAGCATCTTGATGATAGCCACGGAAACCTCCCGGACCAGATTGCCGTTGACGGTCTCGCTGTTCTGGAAAGCATAGAAGGCATTCACCAGCTCCATAATAGAGCTGATGGCAGTGTTGAACATGAAGCGGTCGCGGATATCCTCCGTCACCTTCTTGATGGTGGTGTGGAGCACGCGGCGCAGCTCCTTTTCCTCCTCGGTCAGGTTGCTGACATCGTACTCATCCTGACCAGCCTTGATTTGAGTCTCAAAGGTCTCCATGATGCGCCATACACGCTTCAGGAAACGGGAAGCACCGGCAACGCCCTCGTCGCTCCAATCCAGGTCGCGGTCAACAGGTGCCGCAAACAGGATAAAGAGACGGGCCGTATCCGCGCCATACTGGGCGATAATCTCCTCCGGAGAAACCACGTTGCCCTTGGACTTTGACATCTTGCTGCCGTCCTTCAGCACCATCCCCTGGGTCAGCAGGTTGGTAAACGGCTCGGAGAAGTCCACCATGCCCTCGTCCCGCAGCACCTTGGTAAAGAAGCGGGAATAGAGAAGATGCAGGATGGCATGCTCAATGCCGCCGATGTACTGGTCAACAGGCGCCCAGTAATTTACCTTGTCCTTATCAAAAGGCAGCTTGTCATTGTGCGGGTCAGTGTAGCGGAGATAATACCAGGAGGAGCAAATAAATGTATCCATGGTATCAGTTTCACGCCGTGCCGGCTTGCCGCACTTCGGGCAGGTACAGTTCACGAAGGACTCGCTCTGAGCCAGCGGAGAAACCGCTCCCTGCTCAAACTTCACATCCTCCGGCAGCATAACAGGCAGCTGATCCTCAGGCACAAGCTGCTCGCCGCAGTCAGGGCAGTAGATAACAGGAATTGGTGCGCCCCAGTAACGCTGGCGGGAAATCAGCCAGTCACGAAGGCGATAGTTTACGCGGCGCTTGCCAAAGCCCTCGGCCTCGGCCTTGTCCATAATGCCCTTCATGGCAGCCTTGATATCCATGCCGGAGAATTCAGCGGAATTTACCAGCACCCCTGCCTTGTCCACATAAGCCTCGGTCATTTCCTCCAGCTTCAGCTCCCTGTCCTTCGGCTGAAGGGTGATGATGATATTCAGATTGTACTTGGTAGCGAACATCCAGTCGCGCTGATCCTCGGAAGGAACGCCGATAACGGCGCCTGTGCCGTACTCTGCCAGTACATAGTTGGTAACCCAGATTTCCACCTTGTTGCCGTTGAACGGATTGATGGCATAGAGGCCGGTGAAGATGCCTTCCTTCTCGGATTCGGAGGAGGTGCGCTCCATCTCGGACTGGTTCTGCGCCTTCTTGCAGAAGGCTTTGATTTCCTCCGCCTTCGGATTGTTCTCGCAAATCTTCTCAATGAGCGGATGCTCTGCCGCCAGCGCCAGGAAGGTGATGCCGTAGACAGTATCAGGACGGGTTGTATATGCTGCAATCTTCTCCCCCAGCTCAGGCACATCCAGGTTGAACTCCAGACCCTCGCTGCGGCCAATCCAGTTCTCCTGCATGATTTTTACGCGCTCCGGCCAGCCCTTCAGCAGATCAAGATCCTTCAAAAGCACATCGGCATAATCAGTGATTTTCAGGAACCACTGGGACAAATCCTTCTTCACCACATCGGAGTCGCAGCGCCAGCACTTGCCCTCGATAACCTGCTCATTGGCCAGCACCGTGCCGCAGGTCTCGCACCAGTTTACATAAGCCTTTTTCTTGTAGGCAAGACCCCGCTTGTAGAAAAGCTGGAACAGCCACTGGGTCCAGCGATAGTAGTCCGGGCTGCAGGTAGCTACCGCCCTGTCCCAGTCATAGGACAAGCCCATCTCACGCTGCTGGCGCTTCATGTTGTCCATGTTGGAGTAGGTCCAGTCAGAAGGCTTTACACCGTGCTTGATGGCAGCATTCTCTGCCGGCATGCCGAAGGCGTCAAAGCCCATCGGATGAATGACATTGAACCCTTCCATCGTCTTGTAGCGGGCCAGCACATCGCCAATGGAATAGTTGCGCACATGCCCCATGTGCAGATTGCCGGACGGATACGGGAACATCTCCAAAGAATAATACTTTGGCTTCTCCGGGTCCATCTCTGTCTTGTATACATTTTCTGCCAGCCATTTGGACTGCCATTTCTTTTCTATGCTCTGCGGTGAATACTTCTCCACGATATAGCCTCCTAAAATATAAATTGGCCCTGGCTGAATACTCCAACCAGGGCATAAATTCGTAGAATCAACCACAGCATATTATATCTTATTTGGCGGTTTATCGTCAACCGATATATCAATATGATGTCAGCAGGAAAATAGATGTGCGTTATTATGCAAAAATTCCTCAAAAAACTTTGTCATTTCCAAACCATTCTATACCATATCATCTTTCACATTTTTCACTGGCAGTAAGCTGTACATCAGGATTGATTGCCTGTAATTTTGCCAAAGCATTTCTATCCAGCCTCATGCAGCCTGCAAAAGAATCCTCGGCAATCTCAGCCAATACAGGGGA
>CAMFES010000143.1 GCA_945949525.1 uncultured Veillonellaceae bacterium
TTTTCCATTTCAGCTGCAAAATTAGCATCAAAATTGCCGATTTTTTCTTCAAAATCCTTATTGTCCAGCAGATTTTTGTTAATCTCAGCCACATCGTGCATGAGCATCTTAATTGCCTCATCAGAGGAACACAGGCTGCTCTGGGTGTTTTCCGAAAGCTTGCGGACCTCCTGGGCCACCACGGAGAAGCCGCGCCCTGCCTCACCGGCACGGGCAGCCTCAATGGCAGCATTCAGGGCAAGCAGATTGATCTGGGAGGCAATCTCATTAATCATCTTCATTACCCCGTCAATCTTTTGCGTACTTTGTGAAAGCATATCCAGCTTCGGTGTAATCTCACGATTGCGGGACATCATCTGGGCAAAAATATCCTTCTGGTCGCCAATACTATCAGATATCTGACTGATTGTGCCCTTAATCATCTCCACATCATCTGCGATGCGATTGATTGTATTGACAATCCCCGGCATCTTGGCATGATAGTCATTGAACATGCTAATAAGGTTGTCCTTGAGCTTTTCAGTAGACTTCTGCCGGGCGATGATGCGCCTGTAAAAAAACGCATTGCATTCGGCGTAGGTGGAAGCAAAATTATCAATGTAGTGGTCTGAGAAGCTCTGCCCTTCCGGTACATAATAAAAGAAGATTGCGGTCAGCGTTTCGTTCACATGCAGTCCGGCAATCTCACCAAAGCTGGAAAAACCGGCTACCGGAACATCTGCAAAGAAATCCATGTGCTTTGTGTCTTCAGGATAACCAAGACGGCGCAGAAGACAGTCATTCAGTATACCGCCGATAGGCTCCGGCTTTCCCTTGGCAAACTCCTTGAGGTCACGGGAAAGAGTAGCCTCCAAAGACTGCCGCCTGATCAGGTAAAGCTTTTCACCGGTGACCACATCACAGAAGAAGGAAATCCTGTCATTGGCCTCATCGATGCTGGCAACATCGCGTAAAAAGTCCTCACCATTAATATCTGCGGCAAAGGTATACTCCTGCAATCTTTCATTTATGCCGTCCACCGTGCTGACGCCAAAGTGATCTTTCAATGCCTTGATGAAGGAAACTGGACGGCCGGAGGCATCTTCCACTGTCTCAATATAGCGCAGGGCTGTGTTGCCGCTGCTGACAGTAAAGGCAGCACTGGTGCGCTCCCCTGACTGGGTTTTCAGGATGCCATAGCGATAGGCATGCTTGAGGCGGAACAGCGTAATCACTGCATGATTTTCCAAACACCTGTTATTGTCGTAAATATAGGTGTGTGTAAAGGTCAAATCACCAGCAGAGCTGCCGCCAATAAACGGAATAGGATACTTGCCTGTTTCGTACATAGCCTGCAAAACAAAAGTCTCGCTGCTGGAAGCCCCATCCACATAAATCATGGCAAAGCTATGAGCTGTACTGAGCCGGAATGGCACCTTGTGCTTTTCGATTTCACGGCGAATAGCAGACACGCGGTCACTGATGCTCATCTCCACAACGCCCCTGCGCAGGTCGCTATTGGAGAGCGGTATGCTCATAATATATGTGTCCTCAATCATCCGATTGGAATAAGCCTGCAGCAGCACCCTTGCACGCCCCTCCGCGTCATCACAATAGAAGGTGCGGCTTCCCTTTGTCCGACAAAGCTCCCCGGAGGTTGTCAGCAAAATAACCTTCGTTGAAGCTGCAACCTCTCTTTTTATGGCCTGGGCTACTTCCGTCAAGCTCAGGTCTGATGAAACAAACCCCATAATCAGCGCACAGCCTTCCGCCACATCAGTAAGCTCCCGCAAATGAGCTGCATCCAGCTCGCTTTCGCTCAAATAAGCGATTTTCATATCTTTCTGCTGTGCAGGCACAGGCTTTGGTGTAACTGGCTGAACCTGGCTAACAGGCTGTGCGGCTGCCTCAGCTTTCTTTTTACCCCCCAAAAAACGACTGAACATAATAACCCCTCCATATTACATCCGTATCCATATATAGTTTACATTGTATTATAAATTCTACAAAAAACAAGAAAATCCTGCTAAACTATTAAGATTTTACAACTTTTGAGGAATAATTGCAGCGTAAGCTCAGACATTTTTCGGCCTGCCCATTGCCATAACCACACCTATGACAATCAATGCCGCTCCCAACCAGAACCACAAGGTCACCGGCTCTCCCAGCAGAAGCCAGCCCAAAAAGGTGCCGACGATGGGCTGCCAGAACATAAAAAGCCCTGCCGTAGATGCATCCATGTACAATAAGCCCTCGTTCCACAGCACAAAGCCGCCGGTGGTGGAGATAATCCCCATATAGCCGATGCTGAGAAGCACCTGAGGGGTAAGCAGCAGGCTATAATCCGCCTGGGTTGCCAGCCACCACACAGAATAGGGTGCCAGGCACACAAGAGCCACCAGCAGGCCGTAGAAGGTCAGCACGATGGGGGAATACCTGGTCAGGAGCTTCAGGAACACCGCCATCAGCGCCCAGGTCCATGCCGCCACAAAGAGGAAAAATCCCCCCAGCAGGTTCACCTGAAAATTATCCGGGTCATAGACAATCATCAGCACCCCCGCAGTAGCCAGCACCACGGACATAATCCGCCCGAAGGTCAGCCTCTCCTTCAATATCCACCAGCCGAACAGCACCATAAAGGCAGGGGTAGCCGCCGTAATGGTGGAGCCGGTCTGAGCCGAGGTCAGGAGGGTTCCTGACTCCTGTGTGACGATGGACAGGGTCTGCCCGATAAGTCCCACCAGTGCCAGAAGCTTCCAGTCCTTCCTGTCAATCCGCCAGGACACATGACGGTAGCACCCCAGGGCATACAGGGCAAAAAAAGCCAGAATATAGCGCATCCAAACCAGGGGAATCGCTTCCACAGCACCCACCACCAGCCGCACAGCCAGAAACAGCCCGCCCCAGATGGTTCCTGCCAGGGAAAGGCAGATTGCCCCCTTCATAGTTTTACTCACATTATCACTACCAAATC
>CAMFES010000144.1 GCA_945949525.1 uncultured Veillonellaceae bacterium
CCCTCGCTCATATCGGCGAAGCTGAAGCTTGCCACGTTACGATGGCGTTTCAGGTAGGCGTGGACGCCCTTCCGCAAGGCTCCTGTGCCCTTGCCGTGGATAATCAGCACATTGCTGAGTCCTGCCATGACGGAATCATCAAGGAACTTGCCCAGCACCACTTCTGCCTCATCCACCATCATGCCCCGGATGTCGATATCACGGTGAGCTTCCTGTGTTTTGGAGAGAAAGCTGCTGCCGCGCCCCCGTCCCTTGCCGCCGGAGATAGAGCCATTGCCACTATTTCCATGATTAGCAGACTTTTCCTTCTGAGCCTTTTCCACAAACTTGCAGTCCTTCACCTTCACATTGGTCTTTAGACTGCCAAGCTGCACCTCCAGCTCCTTGCCCCTGATGGACAGGACGGTACCCTTTTGATCCAGCTTGGTAACGTAGATGATATCTCCCGGCTCCAAAGTCTTCAGGTCAATAGCCTTGCGGAAGGCTTTGACGGACACAATGCCAGGGCGCACCTTGCCTGCCGCCTCGTTTATCTGGTCGCGGGCTGCCTGAATGGCTGCCTGCCGCTTCTGGATGCCCTGGTCATTAAACTGCTCCTTCAGCTGGCTGATGACCTCCTCGGACTCACGGCGCATGCGGCGCACCAGAGTCGCTCCCTCATCCTTGGCACGGCGGAGGATGTCAGCCTTTTTCTGGTTCAGCTCCACCCGCATTGCCTCTGCCTTGGCTTCCATCTGCTCCGCCCGGCGCAGCCTTGTTTCAATATCAGCATTCATCTGCTCATAGAGCATTTTTTCCTTTTCCAGCTGGTTGATGACCTGCTCAAACTGGGCATGGTCCGCCTGAATCAGCTGCTTGGCACGGATAATAAGGGACTCGCTAAGCCCCAGCCGGCGGCTGATGGCAAAGGCGTTGCTAGCACCTGGAATGCCAATCAGCAGACGATAGGTAGGCCTGAGGGTTGCCACATCAAACTCCACGCAGGCATTCTCGATGCCCTCCCTGCCAAAGGCAAAGGTTTTCAGCTCCGAGTAATGGGTAGTTGCCAGCACGGTTGCCTTGATGGTCAGAAGCCGCTCCAAAATGGCCATGGCCAGGGCCGCCCCTTCCTCCGGGTCCGTGCCTGCCCCCAGCTCATCCAGCAATACCAGGTCATCCGGCTCCACCTTATCAAGTATGGAAACCAGGTGCGTCATATGGGCGGAGAAGGTACTGAGGCTCTGCTCGATGCTCTGCTCATCCCCGATATCCGCGTAGACATTGCTGTACACGGCAATCTCCGAGCCGGATTCCACCGGCAGGAAAAGCCCTGACTGGGCCATCAGCACCAGAAGGCCAAAGGTCTTCATACTAACGGTCTTGCCGCCTGTGTTGGGGCCTGTTACCAGCAGCATGCTGTAGCTGTCACCTATGGCAATGTCAATAGGCACCACCTTGTCAATTGGCAGCAGAGGATGCCTGGCAGACAGCAGCCTTGTTGCCCCTGCCTCGTTAAGCACCGGCTCCGTAGCCTTCATCTCGTAGGCCAGGTTGGCCTTGGCAAAGGCAAAATCCACCTCCGCCATGATTTCGCAGTTGTCCATCAGTTGGCTGTCATTTTTCCTGATTTTCTGGGAAGCAGCCCGGAGGATGCGCTCTACCTCATGGCGTTCCGCCGCTGTCAGCTGCTTGATGTCGTTGTTCAGGTTCACCACCGCCATAGGCTCGATGAAAAGGGTGGAACCGGTGGCGGACTGGTCATGGACAATGCCCGGAAAATGCTGGCGATACTCCTGCTTTACCGGCAGAACGTAGCGATCCCCCCGCATGGTGACGATGGCCTCCTGAAAATACTTCTGGTATTCGTTGTTGTGCAAAAGGCCTGCCAGATGGTCCTTGATTTTTGCCTGACTGCTCCTGATTTCCCGGCGGATGCGCTTTAACTCCACGCTGGCATCGTCCCGGAGATTGCCATGCTCATCCACGACGTGCTCCAGGTCCTTTTCCAGCTGGCCAAGGATTTCCAGGCTGCGTGCCCAGTTTTTCAAAATCGGTGCCTCCGCTTCCAGCTCCTTGAAGAACCGCTTCATCTCCCGCATGGCATACATGGTAGTGAGAATGTCAAGTAGCTCGTCGGGAGCCAGTACCGCTCCCATGCCCACCTTCTTGATGCTCTCCCGGATATCCTTGATGCCCCCCAGGGGCGGCTGGGCAATGGAAGACACATATACTGCCTCTGCTGTCTGCTGCAGCCGCTCCCTTACTTCCTCCCTGTCACTGGAGGGCAAAAGCCCGGAAGCCAGCTCCTTGCCCAGTGTAGTGCCTGCCTTTTCCCTGAGCTTTGACAGGATGCGTTTGTATTCTAAAACCTTAAATGATTCCTGTTCCACTTATAATACTCCTCTAAAGTAATGGCCTCTGGTGATGTTCTCCCCCTCCAGCTGCTGCACAGCGTTCTTTTCCACCTCTGTCAGCTCTGCCGGATATGCCATGTACTTTCTGTAGTTTCTCACTGTTTTTCTCAGCTGCCCCTCATCCATGTACCTGCCGTCAATCCGCAGGCTGCTGATGCCCATGTCCCGGAATTTCATGGCATGGGACAGCATGCTGAGACGGCTACTGTTCAAAAGGTGCATGTGACAATACTGATCCATGACCAGGGGAAATTTTATATCCTTCCTGTCCTTCAGAAAAAACTTCTTGCCGCTGTTGACGCAAGGGGCACCGCAGCTGCCCTTGTCCAATCCCCCCAGGAAGCTGCCTGTGCAGCAATACTCGGACACCATCAGCTCAAGGTTGCCATCCACAAGGCACTCCACAGGCAGCGGTGACTGACCTGCCAGATCTGCCAGCTGGGCCAGGTTCAGCTCCGGTGACAGAACGACACGGCTGATGCCCAGCTCCTGAAAATGCCTCAGTGTCTCAATGTTGTAGCTAATGAG
>CAMFES010000145.1 GCA_945949525.1 uncultured Veillonellaceae bacterium
GTCAGGGGCTTCAGGTCGCTGTACAGCTTGATATAGTGGCCCGAAGCATCCAGCGGGCAGACCTTCCAGTAGTAGTCCTTGGCCGCACGCATCACCGAGGTGTCCAGCTCATAGCCGTTGGTAAAGATTCCTCTCTTTACCGAAACAACATTTTCAGGGATATTCTTGTTGGCGCGCATGATGGCCACCTGATAGCTGACCGCCCCCGGCACCGGCTCCCAGGACAGGCGCACCTTCCGCAGATAGCCCGGCACATCGCTGTTCCTGCCGCCTGCATCGGCATCGGACACCTCCCGGACATCCACCTTGACATCCTCGTTATCCTCAAAGCGAATGGTCTTTGCCAAATCCTTTGAGTCGGCCATGGTTACGGTGGACGCCGCCTGGGCAGGCATATTGAACGCCAGCACCGCCATGGCCGCGATACCGGCTGCAAAACCTAAATACTTCTTCAATGTCCTCGCTCCTAAAAAACAAATTAAAAGGGATGTGCATCCTGCACACCCCTCCATGATACCACATTTATGCCTTGACTTCCATATTTTCGTCCTCATCCTCCAGCTTGATGTTGGTGATGATACGACCCAGGCGGGTGCCGGAAACGAAATTCCAGAACCACTTGGTACCGACGGTGATATCCGCATGAGCCCCCTCCAGGCGCAGGAGATGCAGGAACATCCAGATAACCCATGCCACAAAGCCGCCAATCTTCAGGCAGCCCCAGTTTACTACAGCCTGGCAGCGGCCGATGGTAGCCATGGCACCATGGTCAACATACTCGAACTTCTTCAGGCTGCTGCCGCCCTTGATGAGAGTCATGATGTTTTCTACGGCACACCATGCCTCCTGCATGGCAACAGGAGCTACGGTAGCCAGCGGCCTGCCGCTTTCCGTCATGAAGTGAGCGTTATCGCCGATGGCAAAAATCTCAGGGTAGCCAGGCACCTGCAGGGTAGGCTCTACAACGACGCGGCCTGCCCTGTCGCAGTCAGTGCCGATGGTGGAGGCAACCTTGTTGGCCTTTACGCCGGCCGCCCAGATAACGGTACGGCTAGGAATGTACCTGCCGTCCTTCAGATAGAGGCCGTCAGCATCGCAGTCAGCCACCTGGGTGTTCAGCATAACCTCGACGCCCTTGGACTCCAGCACCTTGATGGTATGCTTGATAAGGTTCGGCGGCATCATAGGAAGCACCTTGTCAGTACCCTCGATGAGCTTGATGCTTACCTCGTCAAAGTTCAGGTTCGGATATTCCTTTCTCTGAATAGCAACCAGCTCCGCAATGGCACCGGCCTCCTCAACGCCGGTAGGGCCGCCGCCTACGCAGATAAAGGTCAGCATCTTGCGGCGCACGTCCTCGTTATCAATCTGCTTGTTGGCGCGCTCGAACATGTGCAGTACATGGTTTCTGATGTGCAATGCCTCCGGAATGGTCTTCATGCCGTAAGCGTACTTCTCCACGTTCTCCATGCCGAAGAAGTTGTTGGTAGCACCGGCGGCCACAATCAGGTAGTCATAGGCTATCTCGCCGTGATTGGTGATAACCACCTTGCGCTTGCCGTCAATCTCCTGGGCCTTTGCCATGAACAGCTCCACATTCTTGTAGTCACGGAACATTGCTCTGATAGGATAAGAAATATCATCTGTTGAAAGCACGGAGGTTGATACCTGATACAACAATGGCTGAAACAGATGATAGTTTGTCCTGTCAATGATTGTAACATCTACATCCTTCTTAGCCAGCTTTTTTGCGGCCGCTACGCCGCCAAAGCCTGCACCAATAATAACAACATGAGGTCTCTTACCCATTTTTCACAACACTCCTATAATTTTTCACTGATAAAATTAGCACATTTCTCAATTCTTCATTAGATTATAGTCATAAATATTAATTTTGGCAAGACCTAACGTCTATAAAATTATTTTATACTAGTATAAATTTCTGTTTTTTGGCGGCAACGAATTGGCGCCAATTTTTGCTTATTGATTTTCATATTAATTCAGTTTCTTACATATTATATAGAAGTGTTTTTATGCATAAAAACTGCCTGCAGGTCAAACACGAAAGCTTGTGCCTGCAGGCGGGAAATTACAGTTAATTACAGTTAATTACAGACAGCTATAGCCTATCACGGCTGACTACAGCTAATACAGCTAATTATAGCTAATACAGCCGATGGCAGTTGATTACAGGTCCTTGCTGGCTACGGCTGCCGCGATGGCTGCACCCAGGCCGGAGCCGTCCTTCAGGAGCATAGGGGTAACGGCAGCTGCCTCCTCACCCAGAAGCTCGGAAAGGCCCTTGTTCAGGCTTTCCTTGATGTGAGGCATGTGTTCATATACGGAGCCATCAATGGCGATATGCTGCTCTGCAATCTTGCCGGAGCCGGACAGATGCCACAGGATACCTGCGAAGCAGGCTGCCACGATGCGGGCGGAACGGATGGCGATGGTTTCGGTCAGGTCGCGGATGTATGCGGCCTCACCTGGCTGCAGCTCGCCAATCTTGGCACTGATGACCTTGGCGGCGTCAGCGGCAGTTGCGGAGGTATCGGACATAATGCCGGACATGTCGATGGCGTTGAAATCAGGGCGCTCAGGCAAATCCATCACTGCCTGCACGGTGAGGCTCAAAAGCTCGCCCATGTAGCGGCCGGAAACCATCTTCTCCAGACGCTGGTTGCCTGGACGCTCGGACTCTGCATCCAGCTGGTTGTCCCACTGGCTCGGCACCAGCTTGT
>CAMFES010000146.1 GCA_945949525.1 uncultured Veillonellaceae bacterium
GACACATCAGGATTTTTCTTCTGAGGCATCATGGAGGAGCCGGTGCAGTGGGCATCGTCCAGCTCAATAAAGAAGAACTCGCGGGAACACCACAGAATGGTTTCCTCACTGAGACGGGACAAATGCACCATCAGAATGGAGGCAGCCGACAGGAACTCCATGATGTAGTCCCTGTCAGACACTGCGTCAAGGCTGTTGCTGTAAATCGCCTCAAAATTCAGCTGCTCCGCCACGAAAGGACGGTCAATAGGGAAGGTAGTGCCAGCCAAAGCACCTGCCCCCAGCGGCATGATGTCGCAGCGGTCATAAACGCCCTTGAAGCGGTCAAAGTCACGCTTCAGCATGCCGAAATAGGCCATCATGTGATGGGAGAACAAAATCGGCTGGGCACGCTGCAGATGGGTGTAGCCCGGCATAATCACATCGCTGTACTTCTCTGCCGCTTCCACCAGTGCCGCCTGCATATCGAGAATCAGCTTCTCCACCTCAACCACCTGGCGGCGGATGAACATGTGGGTGTCCAGCGCTACCTGGTCGTTGCGGCTGCGGGCCGTATGCAGACGCCCCCCAGCCTCACCGATAGCGTCAGTCAGCCGCTTCTCGATGTTCATGTGAATATCCTCAAGGGCAACCTCAAAAGAGAAGTTGCCCTCCTCGATTTTCTTGTAAATATCCTTCAGGCCGCTGATAATGTCATCCCGATCTGCCTCGGATATAATGCCTGCCTTTGCCAGCATGGTAGCATGGGCGATGGAACCGGCAATATCCTCGTTGTACATCCGCTTGTCAAAATCAATAGAAGCCTGAAAATCGTTAATCATCTCATCGGTGGACTTGGAAAAACGTCCGCCCCAGAGCTGCTCTGCCATAATTATTTACCTGCCTTTTCCTGCATCAGGGCACGCACCTTCAGTGGCAAGCCAAAGAGGTTGATAAAGCCTTCTGCATCAGCCTGATTGTAAACATGGTCTTCCTCGAAGGTTACAAATTCCTGGTTGTACAGGGAATAAGGGGACTTGGCACCTGCGCTCATGATGTTGCCCTTGTAGAGCTTCAGCTTTACAGTACCTGTTACAGTTTCCTGAGTGCTGTCAACGAAAGCGGACAGAGCCTCACGGAGCTGGCAGAACCACATGCCATCATAAACCAGCTCGCCAAAGCGGATAGCTACGCCTTCCTTGTAGTGGTAGGTAGCACGGTCGAGGCAGAGATACTCCAGCTCGCGATGAGCGTAGAACAGGATTGCTCCGCCCGGATTCTCATACACGCCGCGGGACTTCATGCCCACCAGACGGTTCTCGCAGATATCAACGATGCCCACGCCGTTGCGTGCGCCGATGTCGTTCAGCTCGGTCAGGAGCTCCACAGCCCCCATCTTCTTGCCATTGACAGCTACAGGAATACCCTTCTCAAAGTCAATGGTTACATACTCAGGCTTGTCAGCTGCATCCTCAGGAGCCTTGGATACCAGGTACATCTCGTTCTGCGGCTCATTCCAAGGGTCCTCCAGGTCAGAGCCCTCATGGGACAGGTGCCAGATGTTCTTGTCCATGGAATACTTCTTGTTGTCGGTAGGAATGTCAATGTTGTGAGCCTTGGCATACTCAATCTCCTGAGTACGGGACAGCAGATCCCATTCACGCCAAGGAGCTACAATAGCCATGTTAGGCGCCAGAGCCTTAACAGTCAGCTCAAAGCGAACCTGGTCGTTGCCCTTGCCGGTAGCGCCGTGAGCAATAGCCTCTGCGCCTTCCTTCTTTGCCACCTCTACCAGACGCTTGGCAATCAGCGGACGGGCAAAGGAAGTGCCCAGCAGGTACTTGCCCTCATAAACAGCACCAGCCTTCAGGGTTGGCCATACATACTCCTCCAGGAACTCCTGAGTCAGGTCAAGGATGTAGCACTTGGAAGCGCCGGAACGCAGGGCCTTGTCATGGATAGCCTGCATATCATCACCCTGGCCGATATCAGCACAGCAGGCAATAACCTCACAGCCGCCATAGTTTTCCTTGAGCCAAGGAATGATAACGGAGGTATCAAGACCACCGGAATATGCCAATACGACTTTCTTAAATTCTGCCATAATATTTACAACTCCTTAATCATTGTTGCCTGATTATCGCCACAGATAATACAGCAATAATCATAAAAAATAATCTCTATATAAAATAAATAATATTTATCAGCCCATTGTGAGAGCCATAATCGCCTTCTGGGTGTGGAGGCGGTTCTCAGCCTCATCAAAGATTACATCAGCGTAAGCCTCAAGGATTTCATCGGTGATTTCCTCACCCCGGTAAGCCGGCAGGCAGTGCATAACGATAACCCGCTTGTCAGCCACAGCCAGAAGCTCCGCATTGACCTGATAATCCTTGAAAATCTTCTTGCGCTCCTCGTGCTCGTCCTCCTGCCCCATGCTGGCCCAGGTATCAGTAACCACGATATCAGCATCCTTGGCTGCCTCAAACGGGTCGTTGACCAGCTTAATGGTGGCGCCGGTTTCCTCCGCATCCTTGCAGGCATTTTCAAAAACCTGCATATCAGGCTCAAAGCCCTTCGGATTGGCGGAAACAAAATCAATGCCTGCCTTGGCGCAGCCGTACATGTAGGAATTGGTCATGTTGTTGCC
>CAMFES010000147.1 GCA_945949525.1 uncultured Veillonellaceae bacterium
CCTGATAGCCGGTCATACCTGTATTGAAAACTACCTCGCCGGTAGCCTTGATATTATTCAGTAAATTGCCTGTGAAAACGCTGCCGTCTTCTAAAATGAGCTTACCTTTCAAAATTACACCTCCGAAATATCTCCGGGTTGCCCCGAAGTCAAGCAAAACGCCTTACGCGCCCCTTAGGCCAGGATTTCCCCGTCCTTCATCACCAGCCTGCCATCCACAAAGGTCATGACAGCCTTGCCCTTCAGCCTGCGGCCTACAAACGGCGAATGGGAGCCCTTGGTATAAAACTTCTTGTCGTCTACAGTCCACTCCAGCTCCGGGTCAATTACGGTTATATCAGCAGGCATGCCTTCTGCCAGGCTTCCGGCATTGATGCCGAAAATACGGGCAGGAGCAGCCGTCATCTTTTCAATCATCATGGCAATATCCAGCTTGCCGGTATGCACCAGGTCAGTCAGCAGGACGCCTACGGCAGTTTCCAACCCAGGGAAGCCGCTCGGGGCATACATGTACTCCCTGTCCTTTTCCTCCTGGGCATGAGGGGAATGGTCGGTGACGATGCAGTCAATGGTGCCGTCCAGAAGGCCTGCCAGCACCGCATCCACATCCTTCTGCTCCCTGAGTGGCGGATTTATCTTGGTGGAGCTGTCAAAAAGCTCTACCAGGTCGTCCGTCATGGTCAGGTGCTGCGGCGTAACCTCGGCAGTGACCTTGACGCCCCGTGCCTTGGCCTGGCGCACGATGTCCACAGCGCGGCCTGAGCTGATATGAGCCACATGCACCCTGGCATCAGCATACTCCGCCAGCATCACATCGCGGGCTACTGCAATATCCTCCGCCACAGTCGGACGCCCCTTCATGCCCAGCATGGCACTCCGATGGCTCTCGTTCATGACACCTTCCTCCACCAGGGAAGTTTCCTCCTCGTGGTTGATAATCACCTTGTCAAAGGTTCTCAGGTAATCATAGCAGTTCAGAAGCACCTTGGCAGACTTGGTAAAATGGCCGTCATCGGAGAAGGCAATGGCACCTGCCTGCACCATATCCCCCATCTCAGCCATTTCCTCACCCTGCTGGCCCTTGGTAACAGCACCGATAATCTCCACATGGACTACCGCATCTTCCTCAGCACGCTTCTGCATGGCCTTTACCAAGGCGGAGTTATCAATCACCGGCCTGGTATTCGGCATGGTGGCAACCCTGGTATAGCCACCGGCCGCCGCCGCACGGGAGCCGGAGGCGAAATCTTCCTTGGCCTCCTGCCCTGGCTCACGCAAGTGAACATGCATATCTATAAGGCCAGGGGAAACAATCTTTCCCTCTGCCTCAAATACCTCTGCGCCCTCGGCGGAAAGCCCCTCGCCTATAGCGGCAATCCTGCCATCCTCCACCAGCACATCGGCAATCTTATCTATCTTGTTGGCCGGGTCAATCACCCTGCCGCCCTTAATCAAAATTTTCATACTTCCTTACCTCCAGTCAGTGCATGCGTCAAAATAGCCATACGGACAGCCACACCGTTCTGCACCTGCTCCTGAATAGCTGAATTGTCACCATAAGCAACAAACGGAGAAATTTCCAGCCCCTTGTTCATCGGGCCAGGATGGAGAATCAGCACATCCTTCTTGGCCAGCTCCAATCTGGCATTGTTGATGCCGAAGATGCGGGCATACTCCCTCGGAGATGGGAACAGGCCTGCCTTCTGGCGTTCCAGCTGGATGCGCAGCACATTGATCACATCCGCATTTTTGATGGCGTCCTCGATGCGGTCATGGACATAGATGCCGTCTTCCTCAAAGAGATAGCGTGGCAGCAGTGTTTTCGGCCCTGCCAGATGCACCTCGATGCCCATCTTGCGCATGCCCTGAATATCGGAGCGTGCCACGCGGCTGTGGGTGATATCACCCAGTATAGCCGCTTTCAGCCCCTCAAAGCGCCCCTTCTTCTCCATGATGGTAAAGAGGTTCAAAAGCCCCTGGGAAGGATGGGCATGAGCGCCGTCACCGGCATTGATAATCACAGGACTGACTACCTTGGAGGCATACTCTGCCGCGCCCTCTGCCTTGTGGCGCATGATGATGGCATCAACCCCCATGGCCTCCACTGTATAGAGGGTATCCCGCAGGCTCTCGCCCTTGACGATGCTGCTGGTACCGGCAGTGATGTTCACCACATCGGCACCCAGGTACTTGCCTGCCAGCTCAAAGGAAGAACGCGTTCTGGTACTAGGCTCGTAGAACAGCGTCACGACGGACTTGCCCCTGAGGGCAGGCACCTTCTTGATATCACGGTGAATGATATTCTTCATTTCCTTGGCAGTTTCCAGAATAGTCTGGATTTCATCAGCAGAGAAGTCGGCCAGCGCCAGGACATCCTTGCCTCTGAGGGACACGCTATTTTTCCCCAAAGCAATCACTCCTTTTCCGTTCATCACCGCCATGTGAGAAAATCTCAGGCGGAATTTTTCAAGCGTCCTAAAAAAGAAAAAAGCTCTCTCGCACCCGAAAAGGCACAAGAAAGCCACCCGCTTTTTACACACTCAAACACAAAATATCAGCTTCCTTTATCAGCCTCACAGGACTAATTTCAAAGGCCATATT
>CAMFES010000148.1 GCA_945949525.1 uncultured Veillonellaceae bacterium
GGAGCAGTACTCAAGAGGCTGAAGAGGACGGTTTGCTAAATCGTTAGGGTCGCAAGGCTGCGGAGGTTCGAATCCTCTCTGCTCCGCCATCTTGGAAAATGAAGCATCAAACTTCGGTTTGGTGCTTTTTTCATATTTGTTGGGAGAAAGGAAGAAGCTATATGAAGACATTGGGGTTAATTGGCGGCATGAGCTGGGAAAGCACTATTCCTTATTACAGGATTATCAATGAGGCGGTAAAGGAACGGCTGGGAGGATTGCATTCTGCCAGGCTTATTCTCTACAGTGTGGATTTTGCGGAGATTGAGGCCTGCCAGGCTGCCGGGGATTGGGCTAAAAGCGCAGAGATAATGGCTGATGCGGCGGTGAAGCTGCAGCAGGCAGGGGCGGATTATATCGTCATCTGTACCAATACCATGCACAAGGTGGTGCCTGAGATGCTGCCGAAGCTGCAGATACCGGTTATCCATATAGCTGATGCAACGGCAGCTGCCCTGAAAAAGAAGGGCATAAGGAAGGCTGCACTCCTGGGGACGAAGTACACCATGACACAGGATTTTTATAAGCAGCGGCTTGCGGACAACGGCATAGAGGTAGTGGTGCCGGAGGCCGATGACATTGAAATAGTCAATGATGTTATTTACAATGAATTGTGCCGTGGCGAAATCAAGGAAAGTTCGCGGAAAAAATACGCAGAAATCATCAATAAGCTGAAGGCGGCGGGAGCCGGGGGCGTGATTTTGGGCTGTACGGAAATCGGGCTTTTAATCCGTGCCGAGGACGCTGTTTTGCCGGTGTTTGATACAACGGTCATTCATGCAAACAGAGCTGCTGAAATGGCTTTGGCGGACTGAATGGCTGATGGAGCTTTATCTGATGGATATGGATATTTTTTCTATTGCAATTTAGTTCAAAATAATGTAATATAATTGGGTATTTAAGTTTCGCCGGCTTGGTTTTCTAGTCGGCGTATTCTTTTTTAAGTAGCTTCATAAGGAAGTAGAGGAGGATTAGAAATGAGTGAAGCTTTAGAGAAATTTTTTCATCTAAAGGAGCATGGTACCAGTGTCCGCACGGAGGTCATTGCCGGCATTACCACTTTTATGACAATGGCGTATATTCTGGCGGTAAATCCTAGTATTCTGGGGACTACCGGGATGGATGCAGGTGCAGTATTTGCGGCAACTGCCATTGGTGCCTGCATTGGTACATTGATCATGGCGATGCTTGCCAATTATCCCTTTGTACTGGCACCGGGTATGGGGCTGAATGCATTTTTCGCCTTTACCGTGGTAGCACAGATGGGGTATTCCTGGCAGATTGCGCTGGCTGCCGTATTTGTTGAAGGTATTATTTTTATCATTTTATCCCTTACCAGGGTGCGTGAGGCGATTTTCAACTGCATTCCGCCGGCACTGAAATACGGTGTGACCAGCGGTATCGGACTGTTCATCGCTTTCATCGGCCTGCAGAACGCCAAGATTGTTGTGGACGGCCCTACGCTGGTGGGACTGTATCCGTTCCGCGCCGCTTTGATGGATGGCTCTTTCCATACTGTCGGCATGGGTGCGCTGCTGGCTCTTTTGGGAACCCTGTTCACTGCCGTGCTGATGGCAAAGAAGGTGCCTGGCGGTATTCTCTGGGGCATTCTCGGCACCTGGATTGCAGGCATGGTCTGCGAGCTGACCGGGCTGTATGTGCCTGACCCTGCCCAGGGCATGTTCTCCGTTATGCCTAGCTTCGCCAACGGTATAGCTATTCCTAGCATGGCTCCGACCTTTATGCAGATGGATTTCAGCGCCATTGCTACCCTGAACTTTGTGACTATCGTCATCACCTTCATGTTCGTTGACTTGTTTGATACACTGGGAACCCTGATTGGCGTTGCCTCCAAGGCTGACATGCTGGACAAGGATGGCCGCCTGCCAAATATCAAGGGCGCCCTTTTGGCTGACTCCGTTGCCACTACTGCCGGTGCAGTGCTGGGTACCTCCACGGTTACTACCTTTGTGGAAAGCTCCGCCGGTGTAGGCGTGGGCGGACGTACCGGCCTGACTGCCATTGTCAGTGCCGTGCTGTTTGCCCTGAGCCTGTTCCTGGCACCTATTTTCCTGGCAATTCCGGCTTTTGCAACGGCTCCGGCTCTGATTGTGGTAGGCTTCCTGATGCTCAGCAGCCTGATGCGCATCAATTTCGATGACTTCACCGAGGCTGTGCCTGCCTATATCGCTACTATCGCCATGCCGTTCATGTACTCCATTTCCGAGGGCATTTCCATGGGTGTGATTTCCTACGTTATCATCAACCTGTTCAGCGGCGCTGCCGCCAAGAAAAAAATCAGTCCTGTGGTGTATGTGCTGGCTGTAATTTTCGTCCTGAAGTATATTTTTGTATAAAATTTTTATTGACATTAATAAATGCTGATGGTAAAATATGTCAATGTGAGTGCGCTGTAATAGCTTATATGCGCGCTTTCCCCAACCGCACGATGAGGTTCGTAAATGAAAGGCTTTAGGGCGTTTCTACCGTAATTGGCGAGTACAATAACAGGGAGGTGTAAGAGAATGTACGCAATTATTCAGACTGGT